>NZ_CP040812.1:2176841-2487818 GCF_006159205.1 Antarcticibacterium flavum | reverse complement strand
CAACCCCTTCTGCCTCCAGCCTTGACTTCACTATTTGAGCCTCGGCGGAATATTGAAAAACCGCTACTTTGGAAAATGTTTCTTTCATCTTTACAAGGTTCCCAATACATAAGAGGGATAATTATTTTATAAAGGTAGCCAATAGCTTCAAGACCTTATTAATTTCTGCCTGAGAATTATAGCTGTGAAGGCAGAACCTGAGCCTTTCTTTACCTGCGGGAACAGTGGGAGAAAGAATAGCTTTTACGGCAAATCCTTCAGCTTCAAGATTCGCAGCTACAGATTTTACTCTCGCGTTCCCCGGGATTATACAGCACTGGATTGCAGTCTTACTATTTATAAAGTCGATTTCCAGATCGTTTTTTTTACCTCCTGCCTGAAGTATTTGATATTATCGTGCAGCAATCTATAATTATCATTTCCGGGAAGCATACTGTAGGCTGCGATTATTGTTGCCACCGAATGTGGAGGCAAGCCGGTGGTATAGATAAAACTCCTTGAAAAATTCACAAGATAATCCTGTAACTCCTTGCTGCCAAGAATAGCTGCCCCGTGGGCCCCAAGGGCTTTCCCGAAGGTAACTATTCTGGCAAAAACTTTTTCCTGCAATCCAAGTTGGTGTACCAGTCCCTCACCGTTTTTCCCCAACACTCCTGTGGCATGTGCTTCATCGACTATTAACCGGCAGTGAAGTTTATTTGTAAGGTCGGCTATCTTGATTAAATCGGGTTTATCTCCATCCATTGAAAAGACAGACTCTGTAACAACAAAGATCTCTCCTTCATAAGATCCAGCCTGGTACTTTTCGATTAGTTGCAATAAGTGATTTACGTCGTTATGTCTAAATTTAAAGGCCTTGGCAACCCCCATTGATATCCCGTCCCTAATTGAAGCATGAGAGGATTCATCATATAAAATTATGTCCCCCCGCTGGGCAATTGAGGATAACAAGCCCAAATTGGCATCATATCCGGAATTAAAAAGCAAGGCAGCCTCTGCATTGTGGAATCTGGCTATTAAAGCCTCAGCCATTGCAAACAGAAAGTGATTTCCTGAAAGCAACCTGGAACCTGTGGAACCGTTCAAAAAACAGCTATTCTCCTTCATTATCTCCAGGCTGTGATCATAGATCTTTTTACATTTTGCCAGCCCCAGATAATCATTGGAAAAAAAATCAATAAGTACCGGTGGGGGCATAAGCTGCCTTAGAGCATCAAGCTCCTTTCTCCCCTCCAGTTTTTTTTCCATTTTTTGTGTTAACTTCATATCGTAAAAATAGAATAATACTTTACTTCATGGAGATGGATACTGCCGTTTTTGCGATCAAGGCCTGTCTTGCAGTCCTGGCCGGACTATTAATTGGACTAGAAAGGGAGCTACGGGGGAAAGATGCAGGGCTTAAGACCAACGCCCTGGTTGCCCTGGGCGCCTGTAGTTTTGTCCTTATGTCACTGGAATTTCGTGGTGATGAATTTGTTGATACCACCAGGGTTCTGGGACAAATTATTACAGGGATTGGTTTTATAGGGGCGGGTACTATCCTGCAACAAAGAGGGAAGATAGAAGGCCTTTACAAGTGCAGCTACCATTTGGTGCAGTGCCGCCGCAGGATGTCTTGCTGCCTTTGATATGTATTGGGAACTGGCTATTATAAGTTTCCTGGTCCTCTTTATCAATTTTTTCTTCACTATAATAGAAAACAAATTAATAAGGAAAAGAGAATTGGATGCTAACAGGGAGAAAGCTGGATTGCGAAAGGATTAATCTACCGCTTTATCCTTTTTAGACCCCTTAATGTCCTTTTCATCTTCTTCACCACTGCTAAGTTCCTGTGTATTTTTATCATATTTTCCGTCCAGGTCATCCATTATGGAATCCTTCCATAGTTTTACCCCGGCAAAATAGGAAGTCCGCCCAATTAGGTGGGCGCTTACAGGTGCAGTTAACAAGATAAAAAGAATTATGGCCATAACCTTTGCTGTTATAGCCAGGTCATAGGAATAAATAGCCCCTGCGATTAATAATAACCCAATTCCTAAAGTTGCAGCCTTGGTAGTAACAGAGATCCTTAAATAAGTGTCTGGCATACGTACCATACCCACTGCAGCCAGGAAGACGAACACAGTTCCAAAAAAAGAAAGAACTCCTACAACTATATCTACTACCATCTATTTATTTCTTTGTTGAATATAATACGTAAAGGCCACAGTCCCTAAAAATGCAATTAGACCCAGAATAAGAGCAACATCAAGAAGCGCAGGCTGATTAAAGAGGATACTATATGCACTTATAAAGCCAATACCGGTGGTTATTATAAGGTCCAGCGCGATCACCCTGTCCACCATCTTAGGCCCTTTGATGAACCTTATAAAAATAAGGAAGATCGAAACCGAAAGCACCGGCAGCACAAAATAATATATAAAATCAAGTAATGTCATCTTAAAATTTCCAATAAACGTCTTTCAAATCCATTTTTAATACCGGCAATAAAACTCTCCCTGTCTTTAATATACATGGAATGCACGTAAAGCACTTTTTTATCATCTGATACGTCAAGGCTAAGGGTTCCCGGTGTAAGCGAGATCAAATTGGCCAGAAAAGAGATCTCAAGGTCAGACTTTGCCGTAAGAGGAACCTTTACAATTCCGGCAGTCATTCCATAACCCGGGGTCATAACCTCATATGCCACCTCGATGTTGGCTTTTACCAACTCTTTGATAAAAAGAAAATAAAAGCGATGACCTTAGGCAATAGCCTGAAATATTTTGCATCTTTCTTTCCACGGGTTATAAGCCTTAGGATGAAAAAACTTACAATAAACCCAAAAATGTAATTGGAAAATGTAAAATTCCCCGTAAGAGCCACCCAGATAAAGGTCAATAAAATATTTGATAAAAACCTGTTTTTCATGGTCTCGTATTTTGGCCGTTATCAAAGACAGCATCTATGTACTGTTGATTATCCATAAGTTCTCCTGCTACCCGTGCAGAAAGCTGCTGTATATGTTCTGCTCCAAATCCAATATATAAAGATACAAGGGAGAGAAAAACTATAGGTACTATCAATTGAGATTTTCGAATATTATTTAACTTATCAAAATATCTAAAGTTGAGCCTCTCCGGCAATTCCACTTTATCCTTCCACACCACATTTGCCCATACCCTGGCAATGATGACCATTGTGATCAAACTTGCAAATAATATGGCTCCTATTACCCACCAGTTCTCCAGGGAAAACCCTGCCGAAATAAGCGAGATCTTAGGCCAAAACCCAGATAGCGGAGGGATTCCAACCAATGAGAATAATGGTATAGCTATGAGCAGGCTAAGCCTTGGATATTCAGAGTATAGCCCCCCCAACGATTTGATATTGGTTGTACCTTTGATCCTGTAAATTAAACCTCCAACCATAAAAAGATTGGTCTTTACAACAATATCATGGATAAGATAAAAAATAGTACCCGCTATTGCTACCTCGGTATACATTCCAAGTCCTATGATCATATACCCAATGTGACATATGATAAGATAGGAAAACACCTTCCTTAAGTTTGTTTGGATTAATGCCCCTACTCCACCGCTAATAAGGGTGAGAATAGCCATTACAATGATCGTATTTTGCAGGAATACATCGCCTACAAAGATGAGGGTGAAAACCCTTAAAAGGGCATAGACCCCAACCTTAGTTAATAGGCCCCCGAATATCGCTGACACTGCAGATGGTGGAGTGTGATAGGATGCTGGAAGCCAGAAATACAGCGGGAAAACTGCAGCTTTAATTCCAAAGGCTATAAGGAACAAAATTGCGGTGATCTCCACCAGCCCGCGGTTCTCAATAGCAGCGACTTTCATTGCAAGATCGGCCATATTTAAGGAACCTGTTAAACCGTATAATACAGCAATGGCCGTAAGAAAGATCATCGAGGCCAGGATGTTCATAGTAAAATATTTCACCGCGCCTTCCAGCTGGGCTTTCTCCCCTCCCAGGGTGATAAGCACAAAGGAACTTATGATAATGATCTCAAACCACACGTACAGGTTGAAAATATCTCCAGTAAGAAAAGCCCCGTTAAGCCCCAGTAATAAAAAGTGGAAAATGGGAAAATAGCCGAACTTAAGCCTTGCCGCTACAATTGAAGAAGCCGAAAATATAGAAACTGCTACACCTGAAATTGCAGTAAGCAACACGAGGGTGGCAGAGAGGGAATCGGCTACAAAGGTAATCCCGAAGGGGGCTTCCCAGTTTCCGGCCTGCACAGTTTGTGTCCCGTTGTTCCATATATGCATAAAGAGCCATGCCGAAATCCCAAGGTTTACGATGCCTCCAACTATACTTATCACTCTTTGCCAGCTTATGCGCTGCCAGGCAAACATTAGGACAATGCTCAAAAATAACTGAAGCAATAAAGGGTATAAAATTATTTGTTGCATCATGAATCCTGGTCTATTGCGTTCATTTCGTCAAGATCGTCTGTCTTCACCACTTTATATGCTCTTTTTATTAGTATGATAGCAAAGGATTGTAATCCAAAGCTTATAACGATCGCAGTTAATATCAATGCCTGGGGGATAGGATCGGCATACGCTTCCTCGAACACCTTAAGGTTGCCTGGTATAAGTGGCGGCTTACCTTTTGTGATTCGTCCCAGTAAAAAAATAAGCAAATTGGCACCATTTCCCAGGATAATGATCCCAAGAATAAGCTTTACAAGACTGCGCCGCAGGATCATATATATCCCTGCTGCATACAGCACACCAATCATTATTGCTAATACTATTTCCATATTAAATAGTGTCTGCTATTGTAAAAATAATTGTAAGGGTAACCCCAATCACCACCAGGTACACCCCTATGTCAAAAAATAATGCCGAACCAAGGGATCCAATAACCGGAATAGAATCAGGATACCATAACCCGGTCATAAAAGGTAAACCGAATAAAAAGGGAGCCATCCCGCTCAAAAAGGCGAGAGCGAGCCCCACGGGCATCAAAAAGCCCGGGTGAAATTTTAAAAGTGTCTTTGTATTGGACAAGCCATTTGCAAATGCATGCAAGACAAATGCAATCGAGGCTATTAGACCTCCAACGAATCCCCCACCCGGCAAATAATGCCCGCGTAGAAGTATAAATACAGAAAATAACAGCAATACCGGTAAAAGATAGGAAGAGGCTGTTTTTAATATTATTGTTCTCATTTTTATTTCTTTAGCGTTGGTCTGTTTCCTTTAACCTTAGTTTCAGTAAAGCAAACACTCCTATTGCAGCAATTGCAAGTACTGCGATCTCCATAAAGGTATCACTCCCCCTAAAATCGACCAATATAACATTCACCACATTCTTTCCATGGGCAAGCACATATGCATTTTGGGCATAGTAATCACTAATTTCAGACCCCACAGGTTCTGCAAGGACTTCCAGCACAAGCACAGTTATAATAGCCCCAAAGGCAATGGAAAGCACCCCGTCCTTTATCCTGGTCTTATAATTTGATAGCTTAAGATATCTTGGCAACCTGTATAATACAAGTACAAACAGGATCACGGTAAGAGTATCTATGGAGAACTGTGTCATTGCAAGATCTGGCGCACTGTAAAAGACGAACACTAAACATATCGCCAATCCAACCACCCCCATTGAAGCTACCGCAGCTAGTCTTGACCTGGTAAACACCGTATAGATCACAGCTATCATCATCATTCCTACCACAGCCACTTCGTAAAGGGTAATATCTGTTAATGTGGAGAAGTTTATTGAAAAGGTAGCTGTATTCCAGAGTGCATAACCTGTAAGCCCAATCATAAAGACCATAATTGTGCTTACATAATTTCTTAAATATCCATTTTGAAAAGTCCCGGTCCAAAAAGAGGAAATAGTATTAAAAATATTCCAGGCTCCGGTCATAAGGGATTTAGGCGATAGAAATTCAACTCTCGCGGCAGTGGCAACCAGCCGTTGAGAAGGTTTTAATACAAAATACAGCACTGTACCTATTACGATAGTAGCAACGCTTAACCACAGGACAGTATTGAATCCATGCCATAATGCCAGGTATTGATCTCCTACATTTTCACCCATTGCAGTTACCACAGGTTTTATAAGCGGTCCATCTATAAGACCGGGAAAAATTCCCAACAGAATTCCACCTGTTGCTAAAATTAATGGAGGAACCCATAACAGAGGCCCGGGAGTTTTTGTATTTTGAAGTTTGGCGGGTAATTTCCCCATAAAAGGACTAATACCGGCCACGAATCCTGCGTGTAGCAAAAGAATCTTCGTAATAAGAATAAGCGCAATCCATAAAATTGGGGTCCCCACCACCGCCAGGGTACTCTCATAGGTGAGCTCCTTCCCAAGGAAACCAATGGTTGGAGGAACTCCTGCACTGGAAATTGCAGCCAGAAAACCGGCTATGGCTACCGGCAGCA
This sequence comes from Antarcticibacterium flavum, assembly GCF_006159205.1. Taxonomy (NCBI): domain Bacteria; kingdom Pseudomonadati; phylum Bacteroidota; class Flavobacteriia; order Flavobacteriales; family Flavobacteriaceae; genus Antarcticibacterium; species Antarcticibacterium flavum. The sequence goes on along the minus strand of NZ_CP040812.1, from coordinate 2,481,393 downwards.
TAACTTTGCGCAAACCTTTAAGAAAGGTTACATCCCTGGAATGGGTTTGATGATCTATTATTCCTGTCACAAGGAATAGTGTGGCCTTATAAAGAGCATGAACAACTATAAAGACAGCAGCTGCAAGTAATGCACCTTCTGTTCCCTGACCAATAAGAAATACCAGGATCCCCAGGGCAGAGATCGTGGAATATGCCAATATTCCTTTAAGATCTGTACGAAAGAGGGTGTGGACAGCTGCATAGGTCATGGTTATGGCCCCAACAATTAAAAGGGTAGAATTCCAGAATTCTGTACTACCCAACACAGGGGTTAATCTCATAAGGAGATATATACCTGCCTTTACCATCGTTGCAGAATGCAGATAGGTAGAAACCGGAGTGGGCGCCTTCATTGCCCCCGGCAACCAAAAATGGAAGGGAAACTGGGCAGATTTTGTAAAGGCAGCCATGAAAATCATTACCGCGATCAAAATGTAATAAGGACTATCTGCAATAGCCTCACTTGAGCTTAAAAGTTCTGTGATACTATAACTACCTCCCACAGCTCCCAGGAACAAGGCACCTACCAGGAGAAAAAGTCCTCCAAAACCTGTAATTGCCAATGCCATGACTGCGCTCCTACGGGATTCAGGATTGGAATTATTAAAACCTATGAGAAAAAAGGAACTTATACTCGTAAGTTCCCAAAAGATGAACATGGATATAAGATTATCTGACAATACCAGCCCCAGCATGGCAGCCATAAACATCCCCAAATAGCCATAGAACCTGTCCAGATATTCGTGACCCTTAAGATATGATGCCGTATAAACAAAGACCAGGAATCCAATTCCCGTGATCATTAAGGAGAAAAGAAGGGAAAGCCCATCCAGGTTAAAATCGAGATTCACCCCGAATGCAGGGACCCAGGAATAGCTATGAACCACCAGGTCACCGTTAGATACCTGTGGTATGAATTGAGCAAAATATGCGAACAATACTAATGGGACTAAGGAAGAAACGATGGCAAATTTCCCTTTAAAGAACTTTCCTGCCACCGGCATTAACATTGAAAATATAAATCCTAATAGTATTGCTACGAGCATGTGGTAATTTAAAATGTCTGTAATACGCAAATATAACAGTTATTATTGAAGTTCAATAAACAAAAGCGGCTTATAAGAATTGCAAATAAAGGACTGGAGTTCGAGATGGATATGAAAAAATGGTAATTATTTTTTATGTAATTATTGAGAAAATCTTCGTGTGAATTGCCGAAGTTTTATGTTTTTTGAAATATCTTCCCTAAAACTACAAATATGCGATCATTATTCTGTGTTTTCCACTAATGGCACAGGAAAATTCAAATCCCGAGATCTTTGTGTTTGATATAGTTGCTGAAGGCAAGGAACTGCAATTCAAAAACGGAAAAAATATTTCCAATAATCCCGGGTATGACAATCAGCCATCCTTTTATTCTAACGATATTATCTTATACTCCAGGACCATTAATGGCCAAACTGAAATTGCAGCACATAATATTGGCATCCACGAAGAAGAAATTAAAAGCATAACACGCCATGGCAGCGAATATTCTCCCGCCCGCATTCCCGGTACAAATGATGTCGCCGCTGTAAGACTTGACACCACAGGGCTTCAAAGGCTCTACAGGTATGACTGGATGATGCAAGATGACTCCAAATTGCTGCACAAGGATCTTAAAATAGGTTATTTCGCCTTTTACGATGAATTGAGAATTCTTACTACTGTCCTCAATGGTACGGGGATGGACCTCGTTTTACTCGATCTCGAAGAGGATATCGCCACGAAGATTGTTAGCCGGGCAGGTCGTTCCCTGCACAAAGTTCCGGGAACGGGCTCGATGAGTTACACTGTAAGAAATGACCAAAATGAGCTGGACCTCTATCTTATAGATAACGTAGATGGGGAGCCCGAAAGTTATTTCCTCACGGCGCTACCCCAGGATGTGCAGGATTACGTATGGCTGGATAAAAACAGGATCCTGGCGGGCCAGGACAATAAGCTTTTAATGTATGATATGCTTGGAGAAAGCAAGTGGATACAGATAGCAGATCTGGCCGAATACAAATTACATAACATCTCCCGTCTCGCCGTGAATGGAGCCGGGGAAAAGATAGCAGTTGCTGCTGAGAGATTGGCGAATTAAAAATCCCACACATATATATTCGCTTTTTTTATTGTTTATCAATAATATAATTTACATTTGTTATCGATAAACAATAAAAAAATGAAATCTTCTGTTTTGAAACCTCCGGTATTATTAAAAACTTTACTGGACGTAATATTCTGGTTTACCCTCATTGGTCTAATTTTCCGCTTACTTTTTACTGTATTTTATTTTTTTACAGATATCCCCGTTAATCTTACTATTCATCATTATCAAATCACAGAGTTTAATTTTGCATTTGCAGTTGGAATATTTTTAAAGCTCCTCATTTCCACTCTTTTCATTTATGCTGTCTATATTATGAGAAAGGTGGTTCGGAGTTTTTTTAAGAGAAAACTTTTCACTCCTTTACAAATCTCAGGACTTAAGTTAATTGGGCAATTACTAATTTTTACGGTTTTATTTGAAATAATACTGGAATTTACATTGCCCATAGTATTCGAGAGGGAAATTAAGGCGGGAGGAGCATTTGATTCTTCTTTTAATTCTGTTTGGTTTATCCTGGCAATAGGACTTTTCTTCCTTCTTCTTTCAAAAGCGTTCAGTTACGCGAGAAGTTTGCAGCAGGAAAACGACTTAACGGTTTAATAGACCTAAAATCTGGTAAACCTATAAAAGGCATTCATTTAAGTAAACTAGCCATAATTCCTATGAACAGAAATTCACTATTGAACATCGCAAATTTCTTTTGCCAGTTATTTAAAGTAATTATTGGTATTACAATTATTATGATCACTGCAGTTTTTATTCACTCCCAATTTGAACCGGATTTTTATAGTGAGTGGAAGGTAAACAAGCCGGAGGTAGATTCAATCGTATTTATTAAAACAGAAACTTCCACTGGCCAAATACCTGCGCATGAGGAGGACTTAAGATTTACAGATTGGAAATTAGCCTCTTTATATTTTAATTATTTAAAGTTTGCGGGGATTCTATTTTTAATTTATCTCTCAATTAGTCAGTTTCAGAAGGTTTTACAATCTGTTAGAAAACTTGAGACATTCCATCAGGCGAATGTTGATGCATTTAAGAATATTGGATATTACTGTCTACTTATAACTGCTTTTTCAATTTTTAATTATTGGGAATTTGGGAATCATGCAACGACTTCTTTTTCGGTATCCCTTGACATTTTACTTGTGGCCCTCATTGCTTTCATTCTTGCTGAAATATTTAAGGAAGGAAATAATTTGATGGAAGAAAATAAATTCACAGTATAAAATGCCAATTCTTATAAACCTGGACAGGATCCTTGAAGAAAGGAATATGAAGAGCTATGAGCTGGCAGAAGCCATTGGGATCACCAATGCGAATCTCTCCATTCTCAAGACGGGAAAAGCGAAAGCAGTAAGGTTCTCCACCCTGGAGGCCATTTGCAAAGCCCTTGATTGCCAACCAGGGGATATTTTGGAATACAAAGAAGAATAGTATAACTAATCTCCTTGTTAGCTCCGGAGCGGCATATTTATATTAAAATTTAATAAATTAAAAACCCTGTTGATCGCTCAACAGGGTTTTTAAAATATATTATCAATATCTTAATCTGCCAGAATAATGGCTTTATTATCTTTCATTTCAAGAACTCCTCCCTTTACATTATAGTAAAGAACATTATTCCCTTCTTTTCTAAAAGCATCCGAAAGTTTTTTCATATCTGCAGCAGCTCCTGCCGCAAGATTTATCTTAACCTCGCCTTCGATAAGAAGAGAAACAATAGGTGCGTGATTATTAAGCATCTGGAATTCTCCATCGACACCGGGAACTTTTACTGCTTCAACCTCAGCCCCAAATACTACTGCTTCAGGAGTAACTATTTCTAAATACATATTTTTTCTAGTATTGAGTAATGAGAATTGAGTATTGAGTAGTAGTGCGGGAGCTAAGCTCTCAATACTAACTACTCAATACTCAATACTATTTATGATTCTGCCAACATTTTCTCACCGGCCTCGATCGCCTCTTCAATAGTTCCTTTAAGGTTAAAGGCTGCTTCCGGAAGGTGATCCAGTTCCCCATCCATGATCATATTGAAACCTTTTATTGTTTCCTTAATATCAACAAGAACTCCTTTTAAACCTGTAAACTGCTCTGCTACGTGGAAAGGCTGAGAAAGGAAACGTTGTACACGTCTTGCCCGTGATACAGCCAGTTTATCCTCTTCAGAAAGTTCTTCCATACCAAGGATGGCAATGATATCCTGTAATTCTTTATATCGCTGTAAAAGCTCTTTTACACGTTGTGCACAGTTATAATGATCTGCTCCAAGGATCTCTTTTGTAAGGATACGTGAAGTAGAATCAAGAGGATCTACCGCAGGGTAGATACCAAGCTCTGCGATCTTACGTGAAAGTACTGTAGTAGCATCAAGGTGGGCAAAGGTTGTAGCCGGTGCGGGATCTGTCAAGTCATCTGCAGGTACGTAAACCGCCTGTACAGATGTAATAGATCCATTCTTGGTAGAAGTAATTCGCTCCTGCATCGCACCCATCTCTGTTGCAAGAGTTGGCTGGTAACCTACCGCAGAAGGCATACGTCCAAGAAGTGCAGACACCTCAGATCCTGCCTGTGTAAAACGGAATATGTTATCTACGAAGAAAAGTACGTCTTTCCCTTGTCCTTCTCCCGCTCCATCACGGAAGTATTCTGCTATGGTAAGACCTGAAAGCGCAACACGGGCACGTGCTCCCGGTGGCTCATTCATTTGTCCAAATACGAAAGTTGCTTTGGAGTCTTTTAAGGCAGTTTTATCTACTTTAGAAAGATCCCATCCACCTTCTTCCATAGAGTGCATAAAGTCCTCTCCATATTTAATGATCCCAGATTCCAACATCTCCCTTAGAAGGTCATTTCCTTCACGGGTTCTTTCTCCAACACCTGCGAATACTGAAAGTCCACCGTGACCTTTTGCGATATTGTTGATCAATTCCTGGATAAGTACGGTTTTTCCAACCCCGGCACCTCCAAAAAGACCAATCTTTCCACCTTTTGCATAAGGCTCGATAAGGTCAATAACTTTAATTCCTGTATATAAAACTTCTGTAGAAACAGAAAGATCTTCAAATTTTGGAGCCTCGCGGTGAATTGGTAATCCTGCATCACCTGCTTTAGGAAGATTTTCCATCCCATCAATAGCATCTCCAATCACGTTGAACAAACGGCCGTAAACATCCTTGCCTATTGGCATCTGGATAGGAGCACCGGTAGCAACTACCTCAACCCCACGGGCAAGACCATCTGTAGAATCCATAGATACTGTTCTTACAGTATTCTCCCCAATGTGAGACTGTACCTCAAGAACTAAAAGAGAACCATCCTTTCTGGTAATTTCCAGGGAATCGTAAATTTTTGGTAAATCGGCGTTTTCCAAGTTGAAAACCACGTCAACTACAGGGCCAATAATTTGTGCAACTTTACCTGTGATTTTAGACATTATATAATCCTTTAATGTTTATTATTGAGATTTCTAAAACTTAACCACGATAAATCCCTAAATTTTAAGAATATACCATAAGTCATTTTCCGGCTGCAAAGATAGTTTTTTCTTTATAAAATTAAACAGCCTCACTCACAACTTTTTTAAATAAGCTGCCGGTTCCTTCCAACATGCGGTAAAACCTATAATTTCCTGAATTCTCGAGGGAAATATCGGGCAATTCTCAAAAGGTTTTATAAAAAATGCCCCTTCCGGGAATAGAAGGGGCATTTCAAACTCGTTTAAAAACAACTATTCTACTGTCACAGATTTTGCCAGGTTACGTGGCTGGTCCACATTCTTGCCTAACATCACTGCTATGTGATAGGATAATAATTGTAAAGGAATAGTGGTTAACAATGGGGTAAGTGATTCCATTGTTTCCGGAACTTCGATTACATAATCTGCAAGTTCTCTTACGGCCTCATCACCTTCAGTAACAATACCAATGATCTTCCCTTTTCTTGATTTTATTTCCTGCACGTTGCTTACCACTTTCTCATAATGACCTTTGCGGGTAGCGATCACCACCACAGGCATTTGTTCATCGATAAGTGCTATTGGCCCGTGCTTCATTTCAGCAGCAGGGTAACCTTCAGCATGAATATATGAAATTTCTTTCAGTTTTAAAGCACCTTCAAGCGCAACGGGGAAATTATACCCCCTGCCCAGGTAAAGACAGTTTGGAGCATCTTTATACTTTTCAGCAATAATTTTAACATGTTCATTCTCCTCCAGTACTTTGGAGATCTTTGCCGGAATCCTGTCCAGCTCCTGCAAATGGTACCTAAAATCAGAATCTGAGATAGTTCCCCTGTATTTCGCAAGTTTTAGAGCGATAAGAGTAAGCACCGTAATTTGAGTAGTAAAAGCTTTGGTTGATGCAACTCCAATCTCGGGCCCTGCGTGTGTATAGGCGCCTGCATTGGTTTCCCTGGAAATGGATGAACCCACTACATTACAAACTCCAAATACGAAAGCTCCTTTTTCCTTTGCAAGCTTTATGGCCGCCATAGTATCTGCCGTTTCACCACTTTGAGAAATAGCGATTACCACATCATTCTCATAAATCACCGGATTCCTATACCTGAATTCTGAAGCGTATTCCACCTCAACAGGTATTCTTGCAAGATCTTCAAAGATATATTCTGAGACCAGGCCGGCGTGCCAGGAAGTACCACAGGCGACAATAATGATCCTTTTTGCATTGGCAATTCTTTCAATATTGTCATCTACCCCTGCCATTCTTATAATACCTTCATCTACCAGCATTCTACCGCGGTAAGTATCGGTTATGGCATCTGGTTGCTCATAGATCTCCTTAAGCATAAAGTGGTCATAGCCCCCCTTTTCAATTTGTTCCAGGTTAAGCTGCAGCTCCTGTACATAAGGATCTACAAGGGAATCATCGTGAATTTTTCTTACTTTGATAGGCTTTCCTCTTCTTACCACCGCCATTTCTCCATCTTCAAGATAGATCGCATTGCTGGTAAATTCAATAAACGGTGAAGCATCAGATGCGATGAAATATTCATCTTCCCCAATCCCAATGGCCAGTGGGCTACCCAAGCGGGCAACTACCAGTTCATTTGGTTTTCTTTTATCAAAAACTGTGATAGCATATGCTCCAACAGTTTGGTTCAATGCAATTTGTACCGCTTTTCCAAGCTTTACCTCTTCATTGACCATAACATCCTCAATAAGATTTACGAGCACCTCTGTATCTGTATCAGATTCAAATGTATAACCCCTTTTAGAAAGTTCTTTCTTTAGAGAGTCGTAGTTCTCGATGATCCCATTATGTATGATCACCAGGTTACCTGAATTTGAGTAATGAGGGTGAGAGTTTACATCATTCGGCACCCCGTGAGTTGCCCAGCGTGTGTGCCCAATTCCTATATTTCCAGAGGTAGAAGTGGTTTCTTCAAATTTCTTCTCAAGATCTGCCACCTTACCTTTTGTCTTACAAAGATTTAGGGCTGTCCCGTCAAAAAGGGCGATCCCGGCACTATCATATCCCCGGTATTCCAACCGCTTTAATCCTTTAAGAACGATGGGATACGCCTCCCTGTGTCCTATATAACCAACAATTCCGCACATATTTTCTAATTGCTTATATCTGTATAATAAATATTGAATTTTAATCTTTTATCCTCGTTGGAAGATAAATTCCCATGTAATATTGTTCCTCTGGGGGTAAGAACTGAACCAATAGGTACTTGTGAAACAGGTCCAACAGGTGTTCTTAGCGCAGCAGGGTTTATTAACCCGGTGTTTTGAGTAACAACCAACCCTAGCTTTACATTATCTGTATTTCCTTCTAATATTTCCCGAATATGACTGGTAATCCTAATTTTATAAAATATCCCATTGGCATCCTCATCCCGTTCAAGAACCGGTGCATGTATAGGATTCCTAATTAAGTTTCCACTTTGATCCCGGCCACTGTAAAAATCACTGAGTGGCTGGTTGGTTGTCAAATCATATAAGTAAATATTCTCGGACTCTGTACTTCCACCCTGGACTGTAGCCTGGTCAACGTAAAAAGTAAGATTTGCTTCATTTATAAGCCAATCTCTTGATCTCAGTTCTTCCAGCTCTTCCTCATCAAAAAGGTCTATGACCGCCATACTGCCCTGCCCGCCTTTGAGGTAAAGACGTTCACCTCCTGTTTCTTCGTTAGATGCCTGGATGCCTGCTTCAATTTGCGGTGAAAGCTCCTGGGAATAGGTATTGATAAGGTTAGGACCAAAGTTTAATTTAAAGCTATTCTCTTCCAAAACGTCTTCCTCCCCTTCCTCTTCAATGGTATTAGTGTAATAAAGGATAATGCCCGCGTTTGAATCTCTAAAATTGAGCAACATCATAGTACCATCATCATTTATCGGCTCTGCCTTAAAGTAAAGGCCGCGAATGAAGTTCCTGAAGTTATTATTATTGAACAATTCTGTAGAACCCTCTCTATCGATTATATTCTCCTGGAAGAATTCCAGCGGAAGGTGCACCCTTAACCGTGGAGCAACAGTTACTGTATCCAGAACACCGGTTTGATTAGGTTCACGAAAACTAACCTCTGCAGTAGACGGCACAAATGAATCGTTTTCATATAATGGGTCCCCAATGATCGAGTTTTCAAATACTGCACCCTTATCTGAGTAATATCGCTGCCTGTTCTCGAAATTCGCATCGGGATCAAAATCGTTTATGAAATAGTTAGTCCTGGAAACTGTGAGTTTAATAGGGGAATTTCCATAAACAGAATCCAGCCTGTACACATTATTTCCCTGCTCGTCTGCTTCCAGTCTTGTGCTAAAATATGGTAGGGTAAGCACTACACTGTCCAGCCTTGGCCGGTTGCCAAAAGATGGATTTCCAGATGGAAGGGAAAGCTGGGTAAGTACATTAGCTGTATGGCTTCCATATACCGGCCCGTTATAAACTCCCAGGAGGTGTAAGGGCAGGTTATTAGTTTGAACAGGTGGAAGCTTCTTGCTATATGCCACCACTCCTGCATCATATTTAGGAAGGGCATCAATTTGCCCTCCAACAAGTTCCCCGCCTATAGAGTGAAAATCATCATCACAGGAGATAAAAGCCAATACCATGAGTATTACCGCCGGTATGGAGCGAAATCTTTTCAATAAAATCATTCGGTATAAATTACTTATTGGGATAAAACGTGGGAATTATAAAATTCCTGGTAAGCAGTGGAGAATTCTTCAGGAGTTTTATAATCTAATACGGGTTTTTCCACTTTGTTAAGGTATTTTTTTAATTCCTCAGGAATATCATCTCCACCAATGATAACGGCATCTGAATTATCAATTGCAGTTTTCATGAGATTCACATACGTAGGCTTCTTAAGGTGTTTAACATCAGAATTTTCCAGACCGTCAAACAGGATCTTTTTGGCCAGGTTATCATCTAACGTTTCATCAAAGCTTTGATTGTATATCGATGTCACAATTTTTGCATCGGCAAACAGTGGTTCTTTCCCGTAATAATTGCGCAGGTAAAGCGGCAGCAGCGATGAAAGCCAGCCATGAACGTGAATAATATCGGGCGCCCAGTTAAGTTTCTTAACGGTTTCTATAACTCCTTTAGCAAAGAAAATTGCCCTCTCATCATTATCTGGAAAAAGATTCCCGTCCTCATCTGTGAGCGTAGCTTTTCTTTTAAAGTAATCTTCGTTATCAATAAAATACACCTGCATCCTTTCTTTGGGTATAGATGCTACTTTTATTATAAGAGGCATGTCAAGGTCATCTATCACCAGGTTCATCCCCGAGAGTCTTATCACCTCGTGTAACTGGTGACGTCTTTCATTTATATTCCCATAGCGAGGCATGAAGATCCGGATTTGGCCTCCCAGGCCATTTACCATTCTAGCGGCTTCAAAAGACATAGATGATATATCGGTTTCGGGCAGGTAAGGTATAACTTCAGATGATACGTACAATATCCTCTTATCTTTCATATATATATTGGCTTTTGCGAATAAAAAACATGCAAAATTACAAAAATTTATGCAGTTTGCCAGAGATATCTTAAGTTTGCACGCTGTTAATTTTATAATAAAATGCAGATTTTTAGAGAGAAAGCCGCCTTACAAAGCACAGTTTCGGCATTAAAAAAAGAAGGAAAAACCATTGGGTTTGTTCCTACCATGGGTGCTTTACATGAGGGACATCTCTCGCTGGTAAAACAAGCTGCAAAAGCTTGTGACACAGTGGTTATAAGCATTTTTATAAACCCCACCCAGTTCGACAATCCGCAGGACCTTATTAATTATCCCCGCACCCTGGAATCTGATATTTTATTGCTGAAGGATCTCAATCTAAATCTTATAATTTTTGCTCCCAATGCGACCGAATTATATGGTGAAAAAGTGGAAGCAGAGGCTTTTATCTTCGACGGCCTTGAGCACGAAATGGAAGGAAAATTCAGGTCAGGCCACTTTAATGGCGTGGGAACAGTAGTAAAAAAGCTATTTGAGATAGTACAGCCACACAAAGCTTTTTTTGGAGAGAAGGATTTCCAGCAACTACAAATCATTCGCAAGCTTACAGAAAAGGCCAATTTGCCGGTGGAGATTATTGGATGTCCTATAGACCGGGAGGAGAACGGACTTGCAAGGAGTTCCAGAAATGAACGACTAAGTCCCGAAATACGCCGCGAGGCTTCATTTATTTATCTAACCCTTAAAAAGGTAAAAGAAAAATTTGGCACAGAAAGTGCAAAATACATCAATGAGTGGGTGACTTCTCAATTTGCTGAACATCCTACTTTGAAACTGGAATATTTTGAAATAGCCGATACCAATTCCCTGAAAACAACCAGTGAGAAGGAGACCGGCGCAACTTACAGGGCATTTATTGCAGCTTATGCTGGAGATGTGCGCTTAATAGATAATATTGCTTTAGATAACTAATTTATACAAATGCAGATTCACGTAGTAAAATCAAAAATTCACCGCGTTAAATGTACTGGGGCCGATCTTAATTATATTGGCAGTATCACCATCGATGAAGATCTAATGGACGCTGCGAATATTATTGAAGGGGAAAAGGTCCAGATCGTCAACAACAATAACGGCGAGAGGCTGGAAACCTATGCAATCCCGGGACCACGTAACTCGGGGGAGATCACCCTTAATGGCGCTGCCGCAAGAAGAGTGGCAAAAGGGGATGTCCTAATATTGATCACATACGCCATTATGGATATTGAGGAAGCAAAAGCATTTAAACCTGCACTTGTGTTTCCTAACGAAGAAAATAATTTGCTTAATTGATCTTTTGAAAAGAACCACCAAAAAGGTCCTGAAAATAATACTCCCACTACTCCTGGGAGTATTTTTCATTTATTACTCTATCAAGAGTGCCACTCCAGAAGAAAGACTGGAGCTATGGGAAAATATCACCTCTGCTCACCCGGGCTGGATAGCACTATCGCTCCTCTGCGGCCTCCTTTCCCACCTGTCCAGGGCCTATCGTTGGAAGTATCTTTTACAGCCAATGGGATATAATCCCAAATTTGCCAATAGATTTATGGCTGTTATGGCCGGGTATCTTGCAAATTTTGGAATTCCGCGTTCCGGTGAAGTCCTTCGGGGCCTTACAGTTTCAGGTTATGAGGATATCCCCTTTGAAAAAGCCTTTGGAACCATAATTTCTGAAAGGATTGCAGATTTTATTATGCTACTTCTCATCATTGGCTTTACTCTACTACTGCAGGCAGATTACTTGCTTACCTACTTCAGGGAAAATGAAATTAACCCTCTTGTAACCCTTGGTATTTTTCTTATTCTTTTGATCGCAGGTATTTTCACACTTAAGTTCATTAAAAGATCTTCTTTACCGCTTATGATCAAGATCAAGAAGTTCGCTAAAGGGCTGTTGGAAGGAATGCGCAGTATTCTAAGGATGAAGCAAAAGTGGGCTTTCATTTTTCATACGCTTTTCATTTGGTTGATGTATGTTCTTATGACCTATGTGCTTATTTTTACCATTCCCGAAACCGCCGGGCTCTCCTTTGGGATTGTTATGGTCATATTTGTAGTTGGTTCCTTTACGATCTCTGCTACAAATGGCGGGATTGGAGTTTATCCCGTGGCTATTGGTGCCGCCCTTATGCTATTTGGAATTAGCAAACAGGGAGGCGAGGCACTGGGTTGGATCACCTGGGGCTCCCAAACCCTTTTGGTTCTTCTTCTCGGCGGATTTTCCTTTCTTTTTCTTCCTGTTTTTAACCGTAAGAAATAATAAGTATCTTGCGTACAGTAATTTAACCTAACCTTATGATAAAAAAACTACTTTTCTTACTGTTATTGGCAGGTCCATATGTCACCTACGCCCAGATAACACACGAGACCCTTAACTCGACAAAACTAGGAGAAACCAGGCAAATAAAGATCCAGCTACCACGCAATTATGATGCGAACAAGGAGAAATCCTATCCCGTGATGGTGGTCCTAGACGGCGATTATTTATTTGAACCTGTAGCAGGTAACGTAGACTATTATTCATATTGGGAGGACATCCCTGAAATGATCGTAGTGGGAATTAACCAGGCATCTTCCAGGGAAGATGACGGGTATTACGATGAGCAAAGATTTCTACCGGCAGGACCGGGAGCTGCTTTTTTTGAGTTCATTGGAATGGAATTAATCCCCCATCTGGAAAAAAAATACAGAACAGCACCCTTCAGGGTTATAATAGGTCACGATTTCACTGCAAATTTCATGAACTATTACTTGCTGAAGGAAAATCCGTTATTTCAGGGATATATCAACTTAAGTCCAGATCTGGCACCCGAGATGATTACAAGGCTGGCCGATGTCCTGGACAGATCTTCAAACAAGACGTGGTATTACCTGGCAACGGGCAGCGAAGACATACCACAACTCAAAGAAGGAATAATGTCCCTTGATGAGAAATTAAAAAATCTCAATAACAAAAATATCAATTACCAGTTTGACAACTTTGAAGGGGCAACACATTATAGCCTTGTTGGAATGGCAATACCAAAAGCAATAGAACAAATTTTCCAGGTATACCGGCCAATTTCCCTTCAGGATTATAACCGTATCCTGTTACAAACCTCTGTTTCAGGTTATGATTATCTCATTGAAAAGTATGAAACCATTGAAGAACTCTTTGGCTTACAAAAGCAAATAAGGCTCAATGACTTCATGGCGGTATACAACGCCATGGAAAAAACCCGAAATTGGGATGGATTAAGAGACCTTTCCAAACTGGCCTCAAAACATTATCCAAAGACCATGCTGGCTACTTATTTTGAGGCAAGATATGAGGAGGAGATTGGGAATCCAAAAAAAGCCATGCGCAGTTATCAAAATGCCTACGGCCAGGAACCTGTTGCTTTTTTAACTGTAGATTTTATGCTGGATAAAGCCGAAGCCATAAAAAGAGATTTCGGATATTAAATAACACTTTAACACCTGTATGGCAAAAACCAAAACTACCTTTTACTGTCAAAATTGTGGAACCCAACATTCCAAATGGCAGGGACAATGCAGTTCCTGTAAAGAATGGAATACTCTTGTAGAAGAGGTAATTCAAAAACCAGATCAAAAGGACTGGAAACCACAGGCGGCAAGGGAGGTAAAAAGAACTGCAAAACCCTTACGCATTGCAGAGATCGAAATTGGCAGCCAGCCCAGGTTAAACACCAATAATTCAGAATTAAACCGGGTGCTGGGCGGTGGCCTTGTACCCGGTTCTTTAACGCTCCTGGGTGGGGAGCCCGGGATTGGAAAGAGTACGCTCCTGCTCCAAATCTCTCTTCATTTAAACCAAAAAACGCTCTATGTTTCAGGCGAAGAGAGCCAGCAACAAATTAAGATGCGGGCAGAACGTATCAATCCAAATCCGGCAAATTGCTATATTCTTACCGAGACGAAAACGCAGAATATCTTCAGGCAAATTGAAGAGCTTCAGCCGGAAATCGTTATTATTGATTCTATACAAACCCTGCATACAGATTATATCGAGAGCTCCCCGGGAAGCATATCCCAAATACGGGAATGCACTGCAGAATTAATAAAATATGCCAAGGAAACAGGGGTCCCGGTGATCCTTATTGGCCATATAACCAAAGAAGGCAGTATTGCCGGGCCAAAGGTCCTGGAGCATATGGTAGATACGGTGCTGCAATTTGAAGGAGATCGTAATCACGTATATAGAATTTTGCGGGCCCATAAGAATAGATTTGGCTCAACCCATGAATTAGGCATCTATGAGATGCAGGGAAGCGGGTTGAGGGAAGTCTCCAACCCATCAGAGATCCTTATTTCTAAAAATGATGAAGGGCTTAGCGGTACCGCCATAGCAGCTACCCTGGAGGGAATGCGGCCGTTGATGATCGAGATCCAGGCGCTGGTAAGCTCTGCAGTGTACGGCACCCCACAACGATCTGCTACCGGGTATAATGCCAAGAGGCTTAATATGCTCCTTGCAGTGCTTGAAAAACGAGCAGGCTTTAGACTTGGAGCAAAAGATGTATTCCTTAATATTACAGGAGGTATAACCGTAGACGATCCTGCAATAGATCTTGCAGTTATAGCAGCTATACTTTCATCCAATGAAGATATCACTATTGAAAAAGATATTTGTTTTGCTGCTGAAGTTGGACTTGCCGGTGAAATAAGACCAGTGACCCGTGCCGATCAAAGAATATCTGAAGCAGAAAAACTTGGATTTGCCACTATTATGGTCTCAAAACAAACTAAGCTTCCTGCCACAAATTACACGATCCGTGTCCAAAAAGTAGCAAAAATTGAAGATGTGGTGAGTTATCTTTTCGGCTAAAAATGGCATAATTCCTGCTTAAGTATGGGAAAGAAAAAGATCGATGAAGAGATTGATAATCATACCTTTACTACTTATTTTTGTTTTTTTAAGCGGTTGTTCCCAACTTAACCGGGCTAAAGACCTGGTGACAAATCCTACAGCCAGGGAACGTTATCAACGGGATTTTAACATCTCCAGTGATTTGTTCCAAATTTGGGAAGAACAGGCACGGCTGGCCTTGAGTGATAGCATACAAATTGAATTACCCTATTTGCAAACCGGACGTTTTCTGCCTAAATCATTCCAGGTATATTCCTATAATGTTCAATTAAACCCCGGCGAAAGGATAGATATAGCAGTTGAGCCAGATAGCGCCTCCTCCCTTGTTTTTATTGATCTCTTTGTGCGGGAAAATGATTCAGTAGCTGCTTATAGGAAAGTTACCGGAACGGAATACGACAAGCGCTACCTAAGGAATGAGATAAAGGAACCCGGGCTTTACAAAATTGTAATTCAGCCTGAAATAAATGCGAACTCTGCTTTTAGCATCAAAATGAGGAAGTCCTCTGTGTATGATTTTCCGGTGGCAGGAGGTGCCAATAAGAATATTCAGAGCTTGTGGGGAGCCTCCCGGGATGGAGGCAGGAGAAGCCATGAGGGCATCGATATTTTTGCACTCAGAGGTACCCCTGTCATTGCCGCCACAAATGGCCGTATAACATCATCAGGAGAAAGGGGATTGGGTGGGAAACAGGTATGGCTTAGAGATACAGAGCGAGGCCAATCCCTTTATTATGCCCACCTGGACAGTATTGCTCCCCTGGGAAATTCCCGCGTAAAAAAGGGAGACACCCTTGGGTTTGTAGGTAATACAGGTAATGCAAGAACAACTGCCCCGCATTTGCATTTCGGAATTTACAAGGGATATAGTGGCGCAATAGACCCTCTGTCTTTTGTATATCAAATTCCTGAACCTGATTTTGCAGTGGCCACCGTGGACACTCTGGTGCAGGACAGGCTGGTGACAAGGACCACTTCAAATCTTAGAGACCAACCCACCACCAGGAATTCCAGGATCATAGGAAATCTAACAGCACAGGATACCCTGCAAATGCTTGGTAAGGCAAAAGAATGGTTCCATATACGAACTGCTCAAAAACAGGCTGCTTTCATACACGAAAGCCTTGTGAGCCCAATTTAAGGAGCAGGGTTAGGGATTGCGGCATGGACCTCATTAATTTCTGAAATTACTTCAGGGCTTAAATTTACATCGACACTATCTATATTCTCCTTTAATTGCTCCAAACTGGTAGCCCCTATGATCGTACTGGTAACAAAGGGTTGCATTTGCACAAATGCCAGGGCCATTTGAGCAGGGGAAAGGTTAAAACGATCGGCTATTTCAAAATACCGGGCAGTGGCCTCTACCGCCTTTTTATTTGAGTAGCGTTTATAATTTGTAAACAAGGTAAGGCGGGCATTTTTGGGCGCAGCATTTAAATATTTGCCTGTTAGGGTCCCCATGCCTAATGGGGAATACGGGAACAAGCCTATCTCCTCCCGCTGTAAAACCTCTGTCAACCCAATTTCATCTTTTCTGTTCAACAGGCTATATGGATTTTGAACTGTGGATATTTTGGGTGCACCTTTTCTGGTCTCCTCCATGCATCTCATAACTCCGTAGGGAGTTTCATTGGACAAACCTATATGCCTAATCTTCCCGGCTTTGACAAATTCCTGGAGGTTAAATAACACTTCTTTAAAATCGTCCTGCCATTTCTCTTCATTCCATTCATAATCCAGTTTACCAAAGAAATTTGTTTCTCTCACAGGCCAGTGCAGTTGATAAAGATCTATATAATCTGTTTGTAATCTTTTCAGGCTTTTATGCAGTGCGTCCTGCAGTGCCTCTTTTTTAAAATTAAGATTCGGTCTTATATGCGCCATAGCCCTTCCCGGGCCGGCGATCTTGGAAGCCAGGACTACCTTTTCACGCTTGCCGTGGTTTTTGAACCATGTGCCTATGATCTCCTCGGTTCTACCCTGTGTTTCTTCATTGGCTGGAACAGGATACATCTCTGCCGTATCCAGGAAATTTACCCCCTCCTCCAATGCAAAATCGATTTGGCTGTGACCTTCGGCTTCTGTATTTTGCTCGCCCCAGGTCATTGTTCCAAGGCAAATTGTGCTTACTTCTATATCGGTTTGAGGTAATTTTGTATACTTCATTGTATTATCCTGTTTCTTGATTTTTCTAATATAAAGATGGGATTTTACTTTCTCCTCATCTAAAGCATCAAAAATAAAGAGCTTTTTGTTATATTTAGAATTAATAGGGTTCTCATTTCAGAATTCCTGTTATTTAGAGATCATGTGTAATTAGTATCTCTTGAATTCAACACCCTGATTTTATGAAGAAGATAGCAGTTTTAGGCCCTGTCCCCCGCGATACCATTATAACTTATAAAAATGAAACAATCCACAAATATGGGTGTGTAACCCATCCAGCCATAGCCCTTTCACGGCTTATGGAGGATCGTGGCCGGGTGGAAGTCATCTCCCATATTCATCAAAAGGACAAAGAGGCCGTTAAGGATCTTTTCTCAGAATTTCAAAATGTAAATCTACAGGGTATTGATGCAGACCAGGACAGGGGAACGGTTATAGAATTACGGTTTACAGATCAAAATAACAGGCTTGAAAAACAAACAGCTTTTATGAATCCTATCCTGCCGCAGGATGTGGAACCATTCCTGGATTCCAATGTATTTATTTTTGTTCCTATAACAGATTTTGAAATATCCCTTAGCACCTTGCGGCATATTAAGGAAAACAGTAAGGGTTTAATCATCTTTGATGCTCACGGCCCTACTACTTCTCTTAATATCAATGGTACACGAGAAAGAAAATTTTGGGTAGACCGTGATGAATGGCTGCCTTACATAGATGTGCTAAAAATGAATTTGGAGGAGTCGCAGTGCTGCTGGTTTAAAAACGAATACAGCCAGGAAGAAATGGGGAAATATAATGAAGAGGACACCAGCCATCTTGCAGATTTTGCCGAACATGTCCTGGATAATGGGGTGAGCGTTCTTTATGTCACCCTGGATGCCAGAGGATGCGTTTGTTACACCCGTCAAAATGGAAAAACCCAAAAAAAATTTATAAAATCTGTCCCTGTGGAGGAGGTTGTAGACACCACCGGTTGTGGGGATTCTTTTGCCGGAGGTTTGGGATATGGTTTTGCCTTTCATAATGACCCTGTAAAAGCGGCTCAATATGCCAATACCCTGGGAGCTTTAAGGACCCAGGGAAAAACCTATGAAGTTTTTAAAAACCTTGAAGAAACCGAAGCCATAATGGCTGAAAACTATTCCTGATATTTCTTATGGTCGGGTAAGTTTTAATAAACAGCTATTCTTCTGGGATATTACTCTATCTCATTAAGCATCTGGCTTATTTCATCTAACTTTGGAGTAAGGATTACCTCAATTCTACGATTCTTAGCTTTCCCCTCTGCCGTTTCATTTGAAGCTACAGGGGCATATTCGCCTCTTCCTGCCGCTGTTAAATTTTGGGGATCTATCCTGTTGTTCTCACGAAGAATTTGCACGATCGAAGTTGCACGTTTGGTTGAAAGGTCCCAGTTATCTTGTAGCTGGCCACTGCCTCCATAGGGAACATTATCTGTATGCCCTTCAATTAGTACGGCTATATCAGGGTTTTGAGCCAGGACTTCTCCCAACTGTTGAACAGCCCTTCTTCCTTCAGCATTAACGGCCCAGCTACCGGAACTAAAAAGGAGCTTATTTTCCATAGAAACGTAAACCTTACCATCGCGTTGCTCCACAGTAAGACCTTTTCCCTCAAAGTTTGTTAGCGCATTGGAAACAGCAGTTTTAAGAGCATTCATTTTTGCATCCTTGGCCGCAATAAGGTTTTCCAGCTCATCAATCCTGCTGGACCTGGCTGCAAGGTCTTTTTGCAATTTTTCCAGGCGCGCCTGTTCTGCTGCCAGTTTATTTTCCTTTTCATCCAATTGAGCAATAAGCTCCCTGTTTCTCCTTGAGTTTTCAGCAAGGGCGGTAG
Source organism: Antarcticibacterium flavum (assembly GCF_006159205.1). Taxonomy (NCBI): domain Bacteria; kingdom Pseudomonadati; phylum Bacteroidota; class Flavobacteriia; order Flavobacteriales; family Flavobacteriaceae; genus Antarcticibacterium; species Antarcticibacterium flavum. The sequence continues at coordinate 2,462,331 of NZ_CP040812.1, read as the reverse complement.
AACTATTGGCTTCCAGGGCATCATAAGATTCCGTTAGACTTTTATATCTTGCCCTGCTATTTTCCAGTTCCTGTTGAAGTTGATCGCGTTCTGCCTGGAGCCTGTCATATTGTTCTTGCAGCGATGCCAGGTCGCTTTCTCCCTTTGCACGGGTTTCTCTAAGGTCATTGTTTAATCTTTGATTTCGGTTTTCCAGATTCTCATACCTGGACTGTAATTCCTTGTGTGCTTTTGATGAAACACAGGAGGTAAATAATAAGCCTGAGAGCAAAAAGCTCAATATGATTCTTGTTGACATATTAAGTAGAATTAAATTTTAATGTTCAATTTCCAAAAGAACAGGGCAGTGGTCGCTGTGCATGGCATCTGGAAGAATTACCGCCCTTTTTAACCTGTCGGCAAGTGGTTCTGCCACTAGGTTATAATCTATTCTCCATCCTTTATTATTATTCCGTGCATTTGCTCTGTAGCTCCACCAGGAGTAATGATCACCATCTTCGTTAAAATGCCTGAAAGAATCTATAAAACCACTTTTCATAAAGCTGTCTATCCATTCCCTCTCCACTGGAAGAAATCCGGAAGTGTTTTGCAGCCTTACCGGGTCGTGGATATCAATTGCCCGGTGGCATATATTATAATCACCGCAAATTATAAGGTTTGGAACCTCCAGCTTTAGTTGATCTACATAACGCTGGAAATCTGCCATGTATTGTAGTTTATGTTCCAGCCTGTTGATGTTGGTGCCAGATGGAAGATAAAGGCTCATTACAGAAAAGTTCTCAAAATCTACGCGCAGGTTACGGCCCTCAAAATCCATATAATCGATCCCGGTACCGTATTCTATATGTTCCGGTTCATGTTTGCTTAGAATAGCTACTCCACTATAACCTTTTTTAGTTGCCGGATACCAGTAGTGATAGGGGTATCCTGCTTCTTCAAAAATATCCAGGTCGAGTTGTTCCGGCGTGGCTTTTATTTCCTGAAGGCAAACTATATCTGGATTGGCCTGTTGCAACCAGTCCATAAACCCTTTTCGAATAGCTGCCCGTATTCCATTAACGTTGTAAGAAATTATTTTCATGGGGGTATTTTAATTCCCCAAAAATAAGCATTACCTCATGGTTTTAATAATTCCAACGTATTAAAATACCACTATTTTACAAGGAAACGTTTTACCTTTCCTACTTCCCTGGTACCAATTCTAAGTAAGTACACTCCCGTAGCGGCATAGGACATATCAAATTCATAAAGGTATCCCCTGCCTGTACTTTCAACCTGGTTTTCTATTAATTTTTGGCCAAGAAGGTTGTGGACGGTAACCCTAAGCGGACGATCAAAATCTGTTTCCAGAAAAACCCTGAAAACACCATTCCCCTGCTCTGCGATCTCCAGCCTTGCTTCGTTAAGCAAAAAGTCGTCCAGGGAAAGACTACTGTCAATTATCCTTACACTATAATCATGAGTGGAACCATACTCCATAACACTACAGGGATCATTTAGGTCTCCTGAGAAAGTTACATCTCCACCTCTTACTCGCATAAGATGTTCCCCAAGTGCAGCGTTGGCAGGAAGATCCAATTCATATTCATGCCAGGTGTTGGCACTTGGGATGACAGCACTGGATATTAATCTTTCCTCTTCATCAAAGACCCCATTGTCATTAAAATCTATCCAAAGTGAGAATTGCTCATCCTGCGGGGAGTCATAAAGGGTTTTAACCCTTACAATATATGTGCCCTGTGCCCGGTCCAAATCTGTGGAATATTGAATAAAATCGGCATAGCCATCTACACATGGTATTCTCTCATTAAGGATACCTGCAAGTTCAAAAGAATGGATCCCATCCCCGTGTGAAGTACAATCTGATCCAGTTGGAATACAATCCAGGTTCGCAACAGAAGTTGAAAACGCATCATTGGCGGGAATAGCATCCCCTTCCAGCATCGTTTCAGCAGTTATCCTGAATCTTCCAAAAGCTGAAAGATTTGCTGTGCGCGAAAAAGTATATACCGCATTCTGGCCCACAGGAATTGTTCCCGGGAAAACTTCTCTTACCCTTATATTATTTTCCAGCATATATGCAACCGGAATATTAGACTGGGGTTCCCCTCCAAAATTCTCTATCGTGATGGTCACTTCCTCTGCACTTGTTAACTCAAGTCCTGTCTTAGGAGCATCTATTGATGTCACACCCACATCTTTGGGAAAAAGGTTTCTTACTGTTGTCGTATACTCATCATTCTCGTCATTTTCATCTCCCGGGAGAAAAGTTTGAGCTGTAATTTCATAATCTGTTCCTATTTCCCCAAGGTTTGCAGTAGTAGAGAATGTGAATTCTACAGAGCTTGTTCCTGGCACTGTTCCCGTAAACATTTCGGTAACCGGTTCTCCCCCTTCGACAGCATAACTCACCTGGAAATTTGACTGGGCATTTGTTCCGAAATTTCTTATGACCACCGTGATCTCTTCAGCATTTGAAAGCGTGGCGTTTCGAGGTGCTACAAGTCCTATAACTCCTACATCATTCGTGAAATCTGGTGCGAGCTTAAAAACCCCTACCCTGTTGCGGCGGTCTACACCCTCAAAATATTCACCATTATGCCAAAAGGTTACATCATCCAGCGGGTCCAGCACCAGGTGGGCATAATCGCCATACCTGGAGGAGGGATTGGGACTAAGGCCCTCCACAATTGTGGTTTCCTCTACCGTCATTACCCCGGGAGGATCTGTTGCATACCTGCCGGTGTATCTTATAGAAGGATAGATAGGAGTCTCTGGACTGTCATCCAGTACTGTAAAGCCTAATCCTATATTACCTTCGCGGTCCATACCTATACTGCCGCTAAACCTGTCACTTTTATCTGGGGCGTAGGTACCTTCCTGGAAGACGTCCCAGGGTTCTCCATCACCTGCCTGCCTTAGCTCATACCAACGGATCCCGGCATGTTCTGCAGCAGTTGGATCTATGTCTACCACAAAATTAAGAACTACAGAATTATGGGTTGGGAATCTCCTGTACTGTGTCATGTACATCATGGTAGCCTGCAGGGCATCAAGATCTGGTGCGCTGCCAGGCTGTGCGAGATTAGAGAAGGCACCTCCATCAAAAGTCGCAATAAAAGGGCTTACCCCCTGAGCGGCTCCAAGTTCCTGATGTTCCTGTATGGTAGAAAGTCCGGGGGAAGTCCAGTTCATATTGATGTTCCAAAGCTTTAAGTGATCCTCAGAGACTCCTGCCCAGGAATCATCCTGCATATAGATAACAGGAGAATTTCCCCGGGGAGGCAATTCCCCGCCCATTGCGTGAAAACCAGCGGGGCTGTAGAACCCGTTTGTATTTATCCCGGGCAACGGGAAACCTACAACCTGGGCAGTTTCCCCCTGCAGCATCCTGTCCCTTTCAAAAACATATACCACCTGGCTTGTGCTGGCGGTCCTGGAATTCTTATTAGTGGTAACATAATACCCGTCACTCCATACAGAGATCTTAGGGTAGTCTGGCAATGCCCCATTGGTAGTAAAGCGGTAAGTATACCATCCATCATTCACGGGGTCTGGCCCCCGGGAAACGGCAACCAAAAAACTTTCTGGGGTATCACTAAACTGGGTGATCAAAAACCTGTCGGCAAACTCATCATACAGGATGATGGGATCACCCAGGGTCTCATTTGTAAATTCTCCTCCAATACTCGCCAGTGATGCCGGCGGGACTATTTGGTTTCCATTCTTATCAAATATTGAGAATGCAGAGTTCCAACCATTGACATAATGATTGGGCCCTGCAGCGCCCGTAGGATCTGTAGGTGTTGAACGCGAGGATGCAGCATCAAAGGAAAGAATAGTCGCTTTGGATGGCAATTCTCCCGGCTCTGCCTGCCGCGTGGGATCCATTGTTTTAGGCAATCCTTTCCCCGGAACCACTTGATTAATACCTCTGTTACGAGGGTTTACTATTTTAAACTCTGTAGAAGGCGGAATTAATTTCTTTTTTGAAATAGCTGAAACCGGAACAGCCCTTGCCGAATCCAAATATACCGGCCCGGATACTTCCCTTTCCTGTGCAGTAGCCTGTAGTACAATAAAGAAAATGCTTAAGGACAGAATGAGTTTAAATCTTTTCATAATTAAAAATAAGGAGCTGCTTAAGAATTGAGTGTCTAAAAATAGGCATTTAATAAAACTTAAAAGAGGCAATTAAATGAATAATTGCCTCTCCTACCTAGTTAAAAATATTATAAAATTCTATTCAAACCATTTACGAAAGTCCACTTCTTCCTTTATAATGGTATATAATTCCTCAATTTTGACCCGTTTTTGCTCCATACTATCCCTGTACCTTACTGTCACGGTGTTATCTTCAAGAGAATCATGGTCTACTGTTATACAAAGGGGAGTACCTGCTGCATCCTGTCTACGGTATCTCCTTCCAATTGCATCTTTTTCATCATACTGCACCTGGAAATCCCATTTAAGCTCATCTATAATCTTTTGAGCAAGTTCAGGCAGTCTATCTTTCTTTACCAAAGGCAGAATTGCAGCTTTGGTAGGAGCAAGAACAGCCGGTAATTTTAATACGGTTCTTGAAGAACCATCCTCCAGGGTCTCTTCTATCAATGACGAAGAAAGTACTGCGAGGAACATCCTGTCAAGTCCAATAGATGTTTCAATAACGTAAGGAACATAATTCTCATTAAGCTCGGGGTCAAAGAACCTTAATTTCCTGCCCGAATGCTCTTCGTGAGCCTTGAGGTCAAAATCTGTCCTGGAATGTATCCCTTCCAGTTCTTTGAAGCCAAATGGGAAGTCAAATTCAATATCGGCCGCAGCATTTGCATAATGAGCTAATTTTTCGTGGTCGTGAAAACGGTAATTTTCTTTCCCGAGTTTTAGGGAGTAATGCCATTTTATGCGTTGTTCCTTCCAGTGTTCATACCACTTCATTTCATCTCCCGGTCTAACGAAAAATTGCATCTCCATTTGTTCAAACTCCCGCATTCTGAAAATAAACTGCCTGGCAACGATCTCATTTCTGAAAGCTTTTCCTGTTTGAGCAATCCCGAATGGAATTTTCATCCTACCCGTTTTTTGGACATTGGAAAAGTTCACAAAGATCCCCTGTGCTGTTTCGGGTCTCAAATAAAGATCTGAAGAAGATTCAGCTGAAGCTCCCAGTTTTGTTCCGAACATAAGGTTAAACTGCCTTACTTCTGTCCAGTTTTTTGAACCGGTCTCAGGATCTGCGATCTCCAGCTCCTCAATTAAAGCTTTAACATCTTTAAGATCTTCCCTGGTTAGTGAATCGGCAAGCCGGGAAAGGATCTCCTGTCTTTGTCCCAGATATCTTTTCACACGGTCGTTTGTAGCAACAAACTGCTCCTCATCAAACGCATCGCCAAATCGCTTGCGGGCTTTCTCAATTTCTTTTTGTGCCTTTTGAAGAAGCTTCTCTGCATAATCCTCCACCAGCACATCTGCCCGGTAACGCTTTTTGGAATCCTTATTATCGATCAAGGGATCGTTAAACGCATCCACGTGCCCGGAAGCTTTCCAGGTCTTGGGATGCATAAGGATTGCAGCGTCCAGCCCTACAATGTTCTGGTTCATTTGCACCATGCTCTTCCACCAGTAATCCCTTATATTCTTTTTAAGTTCTGCACCGTTTTGTCCATAATCATAAACAGCACTTAAACCATCATAGATTTCGCTTGAACCGAATATATACCCATACTCCTTAGCATGGGATATCACATTTTTAAAAAGATCTTCTTGTTTTGCCATAGCGCAAAAATAAAAAAACCGCCTCGATTAAGGTCAAGGCGGCTGTTATTATTTAATAAATATTAATTATCTCAAATCGAAAGAGGAAGTACCAATCAATTGTGGACCGGCATAAACATACACCTTGTAGGTACCGGCTACAAGCCTGTCACTGTCTGTATTGGAAAGTATACAAACGTCCAGCTCCTCGTTCTCATAATAGATCTTGGAGGCTGCACTGTAAACCATCACCCCGCCGTCGTGCTGTACGGCAATTTGATCTCCAACAAGTTCATTCTCGGGGTTATATACCTGTACGTACATATTTTTCTCACCTGCTTCTGCCAGTGCATTTTCTGTTACTGTGAAACAGGTTCTAATTTGGTCTATTCTTCTTGTGCGGTCATTTTCTACCAACCTTCCGCTATTCCTAACGATCACACCTTCTCCCCTAAGGGATGTAACCTTAAGCTGTGCAGCCCGGTCAACTTTTGTAGATAGGTTTTGATTTGTTTGCTGAAGGGAATCGGACATACGGGTACGTTCTGCCAGGACCATGTTCGTACTGTCTATTGCAGTAGAAAGCATTCTGTTCTGGTTACTAAGGCTATCAACAACCCTGAAAAGCCTGTCCTTTTCATTCCTAAGTGAAGTTATTTCCCTTCTGTACCTGGAGATCAAAACGAGATTGGCCTCAGCATCCTTTACTGAATCAAGCAGGACATTGATCCTTTGCCTGGCATCCACCAAATTTTGGTCCATGACCTCATTGGTGGCAATAGCCTCATCATATTTGATAATAAGATCATTAAGCTCATCCTCTATTACAGCTTTTTCGCGCTGCAGGATCTCTTTATTCTCCTTTTCTTCATTATAAAATTTAACCGTGTATATCCCCAGCGCAATAAGAGCTACGGCTAAGATACCGGTTAAGATCTTCAATGCGGTATTACTTTTGTTTTCGGTCATAATAAATGTTAATTTAGTTTGTAAATTTATAGGAATCTGAATTGAAGTTACAATTCATTAACATATGTTTCACGATTTAATTAATTTATTTTATCCAAGATTGTGCAGCATTTGTGAGCAGGAGCTGGTAAAGAATGAACCTGTTATATGCGCAAAGTGTATCCACGACCTGCCGGTGACCACTTACCACCTTAACAACGAGAATCCCGTGAAAAAAGTATTTTACGGCCGGGTAGAGGTAGAAAACGCAACTGCACTTTTGGAATTTCATAAGAAAAGTGGGGTCCAAAAATTGATCCATCAGCTTAAATATAAAGGACAACAGGAAATAGGAACATTCCTTGGACAGTGGATGGCGGCCCAAATATTGGAAAATAGCACTTTTCCGGGAGTGGAAATGGTGATCCCGGTTCCCCTGCACAGGAAAAAATTAAAGCACCGAGGCTATAACCAGGTAGAGAAATTCGGCAGAGAAATAAGCCTTGCCTTGCAGATGCCATATATAGATACGGCTTTGGTTAAAAAATCCTTCTCCTCCACCCAAACTATTAAAGCACGCCTGGCGCGCTGGGGCAACATGGAAGAAAGTTTTGTCCTGGCAGATCCTGGAGTTGTAGCTAACCGGCATATCCTACTTGTAGATGATATCATCACTACGGGAGCTACCCTGGAAGCCTGCGCAAGCGTATTAAAAGAGGCCGGGGGTGTTAAAATAAGTGTGGCCACAATGGCCATTGCCTGGTAACATTGGAAAAAATTGTTTCTTTGTATCTCAATCCCGGTACTTAATGAAATATTTTAGTAAGCTTTTATTCCTACTTATCCTCATTCTTAGCCTGGCGCAGTGTGCTAAACGGGGAACCCCCACGGGTGGAGAGATCGATATGGAGCCTCCAAAATTCATAAGAGCTACTCCAGAGAATTATTCCACCAATTTTAAAAGGGATGAGATAAGGATCTACTTTGATGAATATATAAAACTGGAAAAACCCCAGGAGCAGTTGATCATATCACCGCCAATGGATCCTAAACCGGAGATCACCCCAATGGGTAGCCCTCAAAAGTATATAAGAATAAGGATCACAGATACGCTACAAGAGAACACAACCTACGTATTTAATTTTGGAAATAGTGTAGTAGACAATAATGAGGGGAATCCCCTTCCTTTCTTTAAATATGTTTTTTCTACAGGAAGTTATATCGATTCCCTAACTGTCAAAGGAACGGTAGCAGATGCGACTTTAAAAGAACCTGAAACTTTTATATCTGTCATGTTATACGAAAGAGATGAAAATTTTACAGATTCCCTCGTATATAAACAACCTCCACGCTATATTACCAATACGCTTGACAGTTTGCAAAGCTTTGAATTAACCAACCTTAAAGAAGGTACGTATCAACTTGTAGCCGTCAAGGACCGTAATAATAATTTCCGGTATGATCCAGGCAGAGAAAAAATAGGATTTATTGAGCAACCTGTAACGGTCCCTACAGACACTTCTTATAACCTTGTACTTTTTAGAGAAATACAGCCTTTCCAGCCCGAAAGGCCAAAACAACTTGCGGGAAATAAGCTCTTGTTGGGTTACAGAGGAAGAGCTTTGCCAGACAGCTTAAGAATTGAACCCATCACCAATGTACCAGACAATTTTGAGTACAGGTTTACCAGGGTCCCAGATAAAGATAGTTTACACGTTTGGATCAAACCACAACTGGAGGTGGATAGCTTAAAATTCAGGCTGGTAAGCCAAAACCGGGTGGATACCTTGCTAACAAGGATTACCAGCATGGCAGCAGACACTTTACAAATCACTCCTGAACCTTCAGGAACCCTTGATTTCGGTAAAAATATCATCCTTCGCTCCAATACCCCGCTGGAATCACAAAACAGCGAAAGAATTTCTGTGATGGACCGGGATTCTGTCAATGTTGAGTTCACCACTGAACTGCGACCGGATAATGCTGTAGCTGTAATCTTCCCAAAGCAGGAAAGCCAAACCTACAGGCTCACCGTTCTGCCGGGTGCTTTACAGGATTTCTACGGCTCTACTAATGATACCATCCAACGTTCTTTTAAAACAAAGGCATTTTCAGAATATGGCAATGTTACGGTAAACCTTTCCAACGTTGCAAGTTTCCCAATCATAGTGCAGCTTACAGATGAGAAAGGTGTAGTTAAGGCTGAAAAATATTCTACCTCTGAGACCAGCATAAGATTTGAGTATCTAAACCCCGGTAATTTCCTGCTGCGTGTGATCTATGACAGAAATGAGAATGGGGTATGGGATACAGGAAATTATCTCGAAAAACGAGCTCCTGAAGAGATCATCTATTTTCCTGAACCTCTGGATGTAAGGCCAAACTGGGATGTGAATCAACCCTTTAATTTAAGGTAAAGGAATCCCGGTCCTGCAGGAATTTCAATTTATTTCGAGTTTCTATTAGGCTGTCCCTGTCTATAGAAACGACTTCGGTGAATTCTTCCTTACGATTATGATCAAATAAACTTTTGCCAAGGCAATCATATATTGCGGTATGGCCATTATAGTTATATTCATTCCCGTCTTTCCCGGTTCGGTTCACACCTATACACCAGGCCATATTCTCTATCGCACGGGCCTGTAGCAGGGTATCCCAGGCATGTATCCTGGTTTCGGGCCAGTTGGCAACATAGATCAAAAGATCATAGTTTACCGTATTCCTCGCCCATACCGGGAAACGTAAGTCATAACAAATAAGGGGGCATATTTTCCAGCCTTTGTATTCTACTATTAATCTTTCCTTACCTGCGGTATATGTTTGATCTTCTTTTGCAAGTGTGAAGGTGTGTTTCTTGTCATAGGTTTTATAATCCCCATTTGGGAAAATGAAGTACAGCCGATTATAGTAGTTCCCCGCTTCTTTTACAATGACACTTCCAGTCACTGCGCTATCCTTCTCCAGGGCAATTTTTTTCATCCAATCAAAAGCCGCCCCTTCGGCCTCCTCAGCAAGAGATTCGGCATTCATTGAAAAACCTGTTGTAAACATTTCAGGCAGGACAATCAAATCCACATCCTCCTTTAAAGCATTTATTCTATTAGAAAATATCTCCAGATTTTTCCTGGCATTTTCCCAGGCCAGGTCCAATTGGAGCACCGCTACATTTAAATTTTCTTTCATACTCAAATTTATAAAAAATATAGCGTTGCCTCCTAAATACTTGTTAAATGGTTGGATTGAAAAGGTAATATAAATAGTTTTAATCAAAATTGGGAGTCATACAGGCCGTTGATTCAGGAACAACAGGATAAGCTGAAACTCGTATGTCGACCCATACAACCATTAATAATTATAAAATTGCTATATATGAGATCACCTAATTTTTTTAGTCAGAAGTCTTTCGCCTCCAGCACAGCAAGAGGAGTAATAGCAGGTTTTATAGGTGGCCTGGCAGGAACTGCGATCAAGAGCCTCGTGGAGGAATTTCTCCCAGTGCGCAAGGTCGAGCAACGAAGTGCCCAGATAAAGATCGTGGATGACCTTTCAACCAAGATCACAGGGAGTCCAATAAGCACTCAAAATGAAGCCCTGGCCGAGCAGCTGGTAAGCTTTCCTTTTGGGGCAAGTATTGGAGCTGCTTATGGCTATGGAAAAAAGGACAAGGATGCCTACAACATAAGTGATGGGGTTATTCTGGGTGCATCTACCTGGGTGTCTACCCACGAAACCTCCCTTCCTATTCTTGGACTGGAGCCAAAACCTACAGATATTCCTATAAGAATGCAGATTAATGAGTTACTGGCCCACGTACTGTTTGGTATCACTACAGAGATCGTGAGAAGTGCCGTAAATGAAAAACTTAAAGGGGGTCGAGATCTTAAATCCTATGAATAATTTCTGAAGCTTTTTCCAAAGTTTCCACTGTCTTTGCAAAGCAAAATCTTAGCTGATTATTATCCCGGTTATCTATATTAAAAACTGAAATTGGTATTGTGGCAAGCTTATGTTCACTAACCAGTCTTTCAGCAAACTTCGTATCTGCCTCAGTGGTAATTTCTGAATAATCCAGTAACTGAAAATAGGTCCCTCCTGAAGGCACGGCTTTAAATCTACTGCCATCGATTAGCTCCAGGAATTTATCCCTCTTTTTCTCGTAAAATTCTGGAAGTCCAAGATAATTTTCAGGATCTTTTAAGTATTCTGCATAGGCTCTTTGCATAGGGTGATTTATACAAAAGACCTGGAATTGGTGAACTTTCCAAATTTCGGCCATAAGTTCAGCCGGGGCAACGCAATAGCCGGTTTTCCAGCCCGTATTATGAAAGGTTTTTCCAAAAGAGGCACAAATAATAGCCCGTGATGCCAGGTCGGGAAAAAGAGCAGCACTTTGATGGGTTTGGCCATCAAATATGAGATGCTCATAGACCTCATCACTTAAGAGAATGATATCTTTTCCTTTTAGGGTTTCCTCCAGGCGATGCATGTCTTCACGGGAAAGTACCGTACCTGTAGGATTATGTGGGGTATTGATGATCATCATCCTGGTCCTGGAGGTAATCTTATCTTTAACTTCCTGCCAGTCTACCTTATAGTCCTTCCCTTTTAGCTGAATGAGAACAGGAACTCCCCCATTTAATTTAATTGTAGGTTCATAACTGTCATAAGCCGGTTTTAGAACAATAACCTCATCACCTTTTCCTACAAAAGCAGTAATTGCCGAATAAATGGCCTGGGTAGCTCCATTCGTTATGGTGATCTCCCTTTCAGGATCATACTCCCTTGAATAGAGCTTACTTATTTTATTTGAGATCTGTTCCCGGAGTTCATAAACTCCGGCCATTGGAGCATATTGATTATAACCGCTATTCATGGCCCTGGTCACCAGCTCCTTTAACCTGTCATCTGTTGGAAAATCTGGAAAACCCTGGGAAAGGTCTACAGCTTTATTTTTTGCAGAAAGCCGGCTCATTTTGGAGAAAATACTTTCCTGCTGGCCTGGTAGTTTTGATGAAGGCAATGAATCTAAAGGCATAATTAAAATTTTAAATAATATGCATAAAAAAACCCGGACTGCAAAGCCCGGGAATTATATATAAGTTTCATTTAACCTTATTTAATACTTGCCTTCAGGTATTCCCTGTTCATCCTGGCGATATTCTCAAGAGAGATCTCTTTAGGACATTCTGTCTCGCAGGCACCAGTATTGGTACAGTTACCAAAACCTTCAGCATCCATTTGCTCCACCATGGCAAGAACCCGCTTTGTGGCTTCCACTTTCCCCTGTGGCAATAAAGCCATCTGGCTAACCTTGGCCGAGGTGAACAACATGGCACTGGCATTCTTACAGGCAGCCACGCAGGCTCCACAGCCAATACAGGTCGCAGCGAAGAATGCAAGATCTGCATCTTCTTTTGGAATAGGAATGGAATTGGCATCCTGGGTATTTCCGGAAGTATTCACAGATATATATCCTCCTGCCTGCTGTATCCTTTCAAAGGAACTACGGTCTACCACCAGGTCCTTAATAACGGGAAATGCCTTTGCACGAAAAGGCTCTATTACAATAGTATCCCCATCGTTGAATTTACGCATATGTAGCTGGCAGGTCGTAATTGCCCTGTCGGGTCCATGAGGTTCTCCATTTATTTGTAAACTACAGGAGCCACAGATGCCTTCCCTGCAGTCGTGATCAAACACTACAGGCTCTTCTCCCTTACCTACCAGGTCCTCATTGAGCACGTCCAGCATTTCCAGGAAAGACATATCTGGATCTACCCCACCTAATTGATAGGTTTGAATAGCTCCCTTTGCAGCGGCGTTTTTTTGACGCCATATTTTTAGTGTAAGCTTCATACTTTATGTATTGAGTAATGAGTACTGGGTATTGAGTATTGAGTAGGTCCAACTACTCATTACTCAAGATCCAGTTCTATTTATAACTCCTTTGTTTAACTTCTATATTTTCATAAATGAGATCTTCCTTGTGCAGGACAGCGTCTCCCGGTTCTCCCGTATATTCCCAGGCCGCTACATACATGAAGTTCTCGTCATCCCTTAAGGCTTCACCTTCTTCAGTTTGATATTCTTCCCTAAAGTGGCCTCCACAAGATTCATTCCTGTGCAGCGCATCTTTTGCAAACAGTTCTCCAAGTTCAAGAAAATCGGCTACACGAGAGGCTTTTTCCAATTCCGTGTTCATTTCATTGGTACCTCCGGGCACTTTTACATCCTGCCAGAATTCCTGTCTAAGAGCTTTTATTTCACTAATAGCTTCCTTTAAATGCACTTCATTCCTGGACATCCCAACTTTATCCCACATGATCTTTCCAAGACGCTTATGGAAGTGGTCAACAGATTTTGTCCCGTTATTATTTACAAATTTCTCAAGCTGGGCTCTTACGGCATTTTCCGCCTCCTCAAACTCGGGAGAGTCAGTTGAGATCTTACCGGTTCTAATATCCTTGGAAAGATAATCTCCAATTGTATAAGGTAAAACAAAGTACCCATCTGCCAGCCCCTGCATCAAAGCTGAAGCTCCAAGCCTGTTGGCGCCGTGATCTGAGAAATTGGCTTCCCCGGTAGCAAAACATCCCGGGATAGTGGTTTCAAGGTTATAATCTACCCAGATACCTCCCATAGTATAGTGTACGGCAGGATATATCATCATTGGGGTCTCATATGGATTTTGATCCACGATCTTCTCGTACATCTGGAAAAGGTTTCCATACTTGGCCTCAACAACTTCCTGTCCTAATTTTTTTATTTGTTCTTCAGATGCATTCTCAATGTGCTGGGTATTGGCAGCCTCACGACCATAACGCATAAATGCCGATCCAAAGTCAAGGTAAACAGCCTCTCCTGTCTTATTCACTCCAAAACCTGCGTCACAACGTTCTTTTGCAGCTCTCGATGCCACGTCCCGGGGCACAAGGTTTCCAAATGCAGGATATCTTCTTTCAAGATAATAATCCCGGTCCTCTTCTTTAAGTTCTGTTGGTTTTAACCTTCCCTCTCTAATTGCTTTCGCATCCTCCAGCTTTTTAGGCACCCAAATCCTACCGTCATTCCTAAGAGACTCAGACATAAGCGTAAGCTTGGACTGGTGCTCTCCCGAAACCGGTATACAGGTAGGGTGAATTTGTGTAAAACAAGGATTAGCAAAAAAAGCTCCTTTTTTGTGTATTTTCCAGGAAGCAGTTACGTTGCTTCCCATGGCATTGGTAGATAAAAAGAAAACATTTCCATATCCACCAGATGCTATCACAACTGCGTGAGCACTATGCCTTTCTATTTCTCCCGTCACCAGGTTCCTGGCTATAATTCCTCTAGCCTTACCATCTACAATCACCAGGTCCAGCATCTCATGACGCGTGTAAGACTGGATCTTTCCACGGTTGATTTGCCTGTTCATTGCAGAATAAGCACCAAGCAATAACTGTTGCCCGGTTTGACCTTTTGCGTAGAATGTACGGGAAACCAAAACCCCTCCAAAGGAGCGGTTATCAAGTAAACCACCATATTCACGGGCAAAGGGAACTCCCTGCGCAACACACTGGTCAATGATATTGGCAGACACCTCGGCAAGCCTGTAAACATTTGCCTCACGGGAGCGGTAATCGCCTCCTTTTATAGTATCGTAGAATAACCTGTAATTTGAGTCGCCGTCCCCCTGGTAATTCTTGGCAGCATTGATCCCACCCTGGGCAGCAATGGAATGCGCCCTACGAGGGGAATCCTGGTAACAAAATGTCTTTACGTTATAACCAAGTTCTGCAAGGGTTGCAGCGGCACTTCCACCGGCAAGACCCGTTCCAACCATAATAACGTCTATGTTTCTTTTGTTGGCGGGATTAACAAGGTTTATTTCATTCTTATGTTTGGTCCACTTATCTGCCAATGGGCCTTTTGGTATTTTTGAATCTAGTTTTCCCATAGCTTAAATTGTATTTATATTATCCAAAACAAAGTGGACGTAGAAAGGAATAATAGCGAAAGCCAAGGGTATAAGTATGGCAAAAGCATATCCAAGTTTTCTAATGAAACCATTATATTTTGGATGGTTTACACCCAATGACTGGAAGCCACTGGAGAATCCATGAATAAGGTGAAAGGCGATGGCGATCATGGCTACCAGGTAAATGATCACGAAGATCAAACCATAATCGGGATCCTGGAAGGTACCTATAGTAAGGCTATAAAGGTCTTTTACCTGCGCCCCGCTTTCTGTTGTATAAATTGTATTGTCAAGCCCCCCAAACTTCATTTTGGCCCAAAATGCGTTCATATGTAAAACAATGAATGCAAAGATCACCGTTCCAAGCAATCCCATATTCCTGGAGGACCAGGTAGAATTTGTAGAAGGCTTATAGCTCACATACCCCTTAGGCCTTGCCTTATTATTATTTATGGTAAGGATAACCCCGTCTATAGCGTGGAAGAGGATACTGAAATAGGTAATATATGACAGGATCATCACCAAAGGATTCGTGGTCATAAAAAGACCGTATTCATTGAATTGATCCCTTGCCGCTTCACTTACAGGAAGGAGTAGCTGTAAATTTCCTAAAAGATGTCCAACTAAAAATATGCAAAGGAAGAGGCCCGTGAAAGCCATCCAGTATTTTTTTGCTAAAGATGACTTTAATAGCGCAGATTTTGCCATAGATAATTTTATATTAAAAAAGAGTTGGACAAAAATACACCTCCTTATAGTTTTTAACAAACTTTAGGCTTATTTAAAATTCAATTTAGAACTAATTTAAAATAATTTATGAATTGTTATATCAGGCCTTCATTTTCAAGGGTATGTCTGGTATAAAAAAGCATCAGTGGCGTCTTGTAAATTTAAATATCACAGAATTTTTGAAAGCTTTTTTGCAGCAAAGCGCCGTAGGTTTCGTAATTTGGTAATAGCTATTTTTTCTGAAAAAAATTATGGATTTTATAGATTATTACAAAGTACTTGAACTGGACAAATCTGCCTCCCAGGCAGATATAAAGAAGGCTTACAGAAAACTGGCCCGAAAATATCACCCGGACCTTAACCCTAATGATAAAACTGCCCAGGCAAGGTTCCAACAAATAAATGAAGCACACGAAGTATTAAATGATCCTGAAAAAAGGAAAAAATACGACCAGTACGGGAAAGACTGGCAGCATGCCGAGCAGTATGAACAGGCAAGACAACAACAGCAACAAGAAGGTGGTTTTGCAGGTAGCTATTCCGGCGGTTTTGGAGAAGGCTTTGGTGGACCGGGAGGAGGATATACTTATTCGGGTAATTTTGATGACGACACTTTTTCCGACTTTTTCGAACAAATGTTTGGCGGGGGAGCCAGGTCACGGGGAACAGGAAGAAGCCCCCAATATAAAGGCCAGGATTTTAATGCAGAACTTCAGCTAAATCTTAAGGATGTTTATACAAGTCAAAAACACACCCTTACCGTCAACGGTAAAAATATTCGCCTTACCATTCCCGCAGGTGTTGAAAATGGTCAAACCATAAAAATTAAAGGACACGGTGGACCTGGAATACAGGGAGGACCTAAGGGAGATCTTTATATAACTTTCAAAATAATAAACAACACCCCTTTTAAAAGGGAAAAAGAAAACCTTTACAAAACGGTTGATGTAGATTTTTACACTGCACTCCTGGGAGGAGAGATTACAATAGACACCTTTACTGGCAAGGTGAAGCTCAACATTAAACCTGAGACACAACCCGGCACACAAGTAAAACTAAAAGGCAAAGGGTTCCCAAAATATAAAAAAGAAGGCCAGTTTGGAGATCTATACATAACCTATAATGTAATAATGCCAAAGAAGCTTACTAATAGAGAAAAAGAACTTTTTAAAGAATTACAAAAACTGCGCTCATGAATTTTGAAGAATTGATATCTACAGAAGAGTTATGCACCCGTTACAGGGTAGAGCACACCTTTATTAGATACCTGGGTGACAGCGGTCTCATTGAGGTGATACAGGTGGAACAAAAGGAATATGTGCATTGCGACAACCTGGGAGATTTTGAAAAATTACACAGACTGCATTATGACCTGGAAATTAATCTGGAAGGTATTGAGGCTATACATCATTTATTAAGACAGGTTGAGAAATTGCAAAAAAAGAACAGAAAATTGCGCAACCGCCTCAGGCTATATGAAGGCGACTAGGTTTTCTACTCTGTCTAATATTGATACCTTTGTATGAAGTGGAAAATCGATACTTAAATGTGCCTTTTAAAGCCCCGGAAACATTCCGGAAGAAATAAATGAAGATTCAAAATTATTCAATAAACCAGCCACTAGGGGTCCTGCAAAACCTTCAGCAGCTTTAAACCTTATAGGAACAGTATTTTTTTACAGCTATTAATGGAGAGTAGAAAATTGGTAAACCCTGAGGTCCTTCAGCATAAAAAATAATAATCGGTATTCCACTCCTACAGTTTTATTAAAAAATAACTTAATCGAAATGAAATACGATCCAATAGACAAAAAACTCTTTATTAAAAACCGCAAAAATTTCATGGAAGCCATGAAACCAAACAGCCTTGCGGTCTTCAATTCCAATGATATATATCCCATAAGTGCAGACAGCACAATGCCATTTCAGCAAGCACGGGATATTTTTTATCTAAGTGGAGTAGATCAGGATAAAAGTATCCTTGTTCTCTTTCCGGATGCCCCCATGGAAAAACACAGGGAAATCCTTTTCCTTACTAAAACCAACGACCATATTGCGGTTTGGGAAGGAGCAAAGCTTGACAAAGAGCAGGCTTATGAAACAAGTGGGATCAAAACAGTATACTGGCTCAAGGATTTTGAAAAAGTCTTCTTTGAGGTCATGACCCAGTGTGAAACGGTATATTTTAATACCAATGAGCACTACCGGGCCAATGTAGAGACGCAAACCAGGGAAGACCGGTTTATAGAGTGGTGTAAACAGAAATATCCGGCACACCAGGTGGCAAAGAGCAATCCAATCCTGCAGCGACTGCGCTCTGTAAAAGATAAGATAGAGCTGGACCTAATGCAACAAGCCTGTGACATTACAGAAAAAGCTTTTAGAAGGACCCTTGGTTTTGTAAAACCGGGTGTTTGGGAATACGAGATTGAGGCAGAGTATATGCACGAAATGCTAAGGAACCGCTCAAAAGGTTTTGCCTACACCCCCATTATCGCAAGTGGTAACAGTGCTAATGTGCTACATTATGTAGAGAATAACCGCCAGTGCAAGGCAGGGGATTTGATCCTGCTGGATACCGGGGCAGAATATGCAAATTATTCCAGCGATCTTTCCCGTACTATCCCCGTCTCGGGTAAATACAGTAAGAGACAGAAGGAAGTTTATAACGCTGTGAACCGGGTGAAGAATGAGGCCACAAAATTATTGGTTCCCGGCACCATATGGGCAGAATATCATGTGGAGGTAGGAAAAATCATGACCTCTGAACTTCTTGGACTTGGTTTACTGGATAAAGCCGATGTTAAGAATGAGAATCCGGACTGGCCTGCATATAAAAAATATTTTATGCACGGGACCTCCCACCACATAGGGCTTGACACCCATGATTACGGAATTCTTACAGAACCAATGCAAGAGAACCAGGTGTTCACTGTGGAACCCGGCATCTATATTCCTGCGGAAGGTTTTGGGATTCGCCTGGAGGATGACGTGGTAATCCAGAAAAAAGGGGAACCATTCAATCTTATGCGCAATATTCCTATTGAAGCTGAAGAGATCGAGGAACTCATGAACGCCTAGAAATTCACTGAAGTTTAAAAAATCAAAAACACTGCCCTGAAAATTATTTTTGGGGCAGTGTTTTATTTTCCCAATAATATTCCAGCAGGTTGACTACAGTAAATGTTATGATCGCCGGGAGAACCCAGCCCAGGTTGTAGGAGGAGAGCGGCACCCACTGCAGCAGGCTTTGTAATTGCTCTTCAGTGAAATAGATCTTTAAGACATCGGGCAGGCTAAGTATAACGGTCACCAGGACCACACTTCTCATAACCCTCCTGCTCCTGTATCTTTCCGGCAGGACGTTTAATAGAATAAGAATGATAGTAAGAGGATAGATAACCATAAGAACCGGCAGGGCGATGTCGATGATCTGGTTGACAGAAAAGGCACCCATTATAACCCCTAATACACATGCTACCACCACAGTGAAGGGATAGGTACCCGGTTTTTTAATCGTTGTCGCCATAAAATCGGCAGTACCTGTCACAATGCCTACAGCAGTTGTGAAACAGGCCAGTGTGACAAGCAAAGCAAGGGCAACGCCTCCAAAATTTCCCAAATTAAGAATGCTGATCCCGGACAATAATTGAACGCGGGAGATATCCTGCGAGAATTCGCCATTGACCCTTGCGCCGGTATAAATAAGGCCGCTGTAAACTATCAAAAGAGCAAGTCCCGCAAGAACAGCAGCAGTTGTGACCGTTACTTGCAGCTCACGTGGCTCTACCGTGCGCTTAAGCTTGACAGAGATTAAGATCACTCCCCCAACTACAAGGGCCGCAATCGCATCAAATGTTTGATACCCTTCAAAAAAGCCGGACAGGACCGGAAATGTTGTTTCCGGCTCTTTCATTTGGGAATAACCCGGGAAGAGACTTTTAACGATCACAACCAGCAAAAGGACCAAAATTGTGGGAGTAAGATATTTACCAATATTATTGATGACCTGGGAGCGTTTTATCACAAAAAAAAGAACCAGCGTGAAATAGATTATACTGGTAAAAAGTCCGCCAACTTCAAAAAATGGTTCAACAGCAATTTCGTGAGTTACCGCTGCCGTCCTTGGAGCGGGAAGGGAAATACTTATAAGGTAAATCAATATACTAAAGATCAAACTGAAGACAGGGGAAACTCTATTTCCAAAATCAAGGATGCTCCCCTGCAAACGGGCATGAGCAACAATTCCCAGAAGGGGAAGTCCAACTGCAGAGAGAATGAATCCAATTGCAACCAGGTACCATTGCGAACCTGCGAAGAAACCAAGGGCTGGTGGCAGTATAAGATTTCCCGCCCCAAAGAACAGGGCAAAAAGCGCAAAACCCAAAATGAGGGTTTCCTTATTAAATTTCATTTTTAGTTGTAAATTATAATGGTAAATTTTGGCTATGATCCTTAACTATAACAATACAAACATTTTTTACGAGTCCAAAGGTACCGGAAAACCATTGGTTTTATTACACGGATTTTTGGAAAGCAGTAAAATATGAAAACCATTTGTTCCCGCTCTGGCTGTAAAAAGGCAGGTGGTTTGTATTGATCTCCCTGGCCATGGTAAATCTGGAAATTTAGGAAGCATTCACACCATGGAAGAAATGGCCCTGGTGGTCAAGGCAGTTTTGGATAAATTAAATTTGAACCGGATTACTTTGGCAGGGCATTCCCTGGGCGGTTATGTATGCCTGTCTTATTTGGATCAATTTGCTACTATGGTAAATACATTACTGTTGCTCAACTCCACACCAGAAGCCGATACCCCTGAAAGGATCGAGAACCGGAACCGGGGAATTGAAATGATCCAAAAAAACAAAAGCGCCTTTGTAAGAATGGCAATCTCCAATTTGGTATCCCCAAAAGAGCAGTATAAACATAAGAAAGAACTGGATAAATTAAAAAAAGAAGCAGTGCGTTTTCCTACTTCAGGTATAGTTGCTACAATTGAAGGTATGAAAATTCGCACAGACAAAACAGATGTGTTAAAGGAATTTAACAGAAGAAAAATTTTGGTTGCAGGGAAAGATGATTCACTAATGCCCTGGAAAAGAGTTAAATCGATTGGTGAAGCGACAAACACTGAGATTATTCTGGTGAATACCGGTCATCTTTCTTACCTGGAACAGCCGTCAGAAATCGAAGAACTACTGCATTTCATCGATTAAATAATACTTTTTGACGAATAATTAACTTTTTTTTATACTTTTATATTTCAGAAACAACAATATCAACCTTTTATGAAGAAATTTACCCCCAAAAAATTTCCGTTCGCAAAGGCTTATTGTAACTTCTTTGGACATAAATTAAAGGTGTCAAAGAATGTTACAAACCACATTCACGAATACCAATGCGCAAACTGTGGAGTAGAAATGACAGATACTGCTAATGGTTTCCTTGCCCGTCTTACCCCAAGATTCAAGGAAACTAATGACTACCTGGCAAAGATCCATCAAAGACGCAAAGAAAGGTTCTACGCAAGCGCTTCTTAATCCTCCTCTCTTTCCATTGCATTCCAACCCTTTGCTATTAAAGGGATTTTGGCATTTGCCCTGGTAACAAGGTGCATTCCTTCCCTTTCCTCTGTCATATGCCCAATAATGGAAAAATGAGGATTCCCTTTGATCTTGTCAAAATCTGTCTGGGAGACAGTGAAAAGTAATTCATAATCTTCACCACCGCTTAGAGCAATAGTGGTGCTGTCAATCTCAAATTCCTCACAGGCCGATATCACGGCAGGATCCAGTGGGATCTTTTCTTCAAAGAGATTCACCCCTGTTTTGGAGTTCTTGCAAAGGTGAATAATTTCAGAAGAAAGGCCATCGCTTATATCTATCATGGAAGTAGGTAAAACGCCCAGCTCCTTTAACATGGGTGGAACATCCTTTCTTGCCTCAGGTTTAAGCTGCCTCTCAATAAGGTAGGTGTAAGCATCAAGGTCTGGCTGGGAATTAGGATTCACTTTGAATACTTCCTTTTCACGTTCCAGGATTTGTAACCCCATATAAGCTGCTCCCAGATCACCTGTCACCACCAGGAGGTCATTGGGTTTTGCCCCATTCCTGTAAACTATCTCCTCTAAAGACGCCTTTCCAATAGCTGTTACACTTATAAGCAAACCTTTCGTGGAGGAGGTGGTGTCACCTCCCACCACATCAACATTATATATTTTTGATGCCAGTTCTATTCCCGAATAGAGCTCCTCCAGCGCTTCCACAGGGAACCTATTGGAGACTGCAAGTGAGACGGTCACCTGGGTGGCAGTCGCATTCATTGCATAGATATCACTCAAATTCACCATTACTGCCTTGTAACCTAAATGCTTCAAAGGCATATATGCAAGGTCAAAATGAACCCCTTCAACAAGAAGATCTGTAGAAATAATAGTTTTTTGATCTTTAAAATCCATAACTGCGGCATCGTCTCCAATCCCTTTTATTGTGGATGGCAATTTCACAGCCAGGTTTTTGGTAAGTAGATCTATTAAACCAAATTCTCCTAATTCTGAAAGGTTTGTCCTGCTATTGTGACTATCTTCTATCATGGGTCTAAATTTTAATTTGCAAAAATAAAGGATTTATAATTTAAGCGGCCATATATAGTAGGCAATCTCAAAAACAGTGTTTTATTCTAAAAAAAAAGAAATGGCAAATAGTATTCAAACCCTTGGAAAATAAGTAAAAAATTTAATCAAAATCATATTGGGGTCACCTATGACAACATTCCCAAAACATATACATAGGTTATGGTAAACCGTTTGTTTTGTAGTATATTTGTCCCCAATTTAGAATTAATCTGTTTAACAATGATAAAGGTTAGCGAAGACGCAAAAAGAAGGATCGCATTATTGATGACCGAAGAGGGTTACGACGCCGGCAATGACTTTGTACGTGTTGGGGTTAAGAGTGGTGGATGCTCTGGATTATCATATGAACT
This sequence comes from Antarcticibacterium flavum, assembly GCF_006159205.1. Taxonomy (NCBI): domain Bacteria; kingdom Pseudomonadati; phylum Bacteroidota; class Flavobacteriia; order Flavobacteriales; family Flavobacteriaceae; genus Antarcticibacterium; species Antarcticibacterium flavum. The sequence continues at coordinate 2,439,954 of NZ_CP040812.1, read as the reverse complement.
TAAGTTTGACAAATCCCAGGGAGAGACAGATAAATTATTTGAAGACAACGAAGTAAAGATCGTGGTTGACAAAAAGAGTGTTCTTTACCTGGCGGGAACCATCCTGGAATATTCCGGAGGTTTAAATGGCAAAGGGTTTGTGTTTAATAATCCAAATGCACAAAGAACTTGTGGGTGCGGTGAAAGTTTTTCACTGTAATTATTATTGCAGGGAAAAACCTAAGTGTTCTTTTAATTAAAAACTGCTTGATTTTTGAGAGTTAAATTAAAAGCAACCTTACCAGGACCCAAACGCTTTCTTTACTGTTCGATCCAGGCATACCGGGTAAGCAAGACCGGAAATGGTACTATATAAAATGGAATTTGACATGTTGCCGAGAGCAAATTCATAAGAGCTCCACTAGAAGTTCTTCACACAATTATAATCGGCAATTCAATAAGCAAGGTTCTTAAAGAACTAAAGCTTTAAATCTAGAATAAAAGTTATGGCATATACAGAGGACGATTTAAAAAAGGAACTGGAAACCAAGGAGTATGAATATGGTTTCTATACAGATATAGAATCTGACACTTTTCCTGTTGGATTAAATGAAGACATTGTACGGGCTATCTCTCTTAAGAAAGAAGAGCCGGAGTGGATGACGCAATGGCGTCTTGAGGCTTACAGAGCCTGGGAAGAGATGATAGAACCCGAGTGGGCAAATGTGAAATACAAGAAACCAGATTTCCAGAATATTTCCTATTACTCTGCCCCCAATAAAAAACCAAAATATGACAGCCTTGACGAAGTCGATCCTGAGTTACGGGAGACTTTTGAGAAGCTGGGTATTTCTATAGATGAGCAAAAGAAGCTTGCAGGTGTGGCGGTTGATATTGTAATGGATTCGGTTTCGGTTACCACGACATTTAAAAAGACCCTTGCTGAAAAAGGGATCATATTTTGCTCAATTTCAGAAGCGATAAGGGAGCATCCTGAACTGGTGAAGAAATACATAGGATCTGTAGTGCCGCAAAGGGATAATTTCTATGCTGCATTGAATTCTGCAGTTTTCAGTGACGGCTCTTTTTGTTATATCCCAAAAGGGGTAAGATGCCCTATGGAACTTTCAACTTACTTCCGTATCAACCAGGCTGGAACCGGTCAGTTTGAAAGAACCCTTGTGGTTGCAGATGAGGATAGCTATGTAAGCTACCTTGAAGGGTGTACCGCACCTTCCCGCGATGAGAATCAATTGCATGCTGCAGTTGTGGAACTGGTAGCACTGGATGGTGCTGAAATTAAATATTCGACGGTACAAAACTGGTTCCCCGGAAACAAAGAAGGAAAAGGTGGAGTATATAATTTCGTTACAAAAAGAGGAATTTGCGAGAAGAATGCCAAGATCTCCTGGACACAGGTAGAGACAGGAAGTGCCATTACCTGGAAATATCCTTCCTGTATCTTAAAAGGGGATAATTCAATTGGGGAATTCTATTCCATTGCCGTTACCAATAATTTCCAGCAGGCAGATACCGGGACCAAAATGATCCATCTTGGCAAGAACACCAAGAGTACCATCATTTCCAAAGGGATCTCTGCCGGGCAATCCCAAAATTCTTACAGGGGGCTTGTACAAATAAACAGCCGTGCAGAGAATGCCCGTAATTTCTCCCAGTGTGACTCATTGTTGATGGGGAATAAATGTGGCGCACATACTTTCCCTTATATTGAGGTAAAGAACAAGTCGGCACAGGTGGAGCACGAAGCCACCACAAGTAAAATTGGAGAAGACCAGATATTCTATTGTAACCAGAGAGGTATAGATACAGAAAAAGCCATAGCACTTATTGTGAATGGTTTCAGCAAAGAGGTTTTGAATAAACTGCCTATGGAATTTGCGGTGGAAGCTCAAAAATTGCTTGAGATCTCTCTTGAAGGCTCGGTAGGATAAGATTGTAAAACTCAAGACAGGATATGAAGAAGTTACTTTTCATCTTAACATTGGTTTTCCTTATATCTTCCTGTGAAAGTGAGCAGGGAACTGCGTCAGAACCTTCGCCTGTAATGACGGCAGAGGATAGCATCAAGGTTTATGAAGGGAATTTCATTACAGCAGGAAATGCTGCAGTTTTAAAAGGTAACCAATTTGTTTATATGGTTAAAATCGATTCGATTTCAACGAATCTAAAACAGGATCTAAAAAATTACCAGGACAATAACGGCGGGGTTTTTCCCGTCAAAGTCAAAGGTAAGGTGACAGATAATCCTATGCCGGCTGGCTATTCCCAGATCATTGAGATCAAAGAAGTGCTGGAGATAACCGGCAAGAAGGAAACACAAGAAACAGAAGTACAAAAATAAAGACCGGAAACATCCGGATATATATTCAATACTATGCTCAAAATTAAAGATTTACACGCCAATATAGAGGATAAAGAAATCCTTAAAGGAATCGACCTTCAAATCAATGCAGGGGAAGTTCATGCGATCATGGGGCCTAATGGCTCCGGGAAGAGTACATTATCCTCTGTGATTGCCGGAAAAGAAGAATATGAGATGACCCGCGGGGAGATCGTATTTGAAAATGAAGACCTCACAGAACTGGATCCCGAGGAAAGGGCTCACAGGGGGATTTTCCTTTCTTTTCAGTACCCTGTAGAGATCCCTGGTGTATCCGTTACCAATTTCATGAAAGCATCCATAAATGCTCACAGGAAATCACAGGGACTTGAGGATATGCCTGCAAATGAAATGTTGAAGCTCATAAGGGAAAAGTCTGAAATGCTTGAAATTGACAGGAAGTTCTTGTCGCGGTCCCTTAACCAGGGATTTTCAGGAGGGGAAAAGAAGAGAAATGAGATCTTCCAGATGGCGATGCTCAATCCTAAACTGGCTATTCTCGACGAGACAGATTCAGGTCTTGATATCGATGCATTAAAAGTTGTAGCGAAGGGTGTGAATAAATTAAGGAGCAAAGACAACGCAGTATTGGTGATCACACATTACCAGCGCCTGTTGGATTATATAGTTCCAGATTTTGTTCACGTGATGGTAGATGGAAAGATCGTAAAATCTGGCACGAAGGAGCTGGCTTACGAGTTGGAAGAAAAAGGCTATGACTGGTTAAAGCCAGAAACCGTTTAAGAAGTTCCGGGTAAGATTTCCTTTCATTTTCGGAAGGATTTATTCAGAATAAAATTTATACCAAATGGAATTAAAAGAAAAATTAATATCCTCATTCCTTGCTTTTGAAGAAGCCTGTGATGTGGATGCAGATATACATAATTTAAGAACAGAAGCCATAAAGGAGTTTGAAACCATGGGCTTTCCTTCAAAAAAGGAAGAAGCCTGGAAGTACACCTCCCTTAATTCGGTTCTTAAACACGATTACAGTGTATTCCCTAAGAAGGAAGACACTATTGAGTACAAGGATATTAAAAAGTATCTTATTCACGATATAGATACTTATAACCTGGTGTTCATCGATGGAATATTCTCATCCCATCTTTCACAAACGACACATGACAAGCATGATATTTGTCTTATGTCTTCTGCCCTGGCAAAACCAAAATATAAACCTGTAATCGACCAGTATTTCAATAAGCTGGTCACCAGGGAAAATGGTTTTACACCACTAAATACTGCGTTTTCCAAAGAAGGGGCATATATACGTATCCACAAGAACAAGGTTGCCGATAAGCCTATTCAAATTGTGAATTTCTCTACAGGAAATGAGGCTGCACTTATGGTGCAACCCAGAAATCTAATTGTGGTAGAAGAGAATGCACAGGTTCAAATTATTGAAAGACATCAAAGTTTGACAGATAATCCTGTACTTACAAATTCGGTTACTGAAGTGTTCGCGGGTAAGAATGCGATCGTAGATTACTATAAGATCCAGAACGACCGGTCTTCAGCATCTTTAATAGATAACACTTTTATCGAACAAAAGGACAACAGCAATTGCTCTATCCATACCTTCTCCTTTGGAGGGAAGTTAACCCGTAACAACCTTAATTTCTTTCAACGAGGGGAACATTGTGATTCCACTTTAAAAGGGGTTACTATCATAGAAGATAAGCAACACGTAGACCATAATACACTGGTACATCATATTTTCCCGAATTGCGAGAGTCACCAGGATTATAAAGGTATTTATGCCGATAATTCTACCGGGGTCTTTAATGGGAAGGTAGTGGTTGAAAAAGAAGCCCAGAAGATCAATGCCTTCCAGGCAAACAATAATATTTTGTTGAATGACCGGGCTACTATTAATTCAAAACCACAGCTGGAGATCTTTGCAGATGATGTAAAATGCAGCCACGGTTGTACTATAGGACAGCTGGATAAAGAATCTCTTTTTTACCTTAGATCCAGAGGTATTCCATTAAAGGAAGCACAGGCTTTACTTATGTATGCCTTTGCCAATAATGTACTGGAAAGCGTAAGGATCCCAGAGATTAAGAAGAGAATACTTCGCCAAATAGCCCTGAAGCTTGGGGTGAACCTTGGATTTGACCTATAATATTTTTTAAAACCATTTTATGAAGGCAGTTGCAGGCAAGATCCCCTTTGAGATAGAAGAAATAAGAAAAGATTTCCCAATCCTTAAGCGAGAGGTAAACGGCCATCCTTTGGTCTATATGGATAATGCTGCAACTTCTCAAACCCCGCAACAGGTAATAGATGCTATAGTCGATTATTATTCCAACTACAATTCCAACATACACAGGGGAGTACATACGCTTTCCCAGGAAGCGACAGATAAGTATGAGGCTGCACGTAAAAAGGTGCAGGATCATTTTAATGCTGCCCATTCCTATGAGATCATTTTCACCTCGGGTACAACCCACGGGATAAATCTTGTTGCCAGTGGCTTTGCCTCTTTGCTCAAAGAGGGGGATGAGATCCTTGTCTCTGCCCTGGAACATCATTCCAACATTGTACCCTGGCAAATGCTCACCGCGAAGACCGGGAGTATTCTAAAGGTTATCCCAATGAACCAGGACGGGGAACTGGTCATGGAAGATTTTTACAGGCTTTTATCCAATAAAACCAGGATCGTCTTCATAAACCACGTGTCCAACGCACTGGGTACGGTGAATCCAATTGAGGAGATCATAAAGGCTGCACATGAAAAAGGTGCCGCGGTATTAGTTGACGGGGCGCAGGCAGCACCTCATATTAAGGCCGATGTACAGGCACTTGACGTGGATTTCTACGTGGCCTCTGCCCACAAAATGTGTGGACCAACAGGCGTGGGTGTTCTTTATGGAAAAGAAGAATGGCTAAAAAAATTACCTCCTTACCAGGGAGGCGGGGAAATGATAGCAACGGTTACCTTTGAAAAAACCACCTATGCTGACCTTCCTCATAAATTTGAAGCAGGAACTCCAAATATATGTGGGGGAATAGCCTTTGGAGCCGCACTGGACTATATGAATTCCATTGGCTTTGACAACATAGCCGCTTATGAGAAGCAGCTCCTGGATTACGGCACAGAGAAGCTTCTGGAGATCCCGGGAGTAAGGATCTATGGAATATCAAGAAAAAAAACAGCAGTGATCTCCTTCAACATTGAAGGCATCCACCCCTATGATATAGGTACGATCATAGACAAGTTAGGAATAGCAGTAAGGACCGGCCATCATTGTGCACAACCAATTATGGATTACTATGGGATCCCGGGAACTGTAAGGGCTTCCTTTTCTTTTTATAATACTACTGAAGAAATTGATAAATTTATAGAAGCAGTAAAAAGAGCGAAAACCATGCTCAGTTAAAAGAGAAGCCTATGAAAAATATGCTATTAATATTTCTGGTCTTTATGGTTTCGTGTGGTGAACAGAAAGATAAGAAAGATCCTATGCAGCCCCAAAGAGCAGTCACAGGTGAAATGGACCTCTTAGGCAGTTATATACTTTCTCAATTACGAGGAAAGGACATCTCTTTTGAGCAAATAAGCCTTCGTATAGATACCACCAGACAGGAAATCATGGGGAATGCAGGCTGCAACAGGTTTAGCATTCGTTATAATGCGACCGGGAAAGAGATAAGCTTTCAGGACCCGGTAAGTACTAAAATGTTTTGTGAAGGAAAAATGGAGCGGGAAAAGGAAATTATGGATTTATTCTCTACAATATCTTCCGTAGAAATGGATGAAGAAAACGTAATTTTCCTTGATGATAATGGAGACCCTGTATTCAGGGCAAAAAAAACAAATGAACGTGAGTAATATAAAAGAAAAGCAGGAAGAGGTAGTCGACGAGTTTTCCATGTTTGATGACTGGATGCAGCGCTATGAATATATGATAGAGCTGGGAAAATCACTGCCCCTTATTGATGAAAAATATAAAGTTGATGAAAACCTTATTAAGGGCTGTCAAAGCAAGGTTTGGGTTCATGCAGAGCTGCAGGGCGACAAACTCGTTTTCACGGCAGATAGTGATGCCATTATAACCAAGGGTATCGTCGCCATTCTAATACGGGTGTTTTCAAATCAACATCCGGCCGACATACTTGAAGCCGACACACAGTTTATAGATGAAATTGGTCTAAAGGAACATCTCTCACCCACCCGGGCTAATGGCCTGGTGAGTATGATCAAACAATTAAAAATGTATGCCATCGCATACCAAACACAACTTGATTAAAATGGAACAGGAAATAGACACAGAGGCATTGGGAGAAAAGATCGTTAGGGTCTTAAAAACAATATATGATCCCGAGATACCGGTAGACATTTACGAGCTGGGGCTTATATATGATGTTATGGTGAATACAGATTATGATGTAAAAATACTTATGACCCTTACAACTCCAAACTGTCCTGTAGCCGAAAGTTTACCCCAGGAAGTGGAGGAAAGGGTGAAGTCCCTTGATGAAGTGAACGGTTGTGAAGTGGAGATCACTTTTGATCCTCCCTGGACACAGGAACTTATGAGTGAAGAAGCCAAGTTGGAATTGGGAATGCTATAAGCCTTACTCTGTATTAAAACCAAATTAAGAGACATGTCAACAGAAATAGTAAACAGGGTTGCCAACAGTAAACTGGTCACCTTTGATCTGGAAGATTTTTACCCCCGGGGGGAGCGTGTACTTTTTGATATAAAGGACTGGCTTCTGGAGGGCCTGGTACTGCGTGAAGGTGTCTTTAGAGAGAAAGCTGCAGCCCATGACTGGAGCAGGTATAAAGATGCTTATGTTGCCCTTAACTGTTCTACAGATGCTATTATACCTGCCTGGGCCTATATGCTGCTCTCAACCTATTTACAACCTTATGCAAAAAAAGTGATTGTGGGAGATCTCGATGTTCTTGAAACCATTCTTTATACAGAGATAATAAGCAATCTTGATGTTGAAGACCTGCAGGATAAACCGGTCATCATAAAGGGTTGTTCTCACAAACCGGTACCACAAAACGCCTATCTTCTCTTGATCGCAAAGCTACAACCGGTTGCAAAGAGCCTTATGTATGGGGAGGCCTGTTCCTCTGTTCCACTTTACAAAAAATCCAAGAAATAGCATATGAAAAAAGCATTACTCTCTGGCCTTCTGAGTCTTTTAATTACCACCGTTTTCGCACAGGAAAATAATATCCCACCAAACGGTTGGACAAACCAGGGTAATATTCAATTACTCTTCAACCAATCGGCCTTTAACAAGGAGTGGACAGGAGGTGGGACATCAAGTATCTCTGGAAACCTCATAATGAACTATGAGGAGAACTATCGTAAGGATAATTTCTCCTGGACCAATCGTATTTTTGCAAATTACGGTCTTACTAAAGTGCGAACCGATGAGTTCATGCGAAAGACCAGTGACCGTTTTGAATTAAATTCTATTGCCGGTCTCCAAATGGAAAATTCGAACTGGTATTATTCTTACTTTCTTAATTTCAGGACACAGTTTGATAAAGGCTATAATTTTGGTCAGGATGCTGAAGGAAGGGTTACCAGAACAGAATATACTCAATTCTTTTCTCCTGCATACCTGCAAACAGGGCCCGGATTTATGTGGAAGAAGACCGAAGATTTTGTTATTAACATAGCACCCGCTACCGCAAGATTTATCTTCGTTGATAAAAAGTTCACTACTACCCCGGGATATGTTGACGGTCGGTATTTTGGCGTAGATGAGGGAGAGACCAGCAGGTTTGAATTTGGTGCATCCCTTAGCGGATATTTTAAATTTAATATCCTTGAGGATGTCACTATGGAAAACAATATCAACTTATATTCCAATTACCTGGATTCGCCAGGGAATATAGACATTGATTATCTTCTTAACCTGGATATGGGAATAAACAAATACCTCTCTGCCAACTTCCTTTTCCAGGCTATTTATGATGATAATGCGGTTGGTGCCTTTCAAATTAGAGAGGTTTTTGGAGCAGGCATCAATTACAATTTTTAAGAAGAATTTTCTCTATACTTGATCTCCCGGAGGACTTATGGTCTCCGGGATTTTTTTTCACTAAATTCAAGTTAATTTTTTACTGAAACCCTACGGCTTAAACAGCGATTAGATTCTATTATGTAACTTTGTTAATATGATAGAAAAGACCGATTTAAATTATGAAAAGGCAGTCCTTATAGGGATCGTTACCAGGGATCAGGACGCCGATAAGCTTGAAGAGTATCTTGATGAACTTGAATTCCTTACCTATACTGCCGGAGGGGAGGTCATCAAACGTTTCACACAAAAAATGGAACGTCCAGATCCTAAAACCTTTATAGGTTCTGGAAAGATCAATGACGTTAAAAAATTTATAGATGAGAATGAGGTAGGCACGGCGATTTTTGATGATGAACTCTCGCCTGCTCAACAAAAGAACATAGAACGTGTACTCCAGTGTAAAGTACTGGACAGGACCAATCTTATCCTGGATATTTTTGCACAAAGAGCCCAGACAAGCTATGCCCGCACCCAGGTGGAACTGGCACAATACCAGTATCTACTGCCGCGGCTTGCAGGAATGTGGACCCACCTTGAAAGACAACGGGGTGGTATTGGAATGAGAGGTCCCGGGGAAACCGAGATCGAGACAGACAGGCGTATAGTACGGGATAAGATCTCACTACTTAAAAAGAAAATAGAGACCATAGACAAGCAAATGGAGGTGCAAAGGGGCAACCGTGGCCAATTGGTACGGGTAGCTCTTGTAGGGTATACCAATGTTGGTAAATCCACCCTTATGAATGTGATAAGCAAAAGCGACGTATTTGCTGAAAATAAGCTCTTCGCAACCCTTGACACCACTGTGAGAAAAGTGGTAATTCGAAACCTCCCTTTCCTTTTAACCGACACTGTGGGCTTTATAAGGAAGTTGCCAACCCAGTTAATTGAATCTTTTAAATCAACCCTGGATGAAGTTAGGGAGGCCGACCTGCTATTACACGTGGTCGATATTTCACACCCAAATTTTGAAGAGCACATTGAATCTGTAAACCAAACTTTGGCAGATATCAAGAGTGCAGATAAGCCTACCCTTATGGTTTTCAATAAAATCGATGCCTATAAACAGGAAAAAATTGCCGAGGATGATCTCGAGACAAAAAGGACAGTTGCTCATAATTCCCTCGAAGACTGGCGTCAAACCTGGATGAACAGGATGGGAGACAACGTTCTTTTTATTTCTGCTCTTAATAAGGAGAATATGGAAGATTTCAGAAGAAAAGTTTATGAGGCAGTAAGGGAGATACACATCACCCGTTTTCCTTATAATAATTTCCTGTATCCGGAATATGATACATACGGGGAAGAGGAATGATCCTGAAAATTTGATTATTATTAATTAACTTAGTGTAAATCAAAGCCTTTAATTATGAAAAAAATATTGTTTATCCCTTTAATGCTCTTTTGCGGAATCCTCTTTTCCCAGGACCTTGATGGCTCCTGGAAATTAATTGAAAGAAATGGAGACCAGGTGGAAGATATGGAAGTTGTCAAGATCATCCAGGATGGATATTTTGCAGTAGGTGAAAAAATGAAAGATGGAAATAAATTCCATAGTGCGAGAGGAGGAGAATTTCAAACCGACGGTGACAGCTATATGGAGATCCAGAATTTTAATACAGAGAACCCCGAATTTATTGGAAAGGAGATCAATTATACCATTGATCACAGTGGCAACCGCCTTACGATCTCAGATCCCGTTAATACTATGGTTTGGGACAGGATCTCCAATACCGGCAATGAGCTCACCCGTAATTGGGTGTTCACAGGCAGGGAGCGCGACGGGGAGTTAAGCAGGTCTACCCCCGGGGACAGGAGGACCGTTAAAATACTAAGCGGGGACCGCTTCCAGTGGATCGCTTTTAACTCTGCCACAGGAGAGTTCAGCGGGACAGGGGGAGGAACATACACTGCTAAAGATGGAAAATACACAGAGAATATAGAATTCTTTTCCCGTGATGACAGCCGCGTGGGTGCCAGCCTGGAGTTTGATTATGAAGTAAAGGACGGGGAATGGCATCATAAAGGCCTAAGCTCGAAAGGTGATCCTATTTATGAAATTTGGTCTCCTTATGAGGAAGCATATACAAAGTAATAGATAACCTGTTGTACCTATATTAAACAAAAGATCAGCCCACTCAGGCTGATCTTTTGTTTTAAAAGCTATTGCGGAAAAGATTTTAATTCCGTTGCAATCTTCCCTCCAGCGGCATATAATATTCACCCTTGGGATTAGTTTTAAGACTAAAAATAATATTATCCTCATTGGGTAAATATTGCAACTGCACATTGCCAATGGAGTTACTCAACCCGCTGCGGATGCTACCCTGGAAAATATTTTCAGATTTTCGAACCAGAACAATGGTGAAATCCTCTCCGTTCTCCCTGCAATCAATCCTGTCTCCTCCCAGGTAAACGCTGCAATGGTTCCCCCTGTAGTTGTTTTCTGAAATACGCATAAGGTCAATACTGAACATATTTGAGCCATCCTGGGAATTCCAGCTCCAGGAGCCCTCAATATCCTGGCCGCTGGAGGATAAGGTAATGAAGAAAAACAAAAGAAATGCAAGTTGTAATTTTTTAACCATTCGCGTAATTAGATGAAATTTTTAAAAAGGAATAGCCAGTATATTCCAGATAATATAATGTAGGCAAAAGTACAACAGAAAATTCTTAATTTCCTGTTACTCTTACGTTATCGATATCATAAGTTGTAGTTTTTTCTGAAGCTGCACCCAGATACCTGAACGCTACATGAACTGTTCCCTCAAGACAGGAAATATCTATATGGGATCTTGTGAATGTAACAGCATTTTGATTTGTTGGCCCAACAGGAATATTAGCATCGAGCAAATACCAGTTTGTGGTCAAAGGATTTCCTGTATAATCTGCTGTAATATATACCCTTAAAATCGTTGCATTATCATACGAGGCTCGAAGATCAAATGATAAAATCTCATTCTCAATGGTATTAATATTTATTGGGGGAGTGACCAGCCAGGCTTCCAGCGGATTCTCCTGCGTGTTATAGGCCGATATTCTTACGTGCCGGTTTCCTCCCTGCGCTCCCGGCTCAAACCTTTTGCTCCCCCCGCTGGAATTAAAATTGGTCCAGCCTCTTGTTTCCAGCATTCTTTGAGTAGTTATGGTCTCAAAACTTTCCTGGAAAACGGTTTCTACACCCGGGGAAAATTGGTCCCCGCATTTAAAGAATTCAGGATCACATCTTGGGCCATTATTAAAATCCAGGTCTTCAGGAGAATTCATCGTAATGATATAATAATCATCATAAAAGTTGCGGGTTAATACCCCTTCAATATTTCCTGAAGCTGCCGGAAGTAGCAATGATCTAAAGTTTGAAAATGTACTGGTGCTTAAGGTAGTAGTGGTACCATCACTGCAGCTCTCCAGTTGTCGCTCCCCGTCAAACCTATCGAAATTCTCTGCGGCGAAAGTGTAACGATCATTTTCCCGCACCAGGTTCCTGTTAAACTGTACCCCCTCCAGCCTTATAAACAGATTTTTATATCTTTCACTAAAATCTCTTATTTTTAAGGGCAAAGGCACAATGTTCGCCGTAATGCCGGTCCTTACAATATGGTCATCCAGGATCGCCCTGGAAATAGCTACAACATCTCCCCGGTTTTGCCTACCCAATTGCATGACACCATTGTTGTAACCCAAACTTAGTCCATCCAGTTTCACAATTACTTTTCTGCCAAAATTAAAGGAATCTGAAAGTGAGGTGTCATCAATAAGCACCTGGATTCCTGCAGTAGGATTTTCAGGTTTGTCCTGCAGGACCAGCTTTTTATAAAAGTTACCACCTTCATCGCTGGAGACCACATAACCTTCAAAATACATATTGGTATCCCTGAACGTGTAAATAGTATTTGTATTAAAATTGTAATGACCTTTTACGGCGTCAATAGTCGTGATATTTCCCTGAGCAGGCAGTTCAGGTGTTACCATTTCAGGCAGTTCAAAATCATCTGATTTTACGCAGGAGGAAAGTAAAAGTGCAAAGAGAATTACCGGGATGATGTTGAATTCTTTCATAGCTTAAAATCTTATATAGGCATTAGCATAATAACTCGCGCCAGTCCCGTACCAGTACTTATTACCAAAAACGGGCTGTTCTCTTTCCCTGTCTTCCTTGAGAGTCCTGTAATTAGCATTTCTTGATTGTTCAAAACCTCCTGTTTTATACAGCACATCAAATATGTTATTGAGACTTATGAAGAATCCTATATATGAACTTTTCACCCGCCAGGACTTTCCGCCCACGGCATTGACCAGGATGTAGTTATCAAACTGTTCCTGTCTTAAAAGATCCCTTGCTGTATTACTGTCATAGTTAAGAAGGGGAAGGCCATCTGCATCGGTAAGAAAATTTGAGGTACGGGTAAGGGGTGCAATATCTGCAAAGGCGTGAGAGAAAAAATTAACGGTGGAGCCAAACCACCAGAATCCGGGGTCCCGGTATTCAAAACCTATCTGTGCAGCGCGTTGAGGACCGCCTGCTATCCTGTAATTGCGAAGCATTGACTCTCCATAATCCACAGTTTCTGCAAAACTATCTGAAGTCAAATATAAGCGCGGGTTGTTGCTGTAAGTATACTGCCCTACGGCTACAGCGGCCTTAAGTTTTATTGTGGACGTAACTTGATAATCTAGGCCAAGCTCCACACCCAGGTGCCTTTTCCCTATTCCCTGGAGGACCTCCTGTACAAAGGCCGTAGTACTTGTCCTGCCAAGCCCGCTGAGTCCATCGGCATAAAAAAATGAGATCTCTGTGGCATCTTTGAATTCAGTAAAATAACCGGTAAGTCGGGAGCGAAACTGTGGAGACCTGTAAATATATCCCAAATCCAACGATAGAATTTCTTTACTCTTTATATCCCTAACAACATTATTGTTTTGTCGCGAATTGGAAAAGGTATTCCGAAGGGTGGGTGCCCTGGTGAGATATCCTGAATTGAAATTGATCAAATGCCTCCCGGTTATCCTGTAATTGCCTCCAAATTTAATTCCGAAATTATTAAAGACCTGTAGCGCACTCCTTCCAAGAGAATTTTCAGGATAGCTGCCGGCCCTGTATAAACCATTTCTTTGATACCGCGTTTGGGTACCCTCTGCCGCGAGGTATATGTCTGCCTGCTTATGTTTAAACTGTACTTGTGAATATGCCTCAAAAACTTCTGCATGAAGTTCAAAATTATACTTATATCTATCTCCTTGCCGGGCAATGCGGTTACGGTTGTCAAGATCACTTTGTGCACGGTCACCCAGGGACGAGGTTTGATCACCTTCAGCAAAGAAATCAATATCCAGGTAGCCGGTGCCTCCCAGAAGATCTTTTAACTGTGCATAATTCTCACTAAACAGCCGGGTATATCTCAGCTTCGAGCTTAAGCTCCAGGAGGAATTAAATTTGTGATCAAGAATAGTATTTGCAGTAAATTGTTGATCATCTGTCCTGTCCTCTGCGATCACATATACGGCATTTCCTCCAGAGCCAAGGAACAGCTCATTGGCAGTATATAAGCTCTCCCAGTCCAACTGACCATTTTGCGTGAACTCCTGCCTGGATCGATAAGCTGCTTCATAATTAGGATTATTTATATTTCTAAAAAAATAGCTTGGAAGTTTTTGATAATAGGCAGGATCTGGATTTCGTCCTCCGCCAATATAACTTTCCTGCCCCTCGGGGCCTACCACAAGACGGGTTCCTCCAAAATCGATACGGCTGTTTCCAGTTTTCCCGAATTGAAAGGAGAGATTGCTATTTAATTGGGTCTTGCCGGAAATTTGCCAGTAATGATTAAGCATTAATACAGGCTCTTTTATTTCCCTTACCCTGGAATTGCGCAATTCTCCATTTTGATATCCCCAGAAGGAGTTGTATCGTCTCCCCCGCAAATCAATTACCTCCTGTGTATTTGCTGAAGATCTCCCCCTAATATTGGGTGTATAAAACGTTGTAAAATTAAGACTGTGCCGCAGACCGATCTTTTTTTCAACTGCAAAGAAAAACGCATTGGCATCATACAATGTTCCTTCTACATATGCTTCCTGTGCAAAACGCCTTGACATGGAGAAAGAATATGACCAACCCGCGGGTGTTTCACCGGAGTTGTAGGTAGCCATTAGCCTCCCGGTATAGCTTCTGTTGGCCGCTGCATAGGAAATCCTGCCACCACCCTGATATTTAGAAGCCCTCATCACAATATTTGTACTCCCTGCGAGTCCACCAAAACCAACTTCAGCCGGCACGAGTCCCATAGAGAATACCTGGTTGCGCTGCACATCATTGAGTCCTCCCCAGTTACTCCATTGAGGCCTGCCATTAAAGAGTTTGTTCATTTCGACTCCATTAATGAAGATTTTCCCGTGTTCACTATCCAGTCCTCTTGGCCTGAAAAAGGTTTGGCTAAAATCAAAAGCGGCCGCATTAAGGAATACATCCCGTGATGCCTGCAGGAGTCCCGCCACATTATCAACACTGCCCTCTCCATCATTAAGTTCACTTTCCCCCAGACTCACTACACCCAGAAGCATTTGATCTCTGAACATATCAATCTCAAGTGCGATTATATCTAAATTCTTCATTTTATCTTTTTCAATATTCACAGGCATTCTTAAAACGTGGTATCTTGTTTTATTGAAAATGAAAGTTTGATTTCCTACAGGGATATCCTCTCCAGCAATTTGAAATTCACCCGATTCCCCGGTGGTAATTGTCAAGGTACTTCCCAAAATACTGATTTCTACATCTGCCAACGGTTCGTAAGTCACAGCATCTATAACTTTCCCTGTGATAATTGTTTCCTGAGCAGCCATATGGAACAGCCCCAAAAACCAGGTTAGGAGCAGAAAACCTTTTCTCTTCATTTGTATAATTGTCTGGATTTCAACAATTAAGTTAAAAATTATATTTTTATATTTTTATTTTTTCCTTACCTTAAGATGCTATTTTCATATAATTTTAATAAAAAAAAGATGATATGTTAATAATTTTACATTTAAAAAGAAGGTTTATTACGATTTTGTTAATGTCAATTTTGTTTCCGGGTACTTTCTATGCACAGGATGACAAATTATTTCTCATAAGAACAATTGCATTTTACAACGTAGAAAATTTATTTGATACAATTGATGATCCATGGATCTTCGATGAGGACAGAACCCCCAAGGGAAAAGACATTTGGACTGTGGAAAAATATCAGGATAAACTCACTAAGATTTCGAGGGTAATAGCAGATATTGGGCAGGCGACTACTAACACTACTCCTGCGATAATTGGTGTTTGTGAGATAGAAAACCTCACGGTGCTTGAGGATCTGGTAAATAGGCCTTTGCTGCTTGATTCGAAATATGGGATCATACATTTTGATTCTCCAGACAGTAGGGGTATAGACGTAGGATTACTTTACAAAAAAGATGTATTCATTCCAGGATCCTCCAGTTCCCACAGGCTTTTGTTGTATGACAGGGATGAGCCTGCTAAACGGGTATATACCCGGGACCAACTGGTGGTAAGTGGTTACCTGGATGGAGAACCTGTACATTTTATAGTTAACCACTGGCCTTCAAGAAGCGGGGGTGAAGCCAGGAGTAGTTATAAACGGGAACAGGCGGCAAAACTCAATCGCAGAATTATCGATTCTCTTTCAAGGCTGGAGGTAAATCCCAAGATCATTGTAATGGGAGATTTTAACGATGATCCCCATAATAAGAGTATTAAGAAGGTACTGGGTACTACAGGAGATAAATCTAAAGCCACTGATGCTCTATTGTATAATCCCATGGAACAAATGCTAAAAAGAGGACAGGGTACACTGGCTTACAGGGATGGGTGGAATTTGTTTGATCAAATTATAATTTCCCGGGCGTTTCTATCCGGAGATTATTCCTCCTACCAGTTCTACAAGGCCGGGATCTTTAATCCTGATTATCTCATCACCCCGCACGGGCAATTCAAAGGGTATCCCTACCGCAGTTATGACTACGGTGGATACACCGGAGGTTATAGCGACCACTTCCCTGTCTATCTTTTTCTTATTAGGGAATTGCCTTAATAAAAATTATTCCCGGGTTACCGTAATGGCATTTGGTAGATTATCTACCATTCTGGTATAGAGGCTACGGTTCTCATCTATGTTGGATGGTTCAATTTCAATAGTGCCATCCCCATTACCGTCCATTGCAGTGGTAAGATCTATCCCGGTAAAGAGGGTATTTATATTGATATTTAAAAAAATTCGTTCATTTGTGGCCAGGTTAAGTGCCCCTCCCTGTAGGGTCCTGGTAATAATTTCCTCCACATCTGTATGTATCATAAGCAGCATATTATTCACTGTCCCCGAGATGGAAAGTGAGCGGTTATTCATAGGATCGGCTGCGGGGAGTTGTTGACCCCTGTCAAGTCTTAGAGTGACCCTATCATAATTACCTTGTTCAAGCTGGGCAGATCCTACCTGCGTAGGCTGGGCCGGTAACCCACTATTGAGAAGCGGGATTTGACGTACACTCCCATCACCAAAAAGGGTCCTGCTACCGGTACTCTCGCCGGCTTTGATTACTCCAATATCTCTTAATCTTATTTGTGCCTCCAGCAGGTTTGCACCGCCCACTACACTGGGTGAAGAAGTTTCGCTGGTAATTACAGGCCTCGCTTCCATGGTAAGAGTAGCCACAGGAGTAGCATCATCATCACTGCTGCAGGACATGAATCCCATACTTGTCATCACCAATACCCACACAAAAAATCTATTCATTCTCATATTTACTTTTTTTTAAAGATAAAAAATATTAGTATAAATGACACGGCATTAACGAAACTATAGCAAAGCCTCACTGGCCAAATCCACCGGTATTCCTAGAACAATTTCATTTGCCCATCCTTATACTCCCTGTGAAGTTCACAATTCAAAGGCATTATACCCTTATCCTTAAAATACTTCTTTCTTGCAATTCGAAACTGTTGTTCCACTTGTTCTGCTATGTTACCTTCTCCTTTCATCCTCCTGCCAAAGCGGCTGTCATTCAAATTCCCACCGTGGCATTCCGCTATTTGGTGCAGTACCTTTTCTGCCCGGTGAGGCATGGCTTTTTTTATCCAGTCTGTAAAAATTCCTCCTATGGCTCCATTTAACCGAACCATTGTATAACCCACTCCTTGAGCGCCATTTTCTGAGATCGCTTTTACCAAAGGTAGGATCTCATGACTGTTGATCCCGGGAATGATGGGTGCCATCATCACACTTACCGGTATATTGGCCTCAGAAAGTTTTCTTACGGTTTCCAGGCGTTTTTTCACACTGGCAGTGCGAGGCTCCAGTAACCTGCGGGTAGTCTCTTCAAGGGAGGTAATAGAAATATTCACCTGCACCAGGTTATCTGCAGCCAACTCTTTTAATATATCCATATCCCGCTGTACTAATGCATTCTTGGTAATTATACCTACTGGATGTTTGTACTTCAAAAAGCACTGCAATAAGCTACGGGTGATCTCCAGCTTTTTTTCTATAGGCTGGTAACAATCTGTATTTCCTGAAAGTACTATAGGCTCTGCCTCCCAGCTCTTGCTGCGCAGTTTCTTTTCCAGCAGCGCCACGGCATTCCTCTTAACAAGGATCTTTTGCTCAAAATCCAGGCCTGCACTATAACCCCAGTACTCATGAGAATTCCTCGCATAGCAGTATACACATCCATGCTCACAGCCCTGGTAGGGATTAAGGGAATAACCCATTCGTATATCGGGACTGGTGACCTTATTTACAATGGTCTTAGGAAAAGTGTCTGTTAAGGTCGTTCCCGACGCCCTGGCCTCTTCCCCTTCTACTGCACAATAATTGAGGAAATCATCCCGCAGTTCGTGGCTATGAGCATCAAACCTGTTCCCTACATTCAACTGTGCTCCCCTGCCTTTTATTATTTCATCTCCATTGCTCATAAAACAAAAATATGGAATATATCCTTATAAAAGGAAATATTCCATATTTAATTCATTGATGTCTGGTTAAAAAACCTAGACCGCTTCCGCTGCTAGAATATAGAACCTGGACTAAAATCTACTTCAATGGAAAACATTGCTTTACCCAATTCTAAATAGCTTGGATTTCCATAAACTATTTTAGATTCAAAACCAGCCACATATTGAGGTTGACTTGACCTTAGACTATACATAGTAAGGTTAAATGTATATTCACACTATATAAATAGGATACCAATGATTTAAAATTTGTAATATAAAATCTATTTTCCGGGAAAATCGGCTTTTCTTTTGCTCAAAAACGCGCTCGTGCCCTCCTTGAAATCGGCTGTGCCAAAGGAGTTTCCAAATTCTTCGATTTCCCGGTCAAACCCGTTTACCCCATCTTCATAATTGGCGTTCACGGCTTTAATAGCTGCACTTATTGCGACCAGGGAATTCTTAAGGATCCTGCGTGCTATATTTTCTGTAAATTCCAGCAGCTCCTCTGGGGTAGTAACGTGGTTCACAAGGTTATACTGCAGGGCCTGGCTGGAATCTATCATTCCTGCTGTCATGATCATTTCCATAGCCCTTCCCTTACCTACCAGTTGTGGTAGTCGTTGGGTCCCGCCATATCCCGGAATAACTCCCAGTGAAACTTCAGGTAATCCCATCTTTGCTGTTTCACTTGCAATTCGAAAATGAGCAGCCATCGCAAGTTCAAGTCCGCCGCCAAGCGCAAAACCATTCACCGCCGCGATTACCGGCTTTGGGAAATTGGCTACCAAATCAAAAAGTTTTTCCTGTCCCCTTGCCGCCAGTTCCTTTCCTTCTTCAGTAGAGAAATTGGCAAACTCGCTTATATCTGCTCCCGCAACGAATGCTTTCTCACCACTACCTGTTAAAATGATAACCTTAACTTCATCATCCAGTTCAGCATCTGTAAAGGCCTGGTGAAGCTCTTCAATAGTTTGTTTATTTAATGCGTTTAGCTTGGAAGGCCTGTTTATAGTAATGGTTAAAATGCCATCATTTTTCTCCTCAAGTACATTCTCAAATTTCATATCGGTTATTTTTGGTTAGACAAAACTTCTTAGGCTGCTTCTTATAGGGCAACTAATGGTTTATTTAGGAAACTTTACAGTAAAGATAGTCCCTTTATTTCTTTTTGAAGTAAATGTGATACTACCTCCATAGGTCTCTACAAGGTTCTTAACCATTGCAAGTCCAAGACCCA
Source organism: Antarcticibacterium flavum (assembly GCF_006159205.1). NCBI lineage: Bacteria > Pseudomonadati > Bacteroidota > Flavobacteriia > Flavobacteriales > Flavobacteriaceae > Antarcticibacterium > Antarcticibacterium flavum. The sequence goes on along the minus strand of NZ_CP040812.1, from coordinate 2,420,301 downwards.
TCCCACTGGATTTGGTAGTGAACTTAGGCTCAAAAACCTTTTCTTTATTCTCTTCGGCTATACCTACGCCGTTATCACTTACGGTTATACTCACCATATCCTCTACCTCCTCTACTCTCACAAGGATTTTAGGATCTGGTATATCCTGCAGGGCCTGGGTGGCATTTTTAACCAGATTTGTCACAACCCTAATGAGCTGGGTGCGATCAAATTTTGCCAGGATCTCCTCTTTTTCTGTAGAGAAGATGATATATTCTTCATTAAAAATATCCAAAGCCAGCTTTACTATCTTTGGAACATTAAGGATCTCATTTTGCTGCGCAGGCATTTTGGCGAAATTGGAAAAGGCAGATGCTATGGCACTCATTGTATCAATTTGATGAATGAGGGTATTGCTATATTCCTCAACCTTCATCTTAATTTCAGGATCATTGGGGTCAAAATTTCTCTGGAAGCTTTGTACACTTAGCCTCATGGGGGTAAGCGGGTTCTTGATCTCATGTGCTACCTGTTTTGCCATTTCCCGCCACGCCTGCTCCCGCTCACCTGTGGCCAGTTTCACAGCACTTTCTTCAAGATCATCGATCATACTGTTATAGGCAGCCACCAGGGTATATATTTCTTCAGATGCGTTCTCGATCTCGATCTTTTGGTTCTTTTTGTCAAGCCGGGTTTCCACGATCTTCTCAGAAACCATTTTCAGGGATTTGGTAATGTATTTTGACAGGAAATAGGACAGCAGGATAGCCAGGACCAACATGAATAAATAGACCTCAGCCATTTTCATAAGGAAATCATTAAGGTCCTTTTGAAGTAATTCATCATCCTGCAGGTAGGGAAGATAAAGTATAGCCAGCGGCTTGAACTGGTTATCATTTAAATAGGAGTAGGAGGACTGGAAAACCTGACCGTTTACCTCGCTCCTTCTTAAATATCTTTTTCTTGAAGAAGATTCAAGTTCTTTGAGGACCTGGGGAGGGATTTGATCATTTGAGGTGTCACGAAAGAAAGATTCGTTGGACTGGATGAGCAATTTACCCGAAAGATCATAGATATTGAGTTGCATATCATGAACCTGGGAGATCTCATGGATCTTTTGCCGGTCTTTCATGATCACAGGTAAATTTTGAGTATTCACCACATGAGTCGTGCTGGCCAGAACAAATTTTATGTTTTCCCTTATGGCCTGCTCCTTTCTTTCCAAACGTTCCCGGTGATAGGCTTCACTCTCTTGTTTATATTGATAAACAGTCACCCCCACGATCAAAATTGAAGCACCCAAAACCAACAGGATCATGGAAATGAAAATTCTGTTTCTAAGGGAAAGTTTGATAAGCCTCATTTAAATTTTTAATGATTTAGCCAGCATTAATCAATTATCACACCATCTTATGCATTAGGATTTCCTGACCTGATTCTTTGATACATCTTAAAGCCAAGCATTAAAATAACAGAAAGCAATATAATCCCTATTACTCCATAGATCCAATCCAGGGCATTTCGCAATATCACAAGAAAGATCACTGCAAAAAGAATGATCGTTGCACCTTCATTAAACAACCTCATTCCATTGGAGGTCCATTTAATAACATCTTGCTGGAATTCTTTGAAAATGAGGTGGCACTTGAAATGATAGATAAATAACAATACCACGAAACCCAATTTCACCAGCATCCAGTCCTGCTCCAGCCAAAAAGGCATTAATACAAGCAACCATAAAGCAAAACCCGTTGCGAGGATAGCCGAGGGCCAGGTGATGATGTACCACAACCGCCTGGTCATCATTTTAAGCTGGGTGGTGAGGATAGAGCGTTCCGGTTCCTTCTTATCTGCAGCTTCTATATGATAAACAAATAATCGAGGAATATAAAAAAGCCCGGCAAACCAGGTGATAACAAAAATTAGATGTAAAGCCTTTAAGTATTGATAATATTCCAGCACGTTTCTCTATTTAATGTCTGCTTGCAGTTACAGATCCTTGGTTAAAAGCAATGATACTTTAAAATGCTTCGGAAGGGGTGCAGCCCGTCCTCATAATTTTCATGTGCAGGCCGTTGCTCCCTTTACAAAGATAGGAATTTCCTTCAGCAGAAAAATATTAACCTGATCCTGTGTCCAGCTTCTGCTTTATTTCCTTCCGAAGAAAAAAACCCGTCACCAGCGTGGAAAGCAGGTCGGCCAGTGGAAAGGAGATCCAAACCCCTAGCTCCCCCAGGTAGAGCGGCAACACGAGCACCAGCGGAATAAAGAAAAAACCCTGTCTTGTAAGTGTTAATAAAAGTGCCGGGGTGGCTTTTCCTATGGCCTGAAAATAGGCAGATCCAATTAATTGTAATGCTACAATTGGTGTAGCTGCAAACACCCATCGCATGGCATTGGGAGTTTGAGAGATGATCACAGGATTGGTGGTAAAAATGCTTACAATCTCTTCAGCAAATACCATAATGCCTGCAAAAACCAGGAGCCCCAGGATACTGGCATATAGTATTGCGGTAACTATACTTCTTTTGACCCTGTCCCAGAGCTGAGCCCCATAGTTGTAACCGGCAATAGGCAGGAACCCCTGGGTCATTCCCAATACAGGGAAAAGGGCAAACATTAACATGCGGGCTATTATCCCATATACGGTAACAGAGTCTTCTCCTCCCAGTTCAAATAATATATTATTCATAAGTAGGTATACAATACTTACCACAGCCTGTCTTGCAAGGGTTACAAAGCCAAGAGAAGCGATCTCTGCAGAGATGGAGCGGTCGAGCCCAAATGATTTAAAATTGATCTTAAGTTCAGAATTTCTCGAGAGGAAGAACCATAATACATATCCAAAACATAACAAATAGGACATAGTGGAGGCCCAGGCAGCACCTTCCATTCCCATATCGAGCACGTAAATAAGAATATAATCAAGCAGGAGGTTACCTACTGAGGGGATGATCATAGCCACCATGGCAAACCTGGGTTTTCCCTCTGCACGAATAACTGTATTCCCCATCATACAAAGTGCAAGGAAAGGGACTCCATAAAGTACAATGGTATAATAGATCCTGGCGGGTTCAAAAATATCACCTTTACCACCAAAGGCAGGAATTAGCGAATCCCGGAAGTACAGGCCAACTATGACCATTCCAATGGTAAGTAGAAGGGTCCAGGTAATTTGATTACCAAAGGTTCTTTGGGCCCTCGCCCTGTTTCCGGCGCCAAGCGCCCTGGAGATCACCGAGGATCCTCCAATTCCTATAGCCATTCCCAATGCTGCTATGAAAAAAGAGACCGGAAGTACTACATTGATAGCTGCAATGGCAATAGAGCCAATCCAGTTACCAACAAAGATCGTATCGACCAGAATGTTGAGGGACATGACAAGAATGCCAACAGATGCAGGTACCGCCTGGCCTATGAGCAATTTTCCTATAGGTTCCTTTCCCAGTACCGCGGCATCATTCCCTGCCATTATGCTATACCTCTACAGGTTTGGATAAAGCCCACTCGTCTATCCAGCGGGAAAGGACTTGAGACCAGTCGTCGCGATCATTGAGACAGGGCACAACGGTGAATTCCTTACCTCCCACTTCGTGGAAGATCTCTTCCCCCTCCATGGCGATCTCTTCAAGGGTTTCCAGACAATCGCTCACAAAAGCAGGGGTAACTATAGCCAGTTTTTTCATCCCCTGTTTACCGAACCTCTCAATGGTCCTGTCGGTATAAGGTTGAAGCCATGGGTCAAAACCTAATCGCGACTGAAAGGAAACGCTATATGTGTTTTCCTTTAACTCCAGGTATTCTGCCACCAACCTGGTGGTTTCGTAACACTGGTGCCTGTAACAAAATTGATGTGCTGCAGATGGGGTCTTGCAGCATGATCCATCTATCTGGCAATGGGATTTGGTAACATCGCTTTTCTTGATATGCCTCTCTGGCACCCCGTGATAGGAAAAAAGGAGGTGTTGAAAATCTATCCCTTTAAGCCTCTCAGCTATACTATTCGAGAGTACCCTTATATAATCTGGATGGTTATAGAATGCAGGAACAGATGTAAAGGACATTTCAGGAAAATGTTCTTTTCTAAGCTTTTCAGCCAGGACAAGAATTGTCTCTGTAGTAGCCATAGCAAACTGTGGATATAAAGGAAAAATAAGGACCTCATCTACCCCCTTATCCTTAAGCTCCTGCAGTCCCGACTTAATATTGGGTTTGCCATATCTCATTGCAAGCACAATAGGAACTGAGGTTAATCCATCAATCTTGTCGCGCAACCTTTCAGAAAGAACAATCAAAGGTGAACCTTCATCCCACCAAATCTTTTGGTAAGCCTCTGCCGATTTTTTGGGACGTGTGTTAAGAACAATCCCTCTTACAATGATATTTCTGGCCCAAAGCGGTACATCTATGACCCTTTCATCCATTAGAAATTCGTCGAGGTATTTTTTCACGTCCTTAGGATCGGTACTATCGGGTGATCCCAGATTAACAAGAAGAACTCCTTTGCTCATAATTTTCCTTTTTCAAAATCAAAAATAATATTATTAAATGGTCCCGTTATCGATCAGGCATTTTTCTTTCTTATTGCAGGATAGAAGAAATATTAATCCTTCTTCACATCCAGGGCAAAAAGTATTGAGCGCAATAAATGTTCAACAAAAGCCGGCTCTGTATATGACTGGATGGTATGGCCACCGCCGGTATAGATGGAAATACCACCTCCCTCGAGTTCTTTGTACCAGGCAAGTGGATGATCTTCCCCATTGGTTCCTCCCTTATAGGTGCTTTCATCAAGTTTTAATAACACCTTATTATCAGGGTTTATATTCTTATAATTATACCATTCGTCTGTCCTCACCCATCTTTCAGGTAAATGGGCGACTGCAGGATGATCTGGCATTGTGACTACCACTTCGGCCTCCTGCACTTCTGGATGGCTTACAAAATAAGCACCCACCAATTTGCCATACCATTCCCAGTCATATTCAGTATCTGCAGCGGCGTGGATACCAAAAAAGCTTCCGCCGTTATCTATGAAATCCTTAAAAGCCTCCTGTTGCTTCTCATCCAGTACATCTCCTGTAGTGTTAAGGAAGAGGACTAGATCATAGGACTCAAGGTTTTCCCGGGTAAATTCTTTAGGATCATCGGTTTCTTCAGTATTAAAACCATTTGCCTCCCCAAGGTCGGCAATTGCCTGGTAACCTGCAGGTATGGATTCGTGCCAAAAGCCTTCAGTTTTATAAAAAACCAGCACATTCTTATCCTGGGCATATAGAGAACCAGCAAGCGAAAAGACAAGGAATAAAAATGAAGCTAAAATCGATCTTTTCATAATTGTTTTTTTTATGGTTGAAGTGGGCCCGCAAAAATATTATTATGCGGGATCTATTAGCTTATCGCTTTTGCTATTTATTAATCTAATTTGCTGCAGGAAGGGACATAATATATTTCTTTGGAGTAGTACCAAATTTCTTCCTGAAGGCAGCAATAAAGTGACTGGCAGTACTGTACCCTACCTTGAGCCCTACCTCATTTACATTATACTCCCCACTGTCCAGCAGCTTCCTGGCATATTCCATTTTATAATCAAAAAGGAAACTATAAACCGGCTCGCCATATATTTGTTTAAAACCTTCTTTTAATTTTTTCAGGCTTAAACCTATCTCATTTGACAGCTCCTGCAGGGAAGGCGGCTCGGCCATACGGTTAATTACAATATCCTTGGCTCTTCTTATCTTAAGAATATTTTCCTCATCGCTTAAAAAAGGACATTGCTCCACATCCTTATCACCTGCACGGTTAAACTGAAGACTTAATAATTCGTATGCCTTTGCTTTGAAATATAAACCCTTAATGGTAGGCATAAGATTAAAGTTCATCAATTGATTAAGCACTATGGCCATTGAAGGGGAGATCTTGCCATCCTGGTAATATTTCTTGTCCTTATTTTCCAGGCTTAAGAAAGGTATAAATTTTGCCTCCTGGCTAAACAGGGAGTGAAATTTCTCGATAGAAACCACAAGGGAGATGAGCCAGCTTTTGGGAGCCAGGTTCAAATTAAGGGGAAGGTCCTGTTTTGGGTTGTATAATAAGAGGGAATTATCCTCTTCGAGGTTGATAACATAACTACCGCCATTGAATAAAAGATCTGTCCTTCCCTTTACACAAAAATGGAACTGTATGTAACTACTATCCACTCCCCGGCTACAGGATTCCACATTTTCACTGTCATTTTGTGATTTTAAAATATAAAATCCGTCTTCAATTTTCGTCTCTTCCACAAACCCTCCAGCGATATTTTCCTCCTGCATTTTCATCAATTTTTTTAATTTTTATTTAGAACTGTTCTAAACTACCTCTTCCAAACTTAAAGTCCCTACTACAAAAGTAGCTATTTTAGCTATAAAAAGGGAAAGAATATGATATATATCAGGAAACGACACATTTAGTACTTTAAGCGTTATATTTTAAATATTCATTATCTTACTTTTGCGACGGAATATGTAATAAGTTTCATGGAAAACACAATTTCTAGAGGAAAACATTTTTATGCAATTGGTCTAAGCTATAAAAAAGCTGATGCTGCCATACGCGGTCATTTTTCTCTTTCTGATGATGCCAAGGAAAATTTGCTGGTACAGGCAAAGACTGAGGGTGTAGAGGGATTACTTGCCACATCCACCTGTAACCGCACCGAACTTTATGGATTTGCTGAACATCCTTTCCAGCTTATAAAGCTCTTGTGTGAACACACACATGGGACTGTAGAGGAATTTGAAAAAGTAGCTTATATCTATAAGAACAAGGAAGCCATTTCACATCTTTTTAGAGTTGGCACCGGCCTTGACAGTCAGATTCTAGGAGATTTTGAGATCATAAGTCAGCTTAGAAACGGGTTTATTAGATCGAAAAAGCATGATATCACCAACCCTTTCCTGGAAAGACTGGTAAACGCAGTGATCCAGGCCAGCAAGCGCATTAAGAATGAAACCCAGATCTCCTCTGGAGCAACTTCTGTGAGCTTTGCCTCGGTACAATACATTCTTAGAGAGGTTGAAAACGTTTCAGACAAGAACATCCTTCTATTCGGGACAGGTAAAATTGGAAGAAACACTTGCGAGAACCTGGTGAAGCATACCAAGAACGACCACATAACATTAATCAACAGAACCAAAGATAAGGCCGAGAGAATAGCCGGGAAATTTAACTTAAAGGTTAGGGATTACGGCGACCTGCAATCTGAAATAAGAGAAGCAGATATTCTTATAGTTGCAACCGGGGCACAAAATCCTACTATCACCAAAGAATTGATATATCCTAAAAAGGATCTTTTGATCCTGGACCTTTCTATTCCTAAAAATGTTCATGATGACGTAGCTCAAATGGAGAATGTGAAATTGCTACACCTGGACAGTCTTGCCCAAATGACAGATGAGACTCTGGAAAGAAGAAAGGAATCTATACCACATGCTCAAAAGATCATTGCCGAAGTTGAAGGAGATTTCAACAAATGGCTTGAAACCAGGAAATTTGCACCTACCATTAAAGCTCTGAAAAAGAAGCTAAAGACAATGAAGGATGCCGAGCTGGATTTCCAAAGAAGAAAGATCGTCAACTTTAATGATGAACAGGCAGAGATCGTGAGCAACAGGATCATTCAAAAAATAATGAACCATTTTGCCAATCATCTTAAAGATGATTCAAATACTACAGATGAGAGCCTGGAACTTATTCAAAAGGTATTTCAACTGGAAGAGTCTCCTCAATGAATAAAGTGATAAGGATTGGAACCCGGGACAGTGAACTTGCTCTTTGGCAGGCTAACACTGTAAAAAATGCTCTTACGAAATTAGGTCATGAGGCAGAGCTGGTTCCTGTCAAATCCCAGGGAGACCTTAACCTGGACCAACCTTTATACGAGATGGGAATTACAGGGATCTTTACAAAAACCCTTGATGTTGCCATGCTAACGGGGAAAGTAGATATTGCTGTACATTCTATGAAGGATGTACCTACCACCCTTCCAAAAGGAATTGTGGAAGCCGCGGTTCTAAAACGGGCCAATACCAGTGACATCTTATTACACAAAGGTTTAGACTTTCTGGATTCAGAAGGCACTATCGCAACGGGAAGTCTGCGACGCAAGGCCCAGTGGCTAAACCGCTATCCTGAACATAATGTGGTGGACCTGCGCGGGAATGTTAATACCAGGATGAAAAAACTCGAAGAAAGCAGCTGGAACGGGGCAATTTTTGCCGCGGCCGGCCTGGAAAGAATCAACCTGAAACCAGATGACCACCTGGAGCTTGGCTGGATGTTACCCGCCCCTGCACAGGGAGCGATGCTGGTAGTGGCTATGGAAGAAGATGAGCAAAGCCTTGATGCCCTCGCTGCCCTGCACCACTTCAATTCTGCGGTTTGTGTACACATAGAAAGAGAATTTCTAAAGGTACTTGAAGGTGGTTGCACTGCTCCTATAGGCGCCCTTGCAACCATTGAAAATGAAACTGTCAAATTCAATGGTGCACTTTTTAGCCTGGATGGGAGCCGAAAAATAGAAGTAACAAAAGAGATCCCACTTAAAAAAATTGAATCTTTTGGAAAGAATTGCGCCCTGGAAATCCTTGAAAATGGAGGTAAGGAGTTAATGCGCGAAATAAGGAGAGTCATTAATTAATGTATGCCTACTTTACTTTCCACAAAAAAACTTACTCTGCCGCAAAAGCACCTTTTGCTTAACACCGGGATTGGACTGGTGGAATACGATGCCATTGGCATAAAGGTTCTTGAGCTCCCACAGAATCTCAACCTTCAAAAAAACCTTATCTTCACCAGTAAAAATGCCGTGAGAGCTGTTTTGCCCTATTTGAACCGGGAAGTAATTTTTGGTTCGGAAGTCTTTTGTGTAGGGGAGAAAACCGCTGCATTATTGAAAACTGAAGGATTTCAGGTTGTGGAATGTGAGAATTACGGCAAAAGCCTGGCAACAAAAATTATCAAGGAATACAGCGACAGGTCTTTTACTTTCTTCTGCGGAAAAATGAGAAGGGAAGAGATCCCCCATTTGCTGAAGGGCAGCAATATTAATTTTACTGAAGTCCTGGTGTATGACACCAGGTTGAATAAAAAGGAGATAAAAAGCGAATTCGACGGAATTTTATTTTTTAGCCCCAGCGGTGTTAAGAGTTTTACCCGGAAGAATAAGATCTCTGGAGCTACAGCATTTTGTATAGGTACCACAACGGCTGCAGAAGCCGGGAAACATACAAATGATATTATTATAGCCAATAAACCCACAATAGAGAATGTAATTGTGGGGGCAGTGAAACATTTTAAGAACAGATAGCATTAAATAATTGCAATGATAAAGAACGATTTATTTTTAAGAGCATTAAAAGGAGAAACTGTTGAAAGACCCCCGGTATGGATGATGCGCCAGGCAGGCCGCTATCTGCCAGACTTCATGAAACTAAAGGATCAATATGATTTCTTTACCCGGTGCCGCACCCCGGAACTTGCTACTGAAATTACGGTTATGCCCATTCACCAGGTAGGAACAGATGCCGCAATTCTTTTTAGCGATATCCTTGTGGTTCCCCAGGCAATGAATATTGAAGTGGAAATGAAGCCCGGGCTGGGCCCATGGCTACCAAACCCCGTGCGCACCACAGCCGATGTTGAAAAGGTAATTGTTCCAGATGTGCACGAGACCCTGGGATACGTAATGGAAGCCGTAAAGATGACAAAAAAGGAACTTAATGATGAAGTGCCGCTAATTGGTTTTGCAGGTTCTCCCTGGACGATCCTTTGTTATGCGGTACAAGGCCAGGGATCCAAAAATTTTGATATCGCAAAGAAATTTTGTTTCACCAATCCCGCTGCAGCACACACATTGCTGCAAAAGATCACAGATACCACTATAGCTTACCTGAAAGCTAAAGTAGAAGCGGGAGTGGATGCCGTACAAATATTTGATTCCTGGGGAGGAATGCTTTCTCCTGAAGATTATCAAACATTTTCCTGGAAGTACATTCAGCAAATAATAGACGCATTAAAACCTGAAATCCCTGTAATAGCATTCGGAAAAGGATGTTGGTTTGCCCTGGATGTCATGGCAAGATCGGGCGCATCAGCTTTAGGAGTAGATTGGACTTGTTCTCCAAAGAATGCAAGGTACTTAACTGGAGGTAATATCACCCTTCAGGGTAATTTTGATCCGTCAAGGTTATATTCCCCGCCGGCAGAGATCAAGAGGATGGTAAATAATATGATCAATGAATTTGGAAAAGATCGTTATATAGTAAACCTGGGTCATGGGATACTGCCAGATATCCCTGTTGAAAATGCCATTGCTTTCGTGGAAGCGGTAAAGGAATATAAATCTAACTAACCTGGGCCTTTTAAGGAAAATAGCAGGCCTGAATGCAAAGGAGTTAGCAGGCCTTTGTCTTGTTTTCCTTAAGTATCCACGTTACCTTTTACCAACATATAAAGCAACCAAAAGGACGGTGTATATAAGCGACCGGCTGTATGGGAACCTTCATCACGGGGACAACAGGACAAACGCCTTTAGGCATGCGCTTTGGAATTTCCTAATTTGTCAATACTGCCTTCCGGTTGCCGGGACTGCTGAAAAGGCTGCAACCTGGAGTAAGACAATAACAGACCTCCATGAAAGACTGGCTCCAAATGAAGAACTGGCAAAGATGATGGATCTTCACAATAATAGGATAGGCAGGGATTTGTTTCATAGAAGACCGAAGGAGGAAGAAGTAATACCACTTTTGCAATTAATGATTAAAGAGGCTGTAAAAGTTTCTACAGTAGAACATATAGAAAAGGAGAGGGAAAAGCTCGTTTTCATTGAAAAAATAGAACACCCGCTATGAAAGATAAATTCTATAAATATATAGAGCAACTGCAGGACAGAATAACTACTGCCCTTGAGGAGATAGATGGGAAAGCAAAATTTCGCCAGGATCTCTGGGAGCGGACTGAAGGTGGAGGAGGCAGGACAAGGGTCATTGAAAATGGCAATGTCTTTGAAAAAGGAGGGGTAAATATCTCTGCAGTTTATGGTCCGCTTGCTCCCGCTATGCAACAATATTTTAAGGTTGGCGAGGTAGATTTCTTTGCCTGCGGATTAAGCCTCGTCCTACATCCAAAAAACCCTATGGTACCTACCGTACATGCTAACTGGCGTTATTTTGAGATGTATGATAAAGAAGGGAATACAATAGACCAATGGTTTGGAGGCGGGCAGGACCTTACGCCTTATTATCTCTTTGAAGAAGACGCTGTTCATTTTCATAAGATTTGCAAAAGGGCTTGTGACACCCACGATCCCGATTTTTATTCACGCTATAAGAAACAATGTGATGAATATTTTTGGAATTCACACAGGAATGAAGCCCGTGGAATTGGGGGATTATTCTTTGACTATTGTAAAGCTACAGAGGAAAGAAGTATTGACAAATGGTATGATTTCGTTACCGAAGTTGGCAACAGCTTTTTAGAAGCATATCTACCCATCGTTGAAAGGAGAAAAAACATGGAATCTACTCCACATAATAGAAACTGGCAGGAAATACGACGTGGTCGATATGTTGAATTTAACCTGGTACATGATAAAGGCACCCTATTCGGATTAAAAACCAATGGCAGGATCGAGAGCATTTTAATGAGCCTTCCGCCCTACGTTCAATGGGTTTACGACCATCGCCCGGAACCTGGTAGCGAGGAAGAAAAATTAATAACGGTTCTGGAAAACCCACGAAATTGGTTATAATATCTGTATTCTAAAATATATATGCCGCCCCGCCGGGGGGCTATAAATATGTCGCCCCGCCGGGGCTATAATATGGCGCTCCCAAAATATGATTCCCTATAAATATGTCGCCCCGCCAAGGCTGGATTGAGCTCCAGAGGAGCGCCATATGTATAGCTAAAATGCACAGTTAGAAATGGGGAGCCCCGGAGGAGCGGCATATTTATGACACAACCCATGCTCAGAAAAATGCCGGGTCTTTCCAAAAATTAAATTTACCTCCATAATTGACAAATTAAAAATCTGATAATTGTTATTAACAGCTTAAAAAATAAGAAGCCAGAGAAATTTTATTTAAATTATATACCGGACAGCTCATGTGGAGCAAAAATTCAAAAATGGCAGATACCTATTCGCAGATATATATTCATGTCGTCTTTGCAGTAAAGCGAAGAGCAAATATGCTTCCACCGGAGAAAAAGGACGAAATATATAAATACATCACCGGGATTGTAACAAACGAAGGTCAAAAATTAATTGCAATAAATGGAATGCCAGATCATATCCATATTTTAATTGGATTAAAACCTACAAAATCTTTATCTGATCTTGTGAGGGACATAAAAGCAAACACCTCCCGGTTCATAAATGAGAAAAAATGGCAGCTTCATAAGTTTGAATGGCAAAACGGTTTTGGCGCCTTTTCTTATGGCCACTCGCAACTCACCAGAATTATTCGATATATAGAAAATCAGGAACACCATCACAGGAAATCCTCTTTCAAGGAAGAATATTCTCAATTCCTCCACAACTATAATATTTCCTTTGATCCTAAATATGCCTTTCCGGAAAATTAAATGAAATATCTCAACAGGATAGTAATTAGCCTCTTTAAATCCCTGGGAGGTAATATGATGGAAAAACATCCAATTACACACTGGTTTTATTTTCAGGAGAAAAAGGATTTGCTGAAATTTGAAGTCCATATGAACCAAATTGGATTCTCCACGATGGGAAAAGATTTGGAACGGAAATCTGCCAATGATAAATTTCTATTAATTGTTGGAAGGGTGGAGAAATTAAATGAGGACTCCATTAATTTCGACACCGAAGACTTCATCGAAATAGCAGCGGAATACAGGGGCGAATACGATGGCTGGGAAACACAAATTGATAATTAAACCTACATTATAATGTATCCATTAAGAAGAAACAGAAGATTAAGAACAGGAGAGGCAATAAGGTCCCTTGTAAGAGAAACCTCAATAACCCCCAATGATTTTCTTGTCCCGCTGTTCATAGTTGAAGGAAAGAATATAAAGGAAGAGATCGCTTCCATGCCTAATTATTATCGTTATAGCCTGGATCTTCTTGAAAAAGAGGTAAAAGAACTATGGAAACTTGGCCTTAAGGCTGTGCTTCTTTTTGTGAAGGTGCCAGATGAACTTAAGGATAATGCCGGTACAGAAGCTATCAATGCTGAAGGCCTTATGCAGCGAGCTGTTAAAACTGTCAAAAACGCGGTGCCAGATATGCTTGTAATGACAGATGTGGCACTTGATCCATATTCTTCTTACGGCCATGATGGTGTGGTTGCAGACGGGAAAATACTTAATGATGATACCACAGCAATCCTTGCTGAGATGTCTTTATCCCACGCAAAAGCAGGTGCCGATTTTGTTGCCCCCAGCGATATGATGGACGGTAGGATCTTTGAAATAAGGAGTCTGCTGGAAGATGAAGGGTATCACGATACAGGAATAATGAGTTACAGTGCTAAATATGCATCTGCATTTTATGGCCCCTTCAGGGATGCTTTGGATTCGGCTCCAGGGTTTGGAGATAAGAAGACCTACCAAATGGATCCCGCCAACCGGGATGAGGCTATAAAGGAAACTCTTATGGATATTGAGGAAGGCGCAGATATCGTCATGGTAAAACCCGGTTTATGCTATCTTGATATTGTAAGGGATATAAAGAACACCGTGAATGTTCCGGTAGCCGTGTACCAGGTAAGCGGGGAGTATGCCATGCTAAAAGCTGCAGCTGAAAAAGGATGGTTAAACCACGATGCCGTTATGATGGAACAGCTCACCGCCATTAAACGGGCAGGTGCAAATATGATCGCCAGCTATTTCGCAAAAGATGCCGCAAAGTTGCTATCCTAGAATTTTGAAAAAAATGAGTAACTCCCGCTAAATATATGGCGGGAGCTATTGCTTATTATTTTCATAATTTTTCACCTCCATATTCTCTTTCTCTCTACATTTGTGCTGTGAAAGTATCATACATAAAGAGTATGTTTATTTATTTGCTGCTTGCTATAATAAGCATTGGCAACAGCAATTCTTTTGCCCTGTCCCCTGCAGCTCCGCTGCAAGTGGAACAGGAAACCCTTCAAGAAGACAGCCATAACCTTCCGTTATTTTCTGAGGAGATCGCAGGAACTTTCATTTTCCAGGTGGTTACCGCCAAACCCTTTGGAAATCAAGGCTTACTTTCTGCTTTTACCACTCCTGCACATTCAAAACAGGTATATTTGGATCCTTTGTGTCTTTCTGTTTATCCAGAAATTCAAAAAGCTCTTATAAAACGACACACCTTTCCCTTCCATTTCTTTTGGTGATCTAATTTTTTATTCTAAACCTGCATTTGGATCCTATTTGGATTCCAATCTGCCCGTGCCCAATTTATTCGGCTCAAAAAATTCAGCATTCACTAAAAATATATTTAAAAATGGATACAGCATCTGCCACTATAGGCATTGTTTTAATATTATTATTTGTATGCCCTGTGGCTTATATCATTTGGCAACAAGCAGCCAAAAACAAAAAAAGACTTCAGCAATTAAAGCTTGCAGAGAAGCAGTTCAAAATTAAACTTGACACCATTGATCTTACTCCTTCCCTATTGCTGGGCCTTGATTCTGCAGCTAAAAAGCTTGTAGTGATCAATACCCTGCATAATTCGCCTCTGCAGGTAGTAGACTTGAAAAAAGTTCATAGGTCGAGTGTGAAAAAAGTTGCAGTAGATGAGGTAAAGGAAAATAAAAATCCTTCTTGTAAACTCGTCTCCCTGGAATTGCTAAACGGTCATCCCGGTAATACCACTAGCATTGTTTTTTATGATGAGGAGGAGGAGACGGGTTTCGATGTGGAAACACAACTTGCCCTGGCCAATAAATGGGATACCCTAATTAAAGGCCACCTACAGGCTTAATTTAAAAAGGTGAGGCTGTCTGAAAAGGCAGCCTTTTTCGTTGGAAATAATTCTAAGATGTATTATTTTCATGGTATGAACAAGAAAGTTGTATTTAAGACTTACTCTCAGGACCAGTTAAGTCTTCTTCCACCCAGCTATGATGATTTAGTTCCTAAGAATCATCCTGTCCGAATTGTAAATACCATTGTTGATCGCCTTGATATCTCAACTCTAGAAAGGAGCTATAAAGGAGGTGGTACTTCCAGCTATCATCCCCGGATGTTACTAAAAGTGACCATCTATGCCTATTTGCGCAACATTTACTCCTCTCGTAAGATAGAGCAAGCCCTGCAGGAGAACATCCATTTTATGTGGCTTAGCGGACAAAGCAAACCAGATCATAACACCATCAATGATTTTAGAGGAAAACGATTAAAAGGAATTTTCCAAAACATTTTTAATCAGGTCGTCATTTTATTGGCAGAACAAGGAGTGCTTTCTCTTAAAGAACTTTTTGTTGATGGTACCAAGATAGAAGCCAATGCTAACCGCCATACCTTTGTGTGGGGCAAGTCTAACAAGACTAGCAAAGAGCGTATCAAAAAACAACTCAAAGAACTCTGGAAATATGTGGAGAGCGTTTATGACCAGGAGCAAATGTTGCCAAATGAACCAGATTTTGAAGCTATAGATCCTGAAAAAGTTGCTCAAACCATTGACACCATAAACCAGGCCCTGAAGGACAAAGAGATTGACAAGAAGGTCAAACAAAAGCTCAATTATGCCAAAAAGAACTGGCCACAGAACCTACAAAAATATAATGAGCAGGAGAAGATCCTGGGAACAAGGAACAGCTACAGCAAAACAGATCCCGATGCCACCTTTATGCGGATGAAAGATGATTATATGCAAAATGGGCAATTAAAACCCGGGTATAACTTGCAGGCTTCAACCAACAATCAGTTTATCGTTAACTACTCCTTAGCACAAACTACAGCTGACACCACCACTTTAAAAGATCACCTGCAAAAACATATTGCCTCCTATGGAGAAGCTCCTCAAACTCTTACTGCCGACGCTGGTTACGGCAGTGAAGAAAATTATGTTGATCTAGAAGAGAAAGAAGTTACTGCCTATGTGAAATACAACTACTTTCACAAAGAACAACGGGATAAAAAGCACAGAGAAAACCCTTTCCATCCAGATAACTTGTTTTACAACCGTGAAACAGATACTTATTACTGTCCAATGGGACAGGCGATGAATAAAATAGAATGCTACGAGAGTCAAACTAAGAATGGTTTTAAACAAACAATACATAGATACCAGGCTCAGAATTGCCTTGGATGCCCTCTGCGAGGCAGCTGCCACAAAGCAAAGGGGAACAGAACTATAGAACGCAATCACAACCTAATCCGCCTGAAAGAAAAAGCAAGGGATCTACTGCTCAGTGACGAAGGTATAGCACATCGCAAGCGTCGGTGCTGGGATGTAGAGGCTGTCTTTGGAAATATTAAGCAGAATATGGGCTTCAAGCGATTTATGCTCCGAGGAATGGAAAAGGTTACCACTGAGATAGGACTCATAGCAATGGCACACAACCTTAGGAAGTTCAGTGTAGCCTAAGAGCTATATCATTGACTTTCTATAATTTTATAAAAAGGAGAAGCAAAACAATTATTAAACAACATAAAAAGAGAAACCGCCTAAAAATTACTTTTTAGACGGCCTCATTTTTGCTATATCTCTTTCCGGGCTTAATTCCTTGCTGTTATGATTATATTCTCTAATTTAGTAATCTACATCCACTAAATTTTGTAATGGGATTATTAATTTTTTACGCTGTTATATCCATCTTCTTTTCGTTCCTATGTTCGATACTTGAAGCTGTATTACTAAGTATTACTCCTACTTATATTCGAATGAAAACCAATGAAGGAAAGGCATTTGCTCAAACTCTTGCCAACCTGAAAAAAGATATAGATAAACCATTGATCGCTATACTTACGGTGAATACCGTAGCTCACACTGTTGGTGCGATCCTCGTGGGAGTGCAGGCAGAGAAAACATTTGGTGACGGCGGGAATGCAGTGGGTATAGTCTCTGCCATCATGACCCTGGCAATTCTTATAATTTCTGAAATAATTCCAAAGACCATTGGCGCCACCTACTGGCAATCCCTGGGTAATTTTACGGCCAGAACTTTGCAAATACTTATTTTTCCATTGAAGTATACCGGTATTCTATGGCTTATGCTACTTACCACAAAATTAATAGGAAAGTCGGCCCACGTAAGCACAATGAGCAGGGAAGAGTTTATCGCCCTCACTGATACTGCCGAGGAAGAAGGTGTTTTTGCTGAAAGTGAAACCACCGTGATCAAAAACCTCCTGGTATTCAAATCTGTTGAGGCAAAGGATATTATGACACCTTTCTCTGTAGCAGTGACAGAAGATGAAAAAACCAGCATTGAGGATTTTCATCGCACTCATAAAAACCTGAAATTTTCCCGAATTCCTGTCTACAAAGATAAATCCAATAATATCACCGGCTTTATCCTTAAGGATGATGTGCTGGAGGAAATGATAGATGAGAAAGGTCCTGAGCCTCTAAGCACGTTGAAAAGGGATATCCTAATTACCGATGTGAACAAACCAATTCCCGAACTTTTTGAGACTTTTATTCAAAAACGGGCTCATATTGCGGTTGTGGTAGATGAATACGGCAATACTGTGGGTATAGTCACAATGGAAGATATAATTGAGACCCTTCTTGGGCTGGAGATAATGGATGAAAGTGACAATATTGAGGATATGCAGGTGCTTGCACGACAAAATTGGGAACGACGAGCTAGAAGACTCGGACTTTTAAAGCAAAACGATGAAGTACCTCAACCTCCCAAGGACCAGGATTAATACCCCGCTGGGTGTAGCCGATATATCCTAAAATCCGCATCTCTCTTTAAAATTGATCTTTTTTATAGGTTCATAATAAAAATGTTTTCCATTATTTTGTTTCCGAGGAATTATCCAGGCACATTTTATTTTTTATTATTGAGATGTTTACTATTTGAGGTTTGAAAAGCTAATTTTTTTGAATTAAGACAATAATAGCTCATCCCTGGTGTAGGATTATTTTTGCAGATATTAGATTTCCTTTCTACTCTTTCTGTTGTTGTTACTATGTTTGATAATGGTTGTATGAATAAATCCTTAATTTGAGTTGGCGGCTTTGTTTGATCCATTTAGCAGGTAATATGATAAATCTGAAAATGAATTTTTTCATCCTGTAAGTGGGTTTTAGATACCTGTTCGTTTTAGAAAAATGCTGGATTATCTTATTGTAGAGATTCCGGCATATTGCCGTAAAGTATAAGAAGACAAGATTTTTGTTCAAGGATGAGAAAGGCATATTGTTCCAACCAAAATCATTTTTAAGTATATCAAACTGGCGCTCCATATTTCCTCTTTGGTTGTAAAACGCTGCAACACCTTTGGTATCCAGATCAAAATCATTTGTTATTATGGCTCTATAATCATAAATATCTTGAGTAATCAAGTCTATCTGCCTATCTTTTTTTGGTTTTCTTTTTACAACGAGTCTATATGTTTGTGCCTTATTTGATGGGGACTGTCGTTTAAAGGGGGTTATCTCAATAGATCCTACTTCCATGGTCCCATCTTCACACTTCATTTCTTCCCACTGGCCAACTTGGGAAAAATATTTTTCAACATAGCTGTTCCTGCATCCTATGTAAAAATTATCAACCTTACTTTGTAAGAAGGAAATGACATCATATTGGTATGATGCCGCATCGGCTCTGAAATTATGGACTTTTTTGATCTTTTGGGAATCCAATAAATCAAATACTCTTTTAAGGGTGTCTAGCTGAAAAGATTTTGCATCCGAGTTTCCGTTCCGGTTTTCAATATATAGGATGTTCTCTTCATTTATGGTACATACTCCGGGCTGATATCCATAATTCCTTTTATACGTCATCTTACTATCTTCCTTTTCATTGAAAATAATCGTGTTGTCGTAATCAATAGTAAGCTTGTCAGACTTAAAAACTCCAAGCTTTTTAAGAATATCTATATTCAGACTTTCTAATTTTGAGTTTGTACAATATTGATGAGTTACAACACCTCGCTTGGTTTTACAAGATTGAGTTTGCTCGGAAAGTTGAGATAGTCTTCTTAAAACAGTGTCAGGACTTGCTAGTTTTACAAAAGGATTATTAGTGAAATGGGGTTTCAAATGTGCTTGTAAATCTTCGATATAATCTCCTCCACAGAGGTAGACTGATTTCAAAGAATAGAAAATGTCTTTCCAGGAATATTTACTTTGATTGACCATTGGAGGAAGCCTGTCATTACAAATTTGATCGATGTTCATCTTGTTCAAATAGTCAAAAACAAAATTTGCTCCTCCGAAAGCGGAGATCGGATTGGATTTTATTATCTTCACGGCTGTAGTATTGTGCAACACTAATTTAAGTGAATATTACGTAGCTGCAAAGCCCCATTAAATAAGGTTTTGCAGCTTTTTTATTATAAGACTTACGGATTTTAGGATATACGGGGATTCTTCAGGAATTGCCAGGATCACTATCCTCGATGGTGAAAAATTCGAAGCCGGTGAAATCCCTTCAGAATTAAAACTGGCAGTCCACCAACTGGATTCTTATTTTAAAGGAGAGCTACAGGAGTTTCAGTTAAAAATAAACCCCGAAGGAACTGCTTTCCAGAAGCGGGTATGGCAAGCACTTATGGAAATTCCTTTTGGCAGTACTGTTTCTTACCTTCAGCTGGCAAGACAACTGGGAGATCTAAAAGCTATAAGGGCCGTGGCAGCTGCAAATGGTAGGAATCCCCTGTGGATCGTGGTACCCTGTCACAGGGTCATAGGAACCAATGGTTCCCTTACAGGTTATGCCGGGGGGCTGTGGAGAAAACAATGGCTGCTCAACCACGAGAATCCACCCCTGCAACAGGAACTTTTTTAACTAAATTAATCTCCATACCCCTTCAATAATTTTAAAATACCTGTAACTTTAAATATCTCTTAGAGAATAAACAGCCGGGAATAACTCACAAATATCAATGAAAAAAATTTTTAAAGTCGCTGTAATAGTGATTGCAACCTTGTTGTTTGCAGCGCTGCTGTTATGGGCGCTGGGGTACTCATATATTTTCAGGGGGCTACAGGTGGTTTACTTAAAAGGTCATACCACTGCTTACATTGATGATCACCCCGAATTTGCAAATCGTTTTATTGAGGCAGGAGAGGCACCCCAGCCCTGGCCTGTGCATAAGGAGTATAGTAACACTTCCTCTACCTCAGGCCTTGAGAAAATAAACAAGGAGCTTGGGACCGTTGCATTTTTAATAATTAAAAAAGACAGCATTTGGTATGAGAATTATGCTGAAGGCTATGATGAGAATAGCCTCACCAATTCTTTTTCCATGGCAAAATCCATTACCACGGCGCTTTTAGGAAAAGCCATAAAGGATGGGTATATAAAAAGCCTGGACCAACCGGTGAAAGATTTTTTACCTGAATTTTCCTCACCTTATAATACCTCCCTCACCGTTGGAGATCTCTCTTCCATGGCTTCGGGGTTAAACTGGAATGAGGATTATTACAACCCCTTTGCCCAAACAGCAAGAGCCTATTTTGACAGCGACATTCGTCAATTGGTTTACAATCTTGAGATTACTTCCCCGCCCGGAAAGGAATTCGAATATTTAAGCGGAAATACCTTAATGCTTGGAATGGTACTGGAAAAAGCCACTGGCCAAACCCTGTCCGGTTACTTAAGTGAAAGTTTCTGGAAACCCCTGGGAATGCAAAATGATGCTCTCTGGCAGCTGGATAGTGAGGAAAGCGGACTTGAAAAAGCGTATTGCTGCATCGCCTCCAACGCGAGGGATTTCGCAAGGTTTGGAAAACTATTCAAGAATTACGGAAGATGGAATGGCAAACAAATCCTGGATTCGACTTTTGTAGCCACAGCCACTCGTCCAAGGTTTGAAGATTCCCCTCAATACGGTTATGGGTTCTGGCTAAGCGACTATAAGGAGAAAGAAACATTTTATATGAGAGGGGTCCTGGGACAATATGTAATCGTAATTCCCGAAGATGATCTTATTATTGTAAGACTGGGACATAACCTAATCAAGCGGGAAGAAAGTGAAGACCATGCGCCCGATTTTTTTATGTATATAGATGAAACCTATAAAATGCTAACCAATGCTACGTAAGATCAACCCAGAACATATTCTTTTTCTTGATATTGAAACTGTCCCGCAGGAAAAGCATTTTAAAAATCTTTCTTCGGAAAAACAGAAGCTTTGGGAAGAAAAGTCCAAATACCAGCGCAAAGAGGAATTCACAGCAGAGGAATTTTACGACCGTGCCGGGATATGGGCAGAATTTGGAAAGATAATTTGTATTTCTGTTGCCTATTTAAAATACAGGGATGACAAAAGAATCTTAAGGGTCACCACCTTCCAGGGACCCGAGGAAAAATTGCTGCGTGACTTTTCGCACCTCCTGGAGACGCATTTCTATAAACAACATCATTTGCTCTGTGCCCATAACGGAAAGGAATTTGATTTCCCTTACATCGCAAGGAGAATATTGATCCATAATTTACCCCTGCCAGAAAAGCTCAACATGTTTGGACGCAAACCCTGGGAAGTACCTCATCTCGATACTTTGGAATTATGGAAGTTTGGCGATTATAAACATTATACCTCCTTAAAACTTCTAACCAATGTACTTGGAATCCCATCTCCCAAAGAGGATATTGATGGCAGTGAGGTAAGGGATGTTTATTATATCGATAATCAACTGGGAAGAATAATAAATTACTGCGAGCGGGATGTTATTGCCATCGCCCAGGTAATTTTAAAACTACGACAGGAAGATCTTCTCACAGAAGCTGAGATCGTTACCGTCTAAAATAAATGTCCCCGGAAGAAACACTTCCGGGGACATTTTTATAAAATACCATTATTAAAGCTATAGATCAAACTTGATCCCCTGTGCCAATGGCAGCTCGGTAGTATAGTTAATGGTATTAGTTTGCCTTCTCATATAGACCTTCCAGGCATCTGAACCAGATTCACGGCCACCACCGGTGTCCTTTTCTCCACCAAAAGCTCCACCAATTTCTGCACCACTGGTTCCTATATTTACATTGGCGATCCCGCAGTCACTTCCTGCAACCGAGAGGAAATGTTCTGCCTCCCTTAAGTTATTGGTCATTATCGCAGAGGAAAGCCCCTGGCGCACCCCGTTTTGAAGTTCCAGTGCATTTTCAATATTTCCACTATATTTCATAATGTAAAGTACGGGAGCAAAGGTTTCGTGCTGTACGATCTCGAAATGATTTTGAGCCTCAGCAATGGCAGGCTTCACGTAGCAACCACTTTCATATCCTTCACCTTTCAGTACGCCGCCTTCCACAAGAATTTTTCCACCTTCCTTCACCACCTTATCCAATGCATTCTGATAATTCTTCACTGCATCCTTGTCGATAAGGGGCCCAACATGGTTCTTTTCGTCAAGTGGATTCCCAATTCTAATTTGATTATAAGCCGCTACGATAGCATCTTTAACCTTATCGTATATAGACTCGTGGATAATAAGTCTCCTGGTAGAAGTACAACGCTGGCCTGCAGTTCCCACAGCACCAAAGACTGCACCAATAACAGTCATCTTAATATCGGCATCGGGCGTCACGATGATCGCATTATTACCTCCCAGCTCCAATAAGGATTTTCCAAGACGCTCGCCAACTTTTGCTGCTACTATTTTTCCCATTCTCGTGGATCCTGTGGCAGAGATGAGAGGAATTCGCTCATCTGTAGTCATCATTTCTCCCACAGTATAATCACCGGTTATCAAACAGGAGATCCCTTCAGGCACACCATTTTCACTAAACACCCGTGCTGCGATCTTCTGGCAAGCTACAGAGGTTATAGGGGTTTTCTCAGATCCCTTCCAAACACAGGCATCACCACAAACCCAGGCAAGCGCCGTGTTCCATGACCATACGGCCACAGGGAAATTAAAAGCAGAAATAATTCCAACTACCCCCAGAGGGTGGTACTGCTCATACATCCTGTGCCCCGGTCTCTCACTATGCATTGTAAGACCGTGCAATTGCCTGGATAATCCTACGGCAAAGTCACATATATCTATCATTTCCTGCACCTCTCCAAGGCCCTCCTGGTAGCTTTTTCCCATTTCGTAGGACACCAGTTTTCCAAGTGGCTCTTTTAGCCGGCGCAATTCTTCATTAAATTTTCTTATTATTTCACCCCGCTGTGGTGATGGCATTTTCCTCCAGGTCTTAAAACCTGCTGTAGCAGCACTCATCACTTTTTCATAATCCTCGCGGGTAGTTGCTTTGACCTTTCCAATTAAAGCACCATCAACCGGAGAATATGACTCTATAATATCTCCACTCCCAAAGAAATCCTTACCCGTAGAGGTACCATTATTTACGTCTTCTATTCCCAGATCTTTTAGTGCCTGCTTAATCCCAAATTTTTCGGCAATTTCACTCATTAAATGTCTGTTTTTATCTGTTTTTTGTTTGTTTCTGCTAAAATACGATTTCTAAAAGGAAAGGCATATATCAAATTCTAGCCTTTTTCAGCAGCCATAAACCTTTCATCTGCCTCCATTACGGTACCGCAATTATCACAGGTGCGCAGCTCTTTACTTTGGTAGAAATGCTTAAAATGTTTTAGGAAATCTGTCTCAATATTTTCAAGTGGAAAATACACTTCATATAACTTATTATTACAATTATCACAAAACCATAACAAGCCGTCTTCCCCTTCTTCTCCCAATCTCTTTCTTTCTATGACAAGACCAATGGAACCTTCGTGACGCACAGGAGAGTGAGGGATCTTACCCGGGTGAAGGTACATATCTCCAGGTCCCAGCTGCATGGTTTTTTTTTCACCATTTTCCTGCACATGCACCTCTATAGTACCCTCCAGTTGATAAAATAGTTCTTCGGTCTCATTGTAATGATAGTCTTTACGTGCATTTGGGCCTCCTACCACCATTACGATGTAATCTTCAGATTCTTTGTAGACATTCTTATTTCCAACCGGTGGCTTTAGAAGATCTCGATTTTGTTCTATCCACTTATTGAGATTGAAAGGTTTATTGATCGCCATAGCTATTGTTTTTATTTCTTAAAATTAAGCATTATCTCTTACAAAAGCTGTTCTTCGTTGAAATGAATTGGGCGTGTGCCCCGGCACCGGGCTATACGCTTCAAGTCCTCGCCCGCAAAAAGGGCTCCGGGCTTTACGCTCCTATCCCTCACGCGGTTCAATTAGCCCAACAGTTCTCAATTGCCTGAAAAGCTAAAATTTATTTTCATACTTTTAAACCTTGCTTATCAACAAATATCACAATGAAAAAAATCTTACTCCTTTTATCCCTTACCGTAGCATTTTCCTGCAACCAGGCAGCAGAAGAAAAAAAACCAATTGGCGAAACTGCCGCCCCACCACAATCTGATAATATACAGGGTGACAATTTTGGGATTGTTATTCATGGTGGTGCTGGAACCATACTCAAAGAAAATATGACAGACTCCCTGGAGGCTGCCTATAAAGAGGTGCTGGAGGAAGCCATTCGCACAGGGCACCAGATCCTGGCCGATGGGGGTTCTTCTATAGAGGCCATCCAGCGAACTATAAATGTTATGGAGGATTCCCCGCTTTTCAATGCAGGGAAAGGAGCTGTTTTTACAAATGAGGAAACCAATGAGCTCGATGCAGCCATTATGGATGGGGAAACCTTGAACGCCGGCGCTATTGCGGGAGTAACCACAGTAAAAAACCCGATAAACCTTGCATTTGAGGTTATGAAGAATTCACCCCACGTATTACTTTCAGGCAAAGGAGCAGAGCAGTTTGCCGGTGAAAGAGGTATTGAGGTAGTAGACCCATCTTACTTTTTTGATGAAAAACGATTTAATGCCCTGCAAAGGATTAAAGATTCAGAAAAAACAGAACTGGACCACGATGCAGAAAAAATGGCTCTTTTGGATCCTTTTATCAAAGATTCTAAATTTGGAACTGTTGGTGCAGTCGCCCTGGATAAGAATGGAAATATCGCAGCAGGTACTTCTACAGGGGGAATGACAAATAAAAAATGGAACCGCATTGGCGACGTGCCAATAATTGGTGCCGGTACTTATGCCAATAATGCTACCTGTGCAGTCTCTGCCACAGGCTGGGGAGAGTATTTCATTCGCGGGGTAGTGGCTTACGATATTTCTGCAATGATGGAATACCGCAAAATGAGTTTACAGGAAGCAGCTACCGCAGTAATACAGGATAAGCTTACAGAACTTGGAGGAGAAGGCGGGATCATAGCCATCGATGCCAAAGGCAATATCGCTATGGAATTTAATTCAGCCGGGATGTATCGTGCAGCTATGAACAGGGATGGGGAACTTACATTAGGGATCTATACTGAAAATGAGAAAGCCGAATAAGAGTTAACCATTTCTACCATAAAAAACCTCCCGCTATTTTTATCTAGCGGGATTTTTTTTAACAATAAATTAGGTTTTGATGGTTCGGTTTAATCCGAACTAATCGATAGTTTTGCAGCCCTAAAACCTTGAAATGACTAAAAGCGAACTTCGGCGGGAAAAAATGGAACTCATAGAACAAATGGGGGTACTATTTGAAAAGGAGAATCTCGCTCCCCTGGCGGCCCGTATTTTTGCAACTGTCATCCTTACCGGCAAGCAGGGAATAACATTTGATGAGTTGGTAAATGACCTAAACACCAGTAAGAGCACCGTTTCAACTCATTTGGAGTACCTGCAGGCAACCAACCGCGTACAATATTTCACAAAAACCGGTGACCGGAAAAGGTATTTTACTATCAATCCTTCCCTCATGGTTAACGTGTTAGATGATATGCTGGTTAAGTGGGAATCCCAAAAGAATGTTCACGAGAAGGTCCTGGTATATAAGAAAAAGCACAATGAGCTGGCCGAAAAAGAACAGGGGGTCTTGTTTGACCTTGAGTTCCAAAGGGATTATCTCACCTTTTTAAATGAAGCTACCACCTCAATCCAAAAATTGAAAGAAAAGATTAGCCAAAGAAATCTTTAATAAATCTGCAAGTTATTATCTTTATGAAAAAGATATTCTCAATAGTATGCCTTGGCATGATACTTCTTTCCTGCGGGGACAAGAACCAGGAGCAGGCCCAGGCACCCGCAACCTATCCAGTTATAGAAGTACCTGTACGCACGGTGACAGATTACTCCTCATTCCCGGCAAATATTGAAGGTACCATTAACAGTGCTGTAAGGGCAAAAGTTCCGGGATATATAACCCGGGTACTGGTAGATGAGGGGGAACAGGTGAAGCGAGGACAGCTCCTTTTTACTCTTGAAACAGAATCTCTCACCCAGGACGCTGAAGCTGCCAGGGCTGCCGTTAATGCCGCTCAGGTGGAAGTTGATAAACTGGTGCCACTTGTTGAAAAGAATATTATTAGTGAAGTGCAGCTTGAAACGGCAAAGGCTCAACTTTCCCAGGCAAAAAGCAATTACAACAGCATCACAGCAAACATAGGATATGCCAACATTAAAAGTCCCGTGGACGGCTATGTAGGTGCAATCAATTTTAGAAGTGGGAATTTGGTAAGCCCGGGAGATGCACAACCGCTCACGACTGTATCCCAGGCAGAAGAAGTTTATGCCTTCTTTGCTATGAATGAGGCAGATTATTATGAGTTCATGGAAGAGGCAGAGGGTAATTCCCGGCAGGAAAAGCTTGATAATATGCCCCCGGTAAAACTCATACTTGCTGGTGACAGGGAATATAAATATGAGGGAGAAATAAAGACTATTAACCCACAGGTAGATGCAGGGACCGGGACCGTGAATTTTAGAGCTACCTTCCCAAATCCGGAAGGACTACTTGCTACGGGAAATTCCGGTCGAATCCTCATTCCACGAACCTATGAAAATGTGATGGTGATCCCTTCAAAAGCTACATATGAAGCCCAGGGAAGGATCTACACATTCAGGCTGGATGAAGGAGACACCGTGCGTAATACTTTACTACAGGGAAATAAAAAAATTGGTGACCTACTTATTGTGCAAGCTGGTATAAATGCAGGGGACAGGATTGTAGCAGAAGGAGTTGCCAAATTAAGGGATGGCCAAAGGATCACTCCAAATCCTACAGAATTAGATAGCATCGCTGGACAAATCCAACCCGTTTTTAAATAGAATACTATGTTAAGAATATTCATTGAACGGCCGGTACTGTCTACAGTAATATCAATTATCCTGGTGATCCTGGGTTTACTGAGCATGCAAACCCTTCCGGTTACCCAATACCCAGATATTGCTCCTCCCACGGTACAAATTAATGTAGGATATCCCGGTGCTAATGCAGAAACCCTACTGGAGAGTGTTATAATTCCAATCGAGGAGCAAATAAACGGGGTGGAAGGAATGACCTACATCACTTCCAGTGCGAGTAATGATGGTAATGGGAGCATACAGGTCTTCTTTGACCAGGATATTGATCCCGATATTGCAGCAGTGAATGTGCAAAACCGTGTTTCCCGGGCCAATGCGCTTTTACCTCAAGCCGTTATCCAAAATGGTATTACGGTACAAAAACAGCAAACCAGTGCGCTCATGTACTTTTCCATTTATTCCAGCAATGAGGAATATGATGGCACCTTTTTGGAAAACTATATGAATATTAATATGATCCCTGAGCTCCAACGTATAAATGGTGTGGGGGAAGCGAGATCGTTTGGGGGAAGGACTTATGCCATGCGCATTTGGCTACAGCCCGAAAGGATGGCGAGTTATAACCTTGTCCCATCAGATATTAGAGCAGCTTTAAACGAGCAAAGTCTTGAAGCCGCAGCAGGATCTATTGGTCAAAACAGCGGGGAGAGCTTTGAATATGTACTCAGGTATAGGGGTCGTTACAAAACCGTGGAGGAATATGAGAACATTATTCTAAGGGCTGAAGAAAATGGACGCATCCTGCGCCTTAAGGATGTGGCCAATGTTGAACTCGATGCCCAGGGCTATACCTCCAAGATCCTTGTAAATGGTTTACCCGGGATTAACGTGGGGGTGTTCCAAACCCCGGGATCAAATGCCCAGGAGATCATTCTGGACATTGAGGAAACCCTGGAGAATTTAAAAAAGGATTTTCCTGTGGGTGTGGATTACTATGTGAATTACAACACCAATGATTTCCTAAGCGCTTCCATTTCCAAAGTAAGGACAACCCTTATTGAAGCTTTCGTACTGGTTTTCCTTGTTGTTCTTTTGTTCCTTCAGGATTTCAAGGCGACATTAATTCCCGCTATTGCGGTGCCGGTGTCAATAATTGGTACCTTCTTTTTCCTTAACCTATTTGGTTATAGCATCAATATGTTAACCCTATTTGCCCTGGTGCTCGCCATTGGGATCGTGGTAGATGATGCCATTGTAGTGGTGGAAGCAGTGTATGCTAAAATTGAAGGAGGAGCGCAATCAGCAAAGGCTGCTACTGTGACAGCGATGGATGAGATCGCCGGGGCGATAGTTTCCATCACCCTGGTAATGGCAGCGGTTTTTGTTCCTGTAACATTTCTTACAGGCCCCTCTGGAGTATTCTATCAGCAATTTGGGGTTACCCTTATCGTAGCCATACTTATTTCAGCAGTAAACGCATTAACCCTTAGTCCTGCCCTTTGTGCATTATTCTTAAAGCCGCATAATAATGAAGGTGAAAAGAAGAAAAATTTTCTTCAGCGGTTTTATATGGCTTTCAATGCCGGTTTTGAGGCAACAACCAGAAAATATACCAGATCTGTAGGATTTTTATACAGGCACAAATGGATAAGCGCCGTAATATTGGTTGCCGCTGTAGGCCTTACATTTTTAGCTTCCAGGAATACCCCAACGGGATTTGTTCCTACTGAAGACCGGGGGATCATATTTATGAACCTCGAATTGCCGGCAGGGGCATCGCTGGACAGGACTGCTGAAGTGACGGAAAGGTTATATAGAGAAGTAATCGAGATCCCCGGCGTAAGAGGGGCTTCTATGATCAACGGCAGGAATTTCTTCTCTGGAGCAGGAGGTTCTTATGCCCTGGGGTTTATTCCCCTTGATAATTGGGATAACCGTACGGAAGACAGCCTTTCAATAGAGGTCATTACTCAAAAGTTAAACCGCATTGCGGCCAGTACTGCACCAGATGCCACGATCAATTTCTTCCAGCCTCCAAGTATTCCCGGTTTTGGGGCTTCTGAAGGTTTTGAAGTGCAATTGCTGGATCGTACCGGGGGAGAATTTAGTGAACTTGACCGGGTAGCGACCGAATTCAGCGGAGCTCTTTCAGCACAAAATTCAATTGCTTTTGCAAATAATCCTTTTAATACCGAATTCCCCCAATACCAAATAGATATAGATATTGCCAGAGCAAAACAGAGCGGAGTCTCTGTGAACGAGATACTAAGTGTGTTGCAAGGCTATATTGGAGGCATATTCGCTGCAGACTTTAGCCGCTTTGGAAAGCAGTACAGGGTCTACATCCAGTCTCTACCTGAAGATCGCAATACCCCTCAAAGCCTGGATATGATGTATGTAAGAACTGAGGGTGGAGAGATGGCACCCATTAACCAGTTTATTTCGTTGGAAAGGGTTTACGGCCCGCAATCTGTAAGCAGGTTCAACCTTTTTAACGCTGTAAAACTCACAGGATCTGCTGCACCAGGATTTAGTTCTGGTGATGCCATTGGTGATGTGAACAGGCTGGCAGAAGAACTTCCGCAAGGTTTTGACATTGCATATTCGGGATTGACAAGAGAAGAGATATCTGCGGGGGGACAGGCGGTGACAATTTTCCTTTTAAGTATTCTATTTGTTTATTTCCTTCTGGCTGCCCAATATGAAAGCTATATAATTCCCTTTGCCGTATTGCTTTCACTTCCCATAGGAATTATGGGAGCCTTCGTTACCACCTGGCTTACCGGGCTTCAGAATAATATTTTTTTCCAGATAGCCCTTATAATGCTGTTGGGGCTCCTGGCTAAAAACGCAATCCTTATTGTAGAATTTGGAATTCAACGAAGGAGGGATGGGATGAGTATTGTAGATTCTGCCATTGATGCAGCAAAAGTAAGGCTGCGACCCATATTGATGACCTCTTTCGCTTTCATTTTGGGATTAATGCCTTTGGTGCTGGCCGGTGGGGTTGGTGCCGTGGGTAATCGTTCTATTGGAACAGGTGCTGTTGGAGGACTTTTGGCAGGGACAGTAATTGGGGTATTTATTATTCCAATTCTCTACATGCTTTTCCAATACCTGCATGAAAAAGTAAGTGGGCCGCCACAGCCTGCAGCAAAAAAAAATGAGGAGTGAGAACTATGAGAAAATTTTTCCTTTTAATTAGTGTATCTCTTTTGCTTCAATCATGTTTTGTGGCAAAAGATTATAACAGGCCTACGGTAGAAGTCCGGGAATCGTACAGAACAGATCAATTGCCTGCAGATAGTTTAAGTATGGCGCTGGTTTCCTGGAAGGAATTATTCCAGGATCCCGTATTACAGGCATATATTGAAGAAGGTCTTGAAAATAATATAGACATAAGGGTAGCCCTGCAGCAAATCAAGGCGGCAGAGGCCTATGTTAAACAAGGCCGTGCAGGATATTTTCCCACTTTTAACCTTGGAGCGGGAGTCAACCACCAGATCCTCTCCAGGAACAGCCAGTTTGGACGCCTCTTTGATGGCTCCATTACCCAATATGAAGCAACCGGAAATTTATCCTGGGAAGCAGATATTTGGGGAAGGATACGCAGTACAGATAGGGCTTTCCAGGCCTCCTACCTTCAAAGTGTTGCCGCACACCAGGCAGTAAAGACAGAGCTTATTGCTGCTATAGCCTCTACTTATTACCAGATCCTTGCCCTGGATGAACAAATAAAAATAACCCGGGAAACGGTGGGGAACCGGGAAAATAGCCTCGAGATAACCCGGGCTCTTAAAGAAGCAGGGAATGTGACAGAGGTAGGAGTGAAACAAACCGAAGCCCAGTTGTATACGGCCCAGGCAGTTGTCGTGCAGCTGGAAAACCAGCTACGTTTATTGGAAAACACATTATCTATCCTCCTGGGAGATGCCCCACGGAGTATCGAAAGAAGTAACCTGGATCAACAGGAGATCAATACGCCCCTGCACACAGGTGTTCCGGGAGAGTTGTTGGGAAACCGACCAGATGTAATTGCTGCAGAATATAACCTGCGAAATGCCTTTGAACTAACAAATGTTGCCCGCAGCAATTTTTATCCTTCACTTAGCTTAACTGCAGCCGGCGGTTTTCAAAGTCTGGATTTGGCAGAGTTATTCAATGTGAATTCGCTTTTTGCAAATCTCGCGGCTTCAATAGCTCAACCGGTTTTTAATCGCAGGCAAATACGAACTGAATTTGAAGCCTCACAGGCAAGGCAGGAAATAGCCTTGCTTGAGTTTCAACGCTCCCTTCTCATAGCTTCCAGGGAGGTCTCAGATGCTCTTTATAATTTCCAGGCGGCAACTGAAACTATTGAGATCAAGAATAACGAATTTGATGCTTACGACCAGGCTATGTCCTTTTCAGAGGAATTGTTAAATTATGGTTATGCCAATTACCTCGAAGTCCTGACTGCCAGGGAAAATGCTCTCAACTCCCAGCTCGAACTTGTAAATGCACGATTTAACAGGTTAAATGCTGTTGTGGAGCTATACCAGGCTCTAGGTGGGGGATGGCAGTAAATAAGGGTTTAGGATGAAGGAGTTAACACTACTTTTTAAGAAGAATGTGGTGTAATTCCTAATTTTAAGGTTCAACCTTAGAAAATGGCTTTTTTACCATTACTGAAAAAATCGATTTTGATTCTTACTGCTGGCTTCCTGGTGAAAACGGCCTTGGCATCGTATAGAAAAACCCAACCCGGCCTCAAAATTCTCAACTATGATGCAAAAAGTATTTTCCTTGGAATAAAGGATGTTTACCTGGGTCCCCGCAAATTGAAAGCAAGAGACCTATTAATTCTCGCTGCAATGGCGTTCACCATATTATCCCTTTACCGGTACGATGAAGAGATAAGCAACTGGTTCAGGCGGCGGGGTGAGACTGCACTCGTGGTCTTGAAGAATTTTGGCTGGTACTACGGCAGTCCTGAAAATCATTATATGATAAATGCAGGATTTTATCTTTATGGATTTTTCTTTAGAAATGAAGAAGTTAGAAAAGCCGGGACGCTTTTAATAACATCCTCTCTTGCTGCAGGGCTTCTTCAAACCATCCTTAAAATAATAACAGGCCGGGCAAGGCCTTTGCGCGAAGAGGGGAAATTTAGCTTTAAACCTGGAAGCAGGGAAAATTCATATTACTCTTTTCCCTCTGGTCATTCCATTTTGTCTTTTACCACTGCATATGCACTAGCTACACAGGTAAGACAACCCGCCTTGTAAATTGGCCTTTATCTCTTTGGTTCTATCGCACCACTTTCAAGATTATGGGCAGGAGCCCATTGGGTTACAGATGCTTTGACAAGTATTTTTATAAGTATCCCCCTTGTGAACAGGATCAATACTTTCCTTCAGGAAAAACGACAATACAGGCAAGGATTATAAAAAAGGCCTTGTTAAGCCAGAACATCCTTATACTTATCTGCCCGCTCCATAATCTTTCTTGCATAAGGGCACTTAGGTATGATCTTCATATTATTTTTCCTGGCGAAATCGGTAGCTTCGTCTACGAGCTTTTTTCCCACCCCCTGCCCCTGGTAATCGGGATCTACTTCTGTATGTTCAATAGTGAGCTTTTGTTCCTCGCTAATTGAATAGTTGATCTTTCCCGCTTCTTTATCCCTGTCTTTGGCAGTAATAACCCCACGGGCCTCGCTGTTGCTGTTTTGAAATTGCATATCTTTTTGATTTTAAGATAATAGTCTTTTAGCTGCTTAAAAAGGAATTAACTTAGTTTAACTTACCTCCTTTAGCTGTCCACCAGGGTTTAACCTCCACTTCAAGTCTTCCTGCCTTTACCATAGGGTCAAGACGGGCAAGGCTATCTGCTTCTTCTTGAGTAGGAGTGTTGTAAATAACTATTCCGCGAAGTTCTCCATCATCACCCATGGGCCCGGTAAGACTGGAATATCCTTCCTCATACATCCTGCTCAAGTGTGCAAGATGTTCCTTTTGAAGCCTTGCAACTTCTGTAGAATCCTGAGACCTGTTTTTACCTGCTTTAAGAAATACAATATAATATTGCTGCATAAGATACGTGGAGTCTCCCTCCCCGTACATAAAAGTTTGATAGCCTTTATCGCGTAGTTCCTGTGCCTGTACATCAATCGAGGGCTTTTGAACTTCGACTGCAGCAGGTGCAGGAACTCCCCGCACTTTTTCGACCGGTTGATTACAGGCTGCCAGACCAAGTAATGATAACAGAATATATCTTTTCATAAGAATTCATTATTTCCAGTTCCTATATGGATTTTTAATTAATTGAGAATTATAATATTTGGTTTGTCCCGTGACTTCCTCTCCAAGCCAGGCGGGCGGTTCAATTTCTTCGGAAAGGTGATTTAACTCCACTTCAGCAACCACCAGCCCATCATTTTCTCCTGAAAATTCATCTATTTCAAATATATGCTTTCCGTGTTTCACCAGGTAACGTTGTTTTTCGATAATTCCGGGTTCACATAATTTTAGAAGGTCCTCAGCATCTGTAACGTCTATTTCTTTTTCCCATTCATACCTTTGGAGGCCATCACTGGAAGACTTTCCTTTTATGGTGATAAATGCTCCATATCCCATGATCCTTATACGAACTGTACGTTCCGGATGCGTATTGAGGAAACCCTGTGAAATTCTTGTTTCCTGAAAAGCCTTTAGCCGGTACGTATTGGATTTTACAAGGAATTTTCTTTCAATCTCTATCATATTTAATCCTCCTTACCTGCTATTTCTTTTATTTCATTGGAAGGGATAAAAGTCTTTGTATATCCCTCTCCTGCTACCTTGATCATTGCTGCTGCTATTATCGCCGGTTGTATGGATCTGTATTTTTTTAATGGACCAATCATTAGAGGATTTAAAACCTTCATGACTTTTTTAGCTATATTCTCCCCTGTTCGGCTTTCAACACGGTCTCCTGCAATCAAGGAAGGCTGAAAGATATAAGTATTTGGCAGCTTTTGTTCCAGGATGTCCTTTTCCATTTCACCTTTGATCCTGTTATAGAAGATCTTGCTTTCGCTGCTGGCACCCAGGGCAGAAATTACAGTGTAAACAGGGATGTTATTTTCAGCAGCCAGCTTTGCGGCAGCAACCGGTATACCATAATCGACCTTACGATAGGTTTCCTCATTGGGAGTTTTGGCTTTTGTAGTTCCCACACAGCAATATACTTCATCTCCTGTGAAAAGCTGTTTTTGGTCTTCAAGCTTAAAAAGGTCTATCAGGTACTCCTCGATCTTATTATCTTTAACAGCTACACTGCTTCTGGAAAAAAGTTTGACCTTTGAATAATTAGGATCCTCAAGTAATTTTTGAAGCAAAATTCCTCCGGTAAGGCCTGTTGCTCCAAGTATGATTGCTGTTTTCATAATTGCCCCTTTTGAACATGAAAGCTTAACTTCCACTTCGTCTATAGTTTAAAGATAGTTTTTTACGTGCAATATTCGAAGTATCCTGCGATAACTAAAATACTAAGCTGTATTTCTTTAAATAGTAGTTTTATTAAATTTACAGGGTGGGAGAAGAAAATTATTTGAGGAAGATCATTCATATTGATATGGATGCATTTTATGCCTCTGTAGAGCAGCTGGACAATCCTGAATTACGTGGAAAAGCCATAGCGGTTGGGGGCAGTGAGGAACGCGGGGTTGTAGCTGCAGCAAGTTATGAGGCCAGGGAATTTGGGGTGCGCAGTGCGATGAGCAGCATTATAGCTAAAAGAAATTGTCCTCACCTAATATTTGTTAAACCACGTTTTGAAAGGTACCGGCAAATCTCGAATAAAATAAGGGCTATATTTCTGGAGTACACAGACCTGGTGGAGCCACTTTCCCTGGATGAAGCATATCTTGATGTCACCCAAAATAAAAAAGGCCATCCCAGTGCCACCCTCATTGCGCGCGAAATACGGGAGAAAATTAAATTGGAAACAGGGCTAAATGCCTCAGCCGGAATTTCAATAAATAAATTTATTGCCAAGGTCGCTAGCGATATCAATAAACCAAATGGACAAAAAACCATCAACCCCGAAGAAGTAGAAGAATTTCTGGAAAATCTGCAAATAAGGAAGTTTCATGGGGTGGGAAAAGTTACTGCTGAGAAAATGTACCAGCTGGGAATCTTTAAAGGATTTGACCTAAAGCAGAAGAGTGAAGAATTTCTCACTGAACATTTTGGAAAGAGCGGAGCTCATTATTATAATGTGGTACGGGGAATACATCTTAGTGAGGTAAAACCAAACAGGATAAGAAAATCCCTTGGTGCCGAAAGGACGTTTGATGAGAATATATCCTCTGAGATTTTTATGCTGGAACGACTATCTAATATTGCCGAAGAGATTGAACGCCGGCTACAAAAAAGTAAAGTAGCTGGAAAGACAATCACTTTAAAGATAAAATACAGTGATTTTAGTCTTCATACCCGCAGCAAGACCCTGCCTTACTATATATCTTCCAGGGACCTTGTCCTGGAGACTGCCCGGGAACTGCTATACCAGGAAAAGATGAAGAATTCTGTAAGATTATTAGGCATATCCCTTTCCAATCTTAATACTGAAAAACCTGAAAAGAAAGATGAGATTGCCGTGCAACTTAAGTTTGAATTCTAAATAAGAAAAAGCCGGAAAAAGTAATTTTCCGGCTTTAATATTCAATTAAATTCTATTTAAAGGATCTCAGAAACCCGAAGTGTATTAACCATACCCTTATCTGTAATAGGCATAGCTGCAAGATTAATTACAAAATCTCCCTTCTCCACATATTTACTTTCCAGTGCGATTTGATTTATGTCTTCAATAGTCTCATCGGTACTGGCATATTTATCATAGAAAAATGCCCTTACTCCCCATAATAAACTCAACTGGGAAAGAATTCTCCTGTTTGATGTAAAAACAAGTATATTGGATTCTGGCCTCCAGGCAGATATCTGGAATGCGGTATACCCACTGTTTGTCAAGGTACAAATAGCCTTGGCCTTGATCTCATTTGCCATAATAGCAGCGTGATAACAAACGGCTTTTGTAATATATCTCCTTGTTCTAATATGTGGTGGGTCATGAGGCACCTTGATCAACGGTGAATTCTCCACACTCTTAATGATCTGTGTCATCTTCTGGATCACCTGCACAGGGTAATTCCCAACAGAGGTTTCCCCGCTTAACATTACAGCATCTGCACCATCCATTACAGAGTTTGCCACGTCATTAACCTCTGCCCTGGTTGGGGTAAGGCTTGTGATCATAGTTTCCATCATTTGGGTGGCTATGATAACCGGTATCCTGGCTTTTTTAGCGGTTAGTACAAGTTGCTTTTGAATAAGCGGCACTTCCTGTGCCGGGATCTCCACTCCCAGGTCTCCTCTTGCTACCATTAAACCATCACAATAAGCTACGATCTTATCTATATTTCGCACCCCCTCAGGTTTTTCGATCTTCGAGATGATAGGAATTTTATGGTCGCTATGTTCTTTAATAAGATTTTGCAGTTCAATGAGATCATGTTCATGTCTCACAAAGGATAGTGCCATCCAGTCCACTTTTTGCTCACAGGCAAAAATAGCATCCTGCACATCCTTTTCGGTGAGGGCAGGAAGTGAGATATTTGTATTTGGAAGGTTTACCCCTTTCTTTGATTTCAATGGACCACCCTGTATAACACGGGTTACCACCTCATCCTTTTTATTTGTACTTACTATCTCAAATATCAATTTACCATCATCAAGTAAGATTCTCTCTCCTTTTTGCACATCCTGTGGAAATTGATCATAATTCATATAAACCCTGGAAGCCGTTCCCTTGAATTCCTTACCTGTAGCAAATATGATCTGGTCACCGGGATTTACGACAACCTCCTCTTTCATTATTCCCACCCTTAACTTAGGGCCCTGAAGATCTGCAAGAATAGCAGCACTGTATCCAAATTCCTCATTTAGGTCCCGTATCATTTGGATCCTTTCCTTTACATCATCATAGTTGGCATGGGAAAAATTGACCCTAAACACGTTAACCCCTTCCTCCATCATATCTTTTAAAACAGATTTTGAGCTGGTTGCAGGGCCTAAGGTGGCTACGATCTTCGTTCTTTTGTTTGCTGGCATTATTCTAAAATTAAATTATTTTTTGATTTAAGTTGATCTACATCAACCGTATAAGCTGTGATAATATGTGGTATGGAAACTAATTTTCCCACCAGTGCATTTACCTCCCGTGGCTCCAAATCCTCCTCTACTTTAAGAAAATAATCCACATCCTTAAATTCCGGTATGAGATATGTGATTTGAGGAGAAACCTCTTCCTCAACAAAAAGGGAACCTGAGCTAATTACCTTTTTTACTTCCCCTTTGAATTTATTCTTTATGAGATGAAAAGCGCGGTACTTTTCAGGTTGTTTAAAAGAATATAAAGGATACAGCGCCTGCACTTCCCCGTGATTAAAATCTACATCTACTGCAGCACGTTTTAACTGGAACTGGAGAAATTTATTGAGATAAAATGCTAATTTATACTCTTCCAATGAGCTGTGCAGGGCGAGTAGATGATAATCTTCTTCCACATCTTCCAACACTAACTTATGGGCTAACATACATCTAATCTTTAGTGATAAAGATAAAATAAGATTGCCAAATTATGATATTTTTAGGGCTATTTTTAGGATATATCTACGAAAACGTTATAGTATTCCGTGATTTATTATTCTACTTCTATTCGATTTTGAAGGGCATAAAAAGCTCTTTTTGAAGCTTTTTCCTCTGCCTTCTTTTTAGAGGTAGCCCGGGCCTTGGCTACGACCCTTCCTTCAATTCTAAGTTTTACGGCAAAGTGTTTCACCTCATCGTTGCCGGTGTCATCATAAATCTCGAAATTAAAATTCTTCTTTGTTTTTTGACACCACTCAATAAGAAGGCTTTTGTAGCTTATAACCCTTCCCTCCAGCTGTTCGATATCTACATATGGATTGATGACCCTCTCATAAATAAAACGCTTGCAGTATTTATATCCGCGGTCCCAATAGATGGCTCCAATAAGGGCTTCAAATAAATTCCCATGAATATTAGCGCCAAATTGGTCTTTGGGAATATTTGTTTGAACAAAATCAATTAGGTCCAGGTCCTTTCCCAGCTCGTTTAAGTGTTTACGGCTTACGACCTTGGATCGCATCTTGGTAAGATAACCTTCATTGCCGCCGGGAACTGTTTTAAACAAATAGCCGGCTATAACTGCACTAAGCATGGCGTCACCCAGGAATTCGAGTCTTTCAAAATTAACCGCATTCCCCTGTTTATCCTTTTGGTTGAGCGACCGGTGCGTAAAGGCTTTTTGATAATGCGCAACATCCTTTGGTTTAAATCCAAGGATCTTATGCATAGCAATAAAAAAATTCCCGTCTTTAGAAGAGCGGGAATTTAATATTTTTCGAATAACACTCATGTGCGATTATTCAGTGAATTTTTTGAAAAGCACACATGCATTATGTCCTCCAAAACCAAAAGTATTACTCATCACCACGTTCACATCCCGCTCCTGCGCCTTATTAAGGGTAAGATTTAATTCAGGATCTATATTTTCATCCCTGTGTTCGTGATTGATAGTAGGAGGTACAATTCCATGTTTCATTGACAAAATAGCCGAGATAGCTTCAACAGCACCGGCTGCACCAAGTAAATGGCCAGTCATGGATTTCGTGGAATTGATATTAATATTTTTGGCATGTTCTCCAAATACAATGCTTATAGCCTTCAATTCTGCCACATCCCCTAGAGGAGTGGAGGTACCGTGGGTGTTGATGGCATCTACATCTTCAGGTTTGATCCCGGCATTTTGCAAACAGTTTTTCATAACTGCCACAACCCCGGTTCCTTCGGGATGAGGAGCCGTCATATGATATGCATCAGATGATAACCCGCCGCCAATAAATTCAGCATATATTTTTGCTCCGCGAGCCTTTGCGTGCTCATATTCTTCCAGGACAATTGCCCCTGCTCCCTCTCCCAATACAAATCCATCTCTGGTAGCATCGAAAGGTCTTGAAGCGGTTTCAGGACTTTCATTTCTGGTAGACAAGGCATGCATGGCGTTGAAACCGCCCATTCCGGCCTTGGTCACTGCAGCCTCAGATCCTCCTGAAATTATAATATCGCTGTAACCCAGCCTTATATAATTCAAAGCATCTATCATAGCGTTTGCAGCTGATGCACAAGCAGAAACAGTAGTATAATTTGGACCCATAAGACCGTGACGAATAGAGATATTACCCGGGGCAATATCTGCTATCATCTTTGGAATAAAAAAGGGATTGAAACGGGGAGTGCCGTCACCATTTGCAAAATTGGTAACTTCATCCTGAAAAGTTTCCAGGCCTCCTATTCCCGCACCCCAAATCACACCTACACGATACTTATCGATGGTAT
Organism: Antarcticibacterium flavum; assembly: GCF_006159205.1. Lineage (NCBI taxonomy): Bacteria > Pseudomonadati > Bacteroidota > Flavobacteriia > Flavobacteriales > Flavobacteriaceae > Antarcticibacterium > Antarcticibacterium flavum. Next base: position 2,380,634 of record NZ_CP040812.1, on the reverse strand, counting down.
TCATATCTATACCGGAGTCTTTTATAGCCTCATCTGAAGCTACTATGGCATACTGGGCAAACCTGTCCAGTTTCCTTGCCTCCTTGCGGTCAAAAAATTCAAGAACATCGAAGTTTTTGAGTTCACAAGCGAATTTAGTTTTGAATTTTTCAGAATCGAAATAGGTTATAGGAGCACAACCACTTTTACCGGCCACCAATCCATCCCAATATTCTTCAACATTGTTCCCAATAGGTGTCAAGGCTCCCAGGCCTGTAACTACAACTCGCTTTAACTCCATAAAATGCTTTTCTTTTTATTTTGCGTTTTCAATATAAGAAATTGCCTGACCAACTGTAGCAATGTTTTCTGCCTGGTCGTCTGGAATCTGGATATCAAATTCCTTCTCGAATTCCATGATTAATTCCACAGTGTCTAATGAATCAGCGCCCAAGTCGTTGGTGAAGCTGGCTTCGTTTACAACTTCATTCTCGTCAACTCCCAATTTGTCAACGATAATCGCTTTTACTCTTGATGCAATGTCTGACATAATATTCTATTTTAATTTTGATTAGGTGGCAAAAATAAAAAACTTTATTTTAAAACCGGTTTTTAGTTTAAAAATGTGGTTCTAATTTACGTAAATTTCATTTAAACCCTTTATTTTTACGTCTTAATTATTGTTAACTCCGCCTTGAACCGCCCTTTTCTATGCCTCCAGCCAAAATTGTGATCTTCGCCTCCGGTAACGGAACCAATGCTGAAAACATCATAAAATATTTCCAAAACACTCAAACAGCAGAGGTTATTGCCGTTTTTTCCAATAACAGAAAAGCCCCTGTTCTCAAAAAAGCGCACGACCTGGGAGTGAAAGCGCTTCATTTTGATCGTGAATCCTTTTATGAGACCAATGAGATGCTCAATGTCCTAAAAGACCTGAATCCAAATCTCATTGTTCTGGCAGGGTTTCTATGGCTTTTCCCAAACAAGATCCTCAAAAAATTTCCGAACAGGGTCATTAACCTCCACCCTGCCCTCTTGCCAAAATTTGGTGGTAAGGGAATGTTTGGTGATGCTGTACATAAGGCAGTAATTGACCAGAAGGAGGTAGAAACAGGCATTACCATTCATTTTGTGAATGAAAAATATGATGAAGGCAAAACAATTTTCCAGGCTACTATTCCTGTTGATGACAATATGACCGCCTCCCATCTGGCCGGGAAGATCCATGAGCTGGAATATGAACATTTCCCGCTGGTAATAGAAGATCTCCTCAAGCAGCAAAAAGGTGAATGATCCTATGGTACATATTTATACAGATGGGGCTGCAAGAGGCAATCCCGGGCCAGGCGGCTATGGGATCGTTATGGAATGGGTTGGAAAACCATACAAAAAGGAATTTTCAAAAGGATTTAAACACACCACCAATAACAGGATGGAACTCCTAGCTGTTATAGAAGCCCTCCGGAAATTAAAAAATCCCGGAACCAGGGCAGTTGTATTCACAGATTCCAAATATGTTGTGGACGCAGTGAGCAAGGGCTGGATCTTTGGCTGGGAAAAAAAGAATTTTAAAGATCGCAAGAACACAGACCTATGGAAGGAATTCCTGGTCGAGTACAGGAAACATACGGTCGATTTTAAATGGATAAGGGGACATAATAATCATCCTCAAAATGAACGCTGCGATACCCTGGCAGTCGCAGCTTCCAAACAGCCACGCCTACTTATAGACGAAGGTTTTCAAGAGCAACAAAATTAATAAACCCATTCTCCTTAAAGTTTGTGATTTCCCCTATTCCTTGTAAAACATCATGTATATTTGCACCTCAAAATTGAAATCCTGTTATGAGTAAATTATTGATAGTAGGCACAGTAGCCTTCGATGCAATTGAAACCCCTTTTGGTAAAACCGATAAGATCCTGGGTGGTGCCGCAACATATATTGGACTGTCATCTTCCCGTTTTAATATAGACAATGCGATAGTCTCTATAGTAGGGGAAGATTTCCCACAAGAGCATCTTGACCTTCTTACCGGCAATGGTATTAATATAGACGGAATTGAGATAGTAAAAGGAGGAAAGACCTTCTTTTGGAGCGGCAAATACCATAATGACCTTAATACCAGGGACACCCTGGAAACACAATTAAATGTGCTTGCAGATTTTAACCCTGTAGTTCCGGAGAGTTATAAGGATGCCGAGATCGTAATGCTTGGAAACCTGCACCCATTAGTACAATTAAGCGTGCTGGAACAGGTAGAAAACCCAAAATTAGTTGTCCTGGACACTATGAACTTTTGGATGGACAATACGTGGGATGACCTTATGAAAGTCATCGCAAAAGTAGATGTGATCACTATAAATGATGAAGAAGCGAGACAGCTAACCGGGGAACATTCCCTGGTAAGAGCTGCCAGAAAAATCGAGGAATTGGGCCCTAAATACGTGGTCATTAAAAAAGGGGAGCACGGCGCCTTGTTGTTCCATAAGGAAAAAGTATTCTTTGCCCCGGCGCTGCCACTGGAAGATGTATTTGACCCAACGGGAGCAGGAGACACCTTCGCAGGAGGTTTTGTAGGTTACCTTGCACAAACAGAAGATATCTCTTTTGAAAATATGAAGAATGCTGTGATCTACGGTTCAGGTCTTGCCTCTTTTTGTGTCGAAAAATTTGGCACAGAGAGAATGGAAAAGCTGGATCTTGATGAAATAGACTCGCGCATGCAGGAATTTAAAAGTCTTACACAATTCGATATAAAACTTTCTCCTAATAGAGCCCTGTAATTTCAGGGCTTTTTTTGTGACTAAGAAACCTTAAAATACCTAAAGCCGAAATAAACCAATATATGAGTGACGCTTTAAAACACGAGTGCGGGATTGCACTCATCCGGCTTCTTAAACCGCTGGAATATTACAAGGAAAAATATGGTACTGCCTTCTATGGGGTAAATAAAATGTACCTCCTAATGGAAAAGCAGCATAACCGCGGACAGGATGGAGCGGGATTTGCGAGTATTAAGCTCAATACTGCCCCTGGAGATCGTTACATTAGCCGCTTAAGGTCAAATGCAGCACAACCCATACAAGATATCTTCAACCAAATTAACGAGCGTATAAACCAGGAGATCACAGAAAATCCTGAATATGCCAATGATGTTGCACTTCAAAAAAAGCACATCCCATATATTGGAGAGCTATTCCTTGGTCACGTGCGCTATGGAACATTTGGAAAGAACAGTATTGAAAGCGTGCACCCCTTCCTGCGGCAAAATAACTGGATGCACAGGAATCTTATTGTTGCAGGAAATTTCAATATGACCAATGTATTCCAGCTATTCAATAATTTGGTAGAACTGGGACAGCACCCTAAAGAGCGGGCAGATACTGTTACCGTGATGGAGAAGATTGGACATTTCCTTGATGACGAGGTTAGGAAACTTTATAAAAAATTAAAAAAAGAAGGTTTTACCAAAGTAGAAGCTTCGCCTGTGATCGCAGAACGGCTTAATGTTGCCAAAATTTTACGCAAAAGTGCCAAGAATTGGGACGGCGGATATGCTATGGCCGGTTTGCTGGGCCACGGCGACTCCTTTGTACTTAGAGATCCCGCAGGGATTAGGCCAGCATATTATTATAAGGATGATGAGGTTGTCGTGGTAGCTTCGGAAAGACCTGTAATACAAACCGTGTTTAATGTAAACTTTGAGGATGTACAGGAACTTCCTCCCGGCCACGCTATTATTACCAAAAAAAGCGGGGAGGTTGCAATAAAACAAATCCTGGAGCCACTGGAGCGTAAAGCCTGCTCCTTTGAAAGAATCTATTTCTCGCGAGGAAGTGATGCCGAGATCTATAAGGAAAGGAAGATGCTTGGTCGGCTTCTCATGCCAGAGGTGCTTAAATCTATTGATCACGACACCATTAATACCGTATTTTCCTATATACCTAATACTGCTGAAACTTCCTTTTATGGAATGGTAGAGGCTGCACAGGACGAGCTTAACAGGCAGAAGAACCAGACTATCCTGGCAGAAAAGGAAACTCTAACAGATGCCCGCCTGCAGGAGATATTGGAATACAAACTCCGTACAGAGAAAATCGCGATCAAGGATGTTAAGTTAAGGACCTTTATTACCGAAGACAGCAGCAGGGATGACCTGGTAGCTCACGTGTATGATGTCACTTACGGGGTGGTTAAACAAACAGACAATCTGGTTATCATAGACGATAGTATTGTACGAGGAACCACTCTTAAAAAGAGTATCATTAAAATGCTGGACAGGTTAAATCCAAAACAGCTGGTGGTTGTTTCCTCTGCCCCGCAAATTAGATTTCCTGATTGTTATGGGATAGATATGGCAAGGCTGGAAGACCTGGTAGCTTTTAGAGCCACATTAGAGCTTCTTAAAGACAACAACCAATATCATATCGTAGATGAAGTATATGAGAAATGCAAAAAACAGGTAGACCTGGATGATGTAGATGTTCAAAATTTCGTAAAGGAGATCTATGAACCATTTACAGACCAGCAGATATCTGATAAAATTTCTGAGCTCCTAAGCGAGCCGGAGGTAAAGACCAAGGTAAAGATCATCTATCAAACAGTAGATAACCTTCATAAGGCCTGTCCAAAGAATCTGGGTGACTGGTATTTTACCGGGGACTATCCAACTTTTGGAGGTAACAGGGTGGTTAACAGGGCTTTTATAAACTTCTATGAAGGAAATAAAGACCGTGCTTATTAGTCGGCTTCTTACAAAAGAAAATTTTAATTTGTAAAAAACTGCATTTCAACTAATTTCCGGGTACTTGGTCTAAAAGTGTTTGTGCAGCCTACCTAAAGCTGTATATTAGCAAAGCCATAGCATAAGTAGGTTAAGTTCATGGTAGATTTGGGGCAAAAAAAGGTGGATTCTTACATCCGCCTTTTTTTATGTCTTGTCGTGAAATGTTTTTTAGAAACAAGAGGCAAGAAACAAGAACCAGGAGGCAAGAACCAAGAGGCAAGAACCAAGAGACAAGAAGAGAGAAGAGAGAAGAGAGAAGAGAGAAGAGATAAAAAACTCTAATTTTACTTCGTAAAAAGATTGGAAACCACTATTTAGACAGGGAAGTCAACCTTCGAAAAAATTTCTGAATATCCTTGGCAGATGAAATTTGAGCGAAATGTTGGTAAATTTTTCCATTTGCATGTTTTTCATTTAGGTAGAACTACTTATAACGTTTAATGGTGACTAAGTTTATACCATAAAAAAAGGCTGCCTCTCCAGGCAACCTTTTTTCCTTTTTCAAAATAATAATCTATTTCGCCTGTGCATAGCGTGTAGAAACTTCTTTCCAGTTGATCACGTTAAAAAAGGCATCAATATATTCAGGTCTTTTGTTTTGGTATTTTAAGTAGTAGGCATGTTCCCATACATCCAGTCCAAGGATAGGAGTACCTCCACATCCAACTCCTGGCATTAAAGGATTATCCTGGTTGGGAGTAGAACAAATCTCCACCTTACCACCTTCATGAACACATAACCATGCCCAGCCAGATCCAAATTGAGTGGCTGCTGCATTTGAAAATTCATCTTTAAAAGCCTCGAAAGATCCAAAAGCTGAATCTATTGCCTGGGCCAATTCACCTTCTGGCTTGCCACCTCCATCTGGAGACATGATCTCCCAGAACAAGTTATGATTATAGTATCCCCCGCCATTATTACGAACGGCAGAATTTGATTTATCTAAATTTTTAAGAATGTTTTCTATTGTCTTCCCTTCGTTATCTGTTCCTTCAATGGCAGCATTCAACTTTGAGGTGTACCCGGCGTGATGTTTATCATGGTGAACTTCCATGGTCTTTGCATCAATATGTGGTTCCAATGCGTCAAACGCATATTTTAGTTTTGGTAATTCAAAAGCCATAATTATTAATTTTTTAGTTATAATATGATCATTGTTTCAAAATTAGGCATTAAGCCTATTATTAAAAATATTAAACTGTTATAAAAACCTTAAAGATTGCTTTTTCTTTGCTTTAATTTTGATATTTAGAACTATCATGGATTTTCCTTCAATCTAAACCATTCCAATAATTTGCAAACACCAAATTTATTCAGAATATATAACGCTTCAGCCGGGTCTGGAAAGACATACACCCTGGTGAGGGATTACCTGCTTTTACTGTTGCGCAGCAGCCAGCAGGATGCATACCGGAATATCCTGGCGATCACCTTCACCAACAAAGCTGTTGCTGAAATGAAAACCCGGGTAATAGCTGCCCTATATGCCCTTTCAAGGGATACCTGCCAGCCCTCCTATCAAAACCTCCTGGATGATCTGGTTAAGGAAACCGGGCAAACCGATAAGGAGATAAGTGTGAAAGCCGGGAAGATCCTTAAAAGCATTTTGCATAATTATGCATCTTTTGATATTTCTACCATAGACAGGTTCACCCATAAGATCATAAGGACCTTCGCCAAGGATCTTGGTATCCCGGTAAATTTTGAGGTTGAAATGAACACGCAACAAATACTGCAGGAGGCTGTGGACAGGGTGATCAACAGGGCGGGAGAAGACAGGGAACTTACTAGGGTGCTGGTTAATTTCACCCTTACAAAGACCGATGAGGATAAAAGCTGGGATATCACAAAAGACCTTAATAAATTCGCAAAGATCCTGTTGAATGAAGGCAATCAAAAACATCTAAAGTTCTTAAAAGAGAAAAGCCTGGAGGACTACAGGAAATTTTCAGACAGAGTAAAATCCCTTATAAAAACTTCAGAGGAAAATATTGCCACTATTGCCAATCATTTTTTTACCATAGTAGAGGAAGGAAATCTCTCAAAAAAGGATTTTAAAGGTGGGTATGTGTTTTCATACTTCAGCAAACTAAAATCGGGGGATTATAAAGTTAATTTCACGGCAAACTGGCAGGAAAATATTGCCACAGATAGGCTTTATGCCGCAAGTGTCCCTCAGGATAAAAAAGACATCCTGGACGACAGACAACAGGAAATTGCGCTTTTATTCGACTCCTCCAAAACAGCCATCATAAGGCGGGAATACCTGCGGGAGCTATTTTTTACCATAACCCCACTTTCCCTGTTAAGCGAAATTGCAAGCGAGATGGAACACATAAAGAGGGAACGATCCCTTGTTTTGATCTCAGACTTCAACCCAACTATTGCAGCACAGGTGAAGGATCAACCGGCACCTTTCATTTATGAACGTCTTGGAGAACGCTATCGCAACTACTTTATAGATGAATTTCAAGACACCTCCCAAATGCAATGGACCAATATCACTCCCTTAATAGACCACGCCCTTTCAGCTTTTTCAGGAAATAGTGAACCGGCCTGCTTAACATTGGTAGGCGATGCCAAGCAGTCCATTTACAGGTTCAGGGGAGGAAAGGCAGAGCAATTCATTGACCTTTATGGAGATTCAAATCCTTTTAACGTTGAAAAAGAAGTAACAAATTTGCCATATAATTACAGAAGCTCCAGGGAGATTGTGGAATTCAACAATTCTTTTTTTAGTTTCCTGGCTGAAAAGTTTGAAAAACAGGATTACCGTGAACTCTTTAAGGCAAGTGGTCAAAAGGCTAAAAAAGAAAATCCCGGCTATGTGCAAATAGATTTCCTCGAAACTGAAAATTCTGAACAGGAAAAAGAAATGCAACCTGAAAGGGTTTTTGAGATCATACAGGAGCTGGAAGAAAAGAAAGTGCCAAAAAGTGACATTTGCATTCTCACAAGGACAAGGAACCAGAGTTTTACTATAGCAAATTTTTTAAGCGAAAAGGGCCTCACTATTGTTTCTTCGGAATCTCTTTTAGTGTCAAATTCCCCAGAAGTGATTTTTATAAACACACTTCTGGAATTCTCCTTAAATCCGGAAGACAAACAACTCAAATGGAAAGTTTTAAAATTTCTTGTTGAAAAATTGGATGTTGATGACGGCCATCGTCTTATTTCAACCAGCCTGGAGCTGGATGAAACTGAATTTTTCAACTGGCTGGAGGATTATGACTTATATTTTAATTTGTCGCAAATTAGAGAGTTGTCAATTTTTGAAGCGGCAGAATATATCTTAAGAAGTTTTTCCCTTGTTGAGGGTTCAAACGCCTATATTCAATTCTATCTTGATTTTGTTTTTGAAAAAACCACCGGTTCCCCCGTGAGTATTACCCAATTCCTGGAATATTGGGAGCAGGAGCGTGAAAGGCTAAGCATATCTGTTCCTAAAACCGGCAATGCGATCCAAATAATGACTATTCATAAATCAAAGGGTTTAGAATTCCCGGTGGTCATATATCCATTTGCCAATACTAAGATACGGGACATAAGCAAGGAGTCGCTATGGCTTCCACTGCCCGAGGACCTGGCAGAGATCCCGTTTAGCTATTTTAAGGCATCGTCTAAAATGCTCAATTGGGGTGAATTCGAGGAAAATGCTTATCAAGAATTGGTGTCACAAACAGAATTTGATGCCATTAATATCCTGTATGTTGCCTTTACAAGGGCATCCAGGCATTTATATATTATCTCCTCCCTTGACCTTAAAAAAGGGCAGGAATATGAGGACAGGGTTTCGGGTCTTCTCATAGGTTATCTAAAATCCCGGGGATTGTGGACAGATAGCTCCTCCTATTACTTTGGAAGTACTGAATACAAGGTAGCGGAGATTGAGATCATAGATGCGGTTAACCCTAAAACATATATTAGTTCCTCTACACAAAATGAAGTAGTCAGGATCGTAACGCATACCGGAAGCATGTGGGGGTCCAACAGGGAGACTGCTGTCAATACGGGTAATCTCGTTCACAATATACTTTCAGAAACCGATACCACTAAGGATATTGGTCCCGCCATGGAGAAATTTCTAAAAAAGGAGGAGAAGGATCCCGCCACACAGACTCAAATGAAAGAACTTTTGTCACAGGTAGTCACGCATCCCCAGTTGGCCACTTATTTTAGAGAGGATGCAATTGTGAAGAGAGAAAGGGATATTATAAGTCCGGGAGGGGAGGTCCTGAGGCCAGACAGGCTCAATTTTGAAGGCAACAGAGTAACTATACTTGATTATAAAACAGGCAAACTCCAGCCCCAGCACCGGGAGCAAATGCAGCAATATGCCGGAACACTGGAATCTATGGGATATGAGGTGGAAAAAAAGATCCTCATATATATTAATGAGGAAGTAAGCCTTAGCATTGTATAAAAGATGTTTAATTTTGTAAAAACTGAAAAATATGTACGGAGCAATAAAAGACCAATTACAAAAGGAATTAGAAGAAATTAAGGCCAACGGCCTTTATAAAAAAGAAAGGATCATAACCTCCCCACAGGATGCCGTGATTAAAATATCCACAGGACAGGAGGTAATAAATTTTTGTGCTAATAACTATCTGGGGCTTTCCTCTCATCCCGAGGTCATCCAGGCTGCCAAGGATACGCTTGACTCCCATGGTTTTGGAATGTCCAGCGTTCGGTTTATATGCGGGACCCAGGATATTCACAAAGAACTGGAAGCAAAAATTGCCGATTTTTATGGTACAGAGGATACTATATTATATGCCGCAGCCTTTGATGCCAATGGCGGGGTGTTTGAACCCTTACTCACAGCAGAGGATGCTATCATAAGCGACTCCCTTAACCATGCCTCTATAATAGATGGGGTTAGACTTTGTAAAGCTGCAAGATACCGTTATGAAAATGGTAACATGGAAGACCTGGAGGCCCAGCTTAAAGCTGCCAACGAGAAAGGTGCAAGATTTAAGATCATAGTTACAGATGGGGTCTTTTCCATGGATGGCCTTCTGGCTCCCCTGGATAAAATTTGTGACCTGGCAGAGCAATATGATGCAATGGTAATGATAGATGAATGTCATGCGACCGGGTTCATTGGTGAAAGTGGAATAGGAACACTGGAGGAAAAGAATGTCCTTGGAAGAGTTGATATAATTACCGGGACCCTGGGGAAAGCCCTGGGCGGTGCAATGGGGGGGTATACCACAGCAAAAAAGGAGATCATTGAGATCCTTCGCCAGCGATCCCGACCATATTTGTTCTCAAACTCCCTTGCCCCCGCAATTGTGGGAGCTTCCATCAAGGTGTTTGACATGTTAAAGAAAGACACCTCTTTAAGAGACAAATTGCATGAAAACACTGCTTATTTTAAGAAGGAAATGAAAGCTGCGGGATTCGACATTATAGACGGGGAATCGGCAATTGTTCCGGTGATGCTATATGACGCACAACTATCACAGGATATGGCAGATATGCTCCTGGAGGAAGGTATATATGTCATTGGTTTCTTTTACCCGGTTGTCCCTAAAGGCAAGGCCAGGATACGGGTACAGCTATCTGCAGCTCACGAAAAAGAACATTTGGATAAAGCTATAGAAGCTTTCAAAAAAGTTGGCCGGGAGCTCAAAGTTATAGGCTAAAACCCGGATTAATTATTTGTTAAAAATTTACAAAATTGATATTTAATAAGTATATATTTTGCTTTTTTGTAAATCATAATAAATGGAAGTTTAATTGTAAAACTCACAAGTACAAAGGCTTAACAAGCCCTTTTAATGTGCAGCATTTGCGGCTTAATTAAGAAAACTTTATTATTTTTAGCTTTGTTAATATTGATTTACCGCATACTTTTGCTTGAATTAACACTTAAAACTAAATTAACAAATATGAAACATCTTAGCAGATTTTTATTAGCTTCATTACTTGTGCTCAGCTTTAGTGCTGTACAGGCGCAGGATGAAAATAACCCTTGGGCCATAGGAATTGGCGTAAATGCGGTTGACCTTTACCCAACAGGAGAAGACGCTCCTGCCGGAGGATGGTTTGATCAATATTTCAATGCTGCAGACCACTGGAATATTCTACCGGCTGTTTCAAGAATATCTGTTGGCCGTTACATAGGTAGTGGTTTGGTATTTGAGGCTGCAGGTTCTGTTAATCAAATAAGTAAATTTGGGGAAGAAAGCCTTAATGACCTTTCATATTATGCTCTGGACGGTACTATAAAGTATAGCCTAAGAGCTTTATTGAATGACGGTTGGTTAGATCCAAATATTGGTATTGGTGGTGGTTACACCTGGCTAGATAGTGAAGGTGCCGCTACATTAAACGGTTCAGCAGGATTAAGTTTTTGGTTCACAGACAATGTGGCCCTTAGCCTTCAATCAACTTACAAGCATGCGTTTAAAGATGAGGCATTTCCTCATTTTCAACATAGTGCAGGTCTAAAATTCATCTTTGGTGGTATGGATACCGATGGGGATGGAATTTATGACAAGGATGATGAATGTCCTGAAACTCCGGGATTACCTGAATTTAACGGTTGTCCAGATTCTGATGGTGACGGCGTGCCAGATCACCTTGATGCCTGTCCTAACACTCCTGGTATGATCGAATTCGACGGATGTCCTGATACCGATGGTGATGGAATCCCAGATCCACAGGATGAATGTCCTAACGAAGCTGGAACGGCTGAATTTAACGGATGTCCAGATTCTGACGGTGACGGTGTGCCAGATAACAAAGACGAATGTCCTAATGAGGCAGGTCCGGCTGAAAACAACGGATGTCCTTATGAAGACCGTGACGGTGATGGTGTATTAGATAAAGATGATGAGTGTCCAGATACTCCGGGAACTGTTGAAAACAACGGGTGTCCAGAGCCAACTGCTGAGGTGGTTTCTGAATTGAACGAATATTCCAAGACTGTATTGTTTGACCTTAATAAAGCGACCATTAGATCTGAGTCTGAAGAAGCTCTTGAATCTATCGCTGATATAATGGCTGAATATGACAATACTGTATTCCACATTGAAGGACATACAGACAGCACAGGAAGCGATCAATATAACCTGCAACTTTCTAAAGAGCGTGCAGCTTCTGTAAGAGAATTCCTTGTCTCTAAAGGGGTTCCTGCCAACAGATTGACTTCTGAAGGTTATGGAGAGTCAAGACCTATAGCTTCCAACAATACTTCACAGGGAAGACAGGAAAACAGACGTGTTGAGATCTCTTTGGATAAAGACAAAGAAATGAGAGACCGTAGTAATGAGACTCAAACAGATACTACCAGAACTGGTAATAACTAGGAAATAGTTTCTCATAAAATTTAAGTGAAAACGCCCCGATTGATCGGGGCGTTTTTTATTTTTACCTAATGACATCTTTCCTCACCACCGTAATCAAGGACCTTTTAAAAACTAATGATTCATTATCAAACCTCACCTTTATACTGCCAAGCAAACGTGCTGGAGCATTTTTGCGCAGGGAGATCTCCAGCCAGATTATAAAACCGGAATTTTCCCCGGCTATTATAAGTATTGAAGAGTTCACTGAACAGGTCTCAGGACTGGCTACCGTAGATAACACCACCACTCTCTTTGAATTTTATTCTGTATATAAAAATTGCACCCCTGCTGAGGAGACAGAGGAATTTGAAAATTTTAGTTCCTGGGCACAAACCCTCATTCATGATTTTAATGAAATAGACAGATACCTCATCCCACAGGAAAAGATCTTTAATTATTTAGCCGATATACAGGATATTACCCATTGGTCCCTTGCAAAAGAGAAAACAGATATAGTAAAGAACTACCTCGCCTTCTGGAAGAAGTTACCAGTTTACTACCGGGACCTCCAAAAGAACCTTATTCAAAATGCAGTGGGCTACCAGGGGATGGTTTACCGGGAGGCAGCAGAAAAAATAGCAGAGTTTGCCGGGGAAAATGCTACAGCCCATGTCTTTGTAGGATTCAATGCCCTTAATAATGCAGAACAAAGGATCTTTCAAACAATGCTGGAAAAAGGCGCCAGGGTATATTGGGATTTAGATGAGGTACATTTTAGGGATAAAGAACACGATGCAGGGCTATTTTTAAGGGAGTATGCCGCTACCTGGCCTTATTATGATAAAAACAGGTTTGAGATCCTTTCCAACAACTATTCTCTTGAAAAAGAGATTGAGATCATTGGCATTCCCAAGCAAATAGGCCAGGCCAAATATGTAGGAGAACTATTGGAGAGCTTACCTCCGGGAGATCTTGATAATACAGCCCTCGTCCTGGGGGATGAAACATTATTATTACCTGTCCTTAATTCCATCCCCAACAATATTCCTGCACTTAACATTACTATGGGTTATCCTTTAAAGTACAGCAACTTCTCCCTGTTATTTGAGAAGATGTTTGAATTCTTTAAAAATGAAGATGGCAGGTATTATTATAAGGATGTGATAAGTGTGCTAAGTAATCCAATTATCCAGAGAATAAGCAGGGACAGGTGTAGAAAAGTTATAGCCGCCATTAAGAATGAGAACCTGCTCTATCTATCGCCACAGCAAATCCAGCAACTATTCAGAGATCCTGTTCCTGAGGCAGTAAAACTCATTTTTCCATCCTCCAGCCCTCCTCCACGGCAAGCCATTGAGAATATTTTGTTATTGATATCTCACATAAAGGAAAGCTTAAATGAAGAGCAAGACGCCCTTAACCTGGAATTCTTATATCGATACCGGCAGGTTGCCCTTCAGCTAGAGGAATTGCTTAAGAAATATCCGCATATCAAATCTATTAATGCACTGCACCACTTCTATAACGAAATAAGCAGCCTGCACGCACTGGATTTCCAGGGAAAACCCTTTCAGGGTCTGCAGTTAATGGGAATGCTGGAATCCAGGGTTCTTGATTTTGAGACAGTTATCCTAACCTCGGTAGATGAGGGAACGCTTCCAGCAGGAAAAAGCAATAATTCGTTTATCCCTTTTGAACTAAAGAAAACTTTTGGCCTTCCTACTTATAAGGAAAAAGATGCTGTTTACACCTACCATTTTTATCATCTACTTCAAAGGGCTAAAAAAGTGTATCTCCTGCATAATACAGATACTGAAGGAAGCATGGGAGGTGAGAAAAGCAGGTTCCTGTTACAGCTGGAACTCGAAAAACAAATGAGGCATAAGATTTCCACTACTGTTATAACCCCAAAGGTCAAACACACGCAGGATCAACTACAGGAAGTCGAAAAAACCCCGGAGGTAATGGAGATGATAAGGGAAATTGCAGGAAGGGGTTTCTCTCCTTCCGCCTTAACAACTTATATAAGGAACCCACTGGATTTTTACTTACAATACATCCTAAAAATAAGGGATAAAGAGGAAGTCGAGGAAACAGTGGCATTCAATACCCTGGGAACCGTAGTTCATAAAACCCTGGAAGAATTCTATGGCCAGTTAAAAGATAAACAATTAACACTGGAGGATATTGAAGCATTTAGAAAAGCAACTACTGCAGAGGTTAAAAGGCAATTTACACTGGAATATAGCAGTGCCCCACTTTCTAAAGGTAAGAATCTACTAATTTTTGAGGTCGCCAGAAGATATGTCCTCAATTTTCTTAAAATGGAAAGCAACGCCCTGCAGGGTGGAAGTGAAGTTTTTATTAAGGAAGTAGAAGCCAATCTTAGCACCTCCCTTGATATCCCAGAACTTGATTTCCCTGTGAATATTAGGGGCAATGTGGATAGAGTTGATATTCATAATGATGTCCTGCGTATAATAGATTATAAAACTGGTAAAGTAGAGCAACCACAACTTGAAATATGCAACTGGGATGATATAATCACAGATTACGACAAGTTCTCTAAACCTTTCCAGGTGCTTATGTATGCCACCATGCTGCTGGAAAACAGGAGTGGCGGGCCACAGGTCGAAGCAGGCGTGATCTCCTTTAAAAACCTGAAACAGGGTTTCCTCAAATTTGCAAAAAAAGAACACAGCCGCGACCGCAACAAGAATTACAATATTGATCCTGAGGTCCTGGAAAACTTTAAAGTACAGTTAAAGTACCTCATAAAGGAGATCTGTGACCCTAAAATTCCGTTTCTTGAAAAAGAAATAAAAAATGCATATGGAACTTACTAAAAAGAAGAATTTACAAATAGAAGGCAAACATGGCAAACCTGTGCTTACAGACCTAATTTTCAGGGAGGATGACAAACCAAAGCAGGTAATTCTTTTTTGTCATGGATATAAGGGATTTAAAGACTGGGGAGCCTGGGAAAAAATGGGGGAATATTTTGCAAGGGAAGGTTTTTTCTTCCTGAAATTTAATTTTTCCCATAACGGCATTACTCCAGATGATCCTTTGGAATTTCGGGATATTGAAGCCTTTGGAGACAATAATTACATCAAGGAACTGGATGACCTGCAAAGTATTATAGACTGGATATTACTGCCAGACTTTGAACATGCGGTCCAGCTGGATGTCGCTAATTTAAATGTGATAGGCCATTCACGTGGAGGAGGCATTGCCACAATAAAAGCTTCGGAAGATAAAAGGATCACCCGGCTGGTAACATTATCTTCTGTAAGTGATTTTGCCTCGCGTTTCCCGGAGGAAAAAGAGCTTGAAAAATGGCGTGAGAAAGGGGTAAGCTATATCGTCAACACACGTACAGGCCAGAAGCTGCCACACCATTTTCAATTTTATACCAATTTCCAGGAAAATGAAGAAAGGCTGGATATTTCCAGGGCTGCAAAAGAGCTCGAAATTCCGCATCTCATTGTTCACGGCAGCAATGACACATCTGTACCAATTAGTGATTCAGGCCAGTTGTTTGAATGGAGCCCCTTCCCCGACCTTCTGCTGGTGGAAAGTGCAGATCATGTGTATGGACTCTCCCATCCCTGGGAGCAGGAAGAATTTCCTAAAGAATTCCAATATGTGTTGGAGAGGACGGTGAAATTTTTGAAAAAAGACAAAGAACAACTTAAGGCAGAGATGAAATAGCATCGCTTTTAAAAAAGAAAATAAGATTTTACACATTTAAAATTTTGTTTTACCTTTGGCCCTTCAAGGGGGATTAGCTCAGCTGGCTAGAGCGTTTGGCTGGCAGCCAAAAGGTCATCGGTTCGACTCCGATATTCTCCACAAAACCACTCTTTTTAAGGGTGGTTTTTTGTTTTTAAATCCAATATTATCTCACAGAGATTAAACAAATTTCCCACATGAAAATAAGGATCGCTACTAAGGAAGACCTCCAGGAAATAAAAAAACTGACCGAAGATTGTGCCGTGGCTATGAAGGAAAAAGGGATCTTTCAATGGAATGAGCATTATCCTTCCCGCGAAAAACTGGCAGCCGATATTGATAAAGAAGAACTGTATGTACTGGAAGAGAAAAAGGAAATTCTGGGCATCGTTGTCCTTACAGCTCATATGGATGAAGAATATATTCCAATTGAGTGGTTAACCCAAAGCGGCAACAACCTTTACATTCACAGGCTGGCAACTCACCCAGGGGTTTGGGGACAGGGCTATGGCCAAAGTCTTATGGATTTTGCCGAAGATTTCGCCCGCCGGAATAATTATGATTCAGTAAGACTGGACACCTTCAGCCAGAACAAAAGAAACCATAGATTTTATGAAAGCAGGGGCTACAAACGCCTGGGGAATATCTTTTTTCCCAAACAAAGCGAAGATCCCTTTCATTGTTATGAACTGGTACTATAGCAGAAAGATTTCGGAAACCCGAGGAAAAGCCTCTGCCTCCCAATAAAAAAGCCCCGGTCACAGCGGGGCTTTTTCTATTTAATTAATTGATCTCTTCTCTCAATTCCAAAATAACAGGTCCAGACTCTAGACTCTAGCTTCTTTTTATAACCCAGTCTTGTCTCTTGTCTCTTGTCTCTTGGTTCTTGCTTCTTGATTCTTGTTTCCTGGCTCCTGGTTCTAACCCAATCATCCTCTCCACTCAGCCGTTCCTCCTTTGGCAGAATCTACATTGATCCTGTATTTTCCGTTTCCGGAAACTATCCAACGCACCTTTACTGCTTGCATTCCCGGGATGTTTGCTACTTTGATCGTTTCAGGATTGTGTTTTTGTTCTTCTACCTTATTAAAATCCTCGTCATTCACTACCATCCCTGTTACGACCCTGGCTCCGGAAATCGTAACAAAATCCGGTCTCTCTATTTTGTATTTCAAATCCTGGCTGGAGTGAGTTGGCATAAGTCTCTCATTGTAAATGGTAGCGGTAATTTGCTTTAATCCCCCTCCAATGTTTTCCTCCTTCACATCTGTAATACTCAATTTGGGAGTGTGAAAAGCATGATAGATGGTGAAAGCCATATTCCTGTGGGCATCCTGCTCCAGCAGGAATCCCGGGTGAGCCCTACCGAAGTTCTTTTTAAATCCGCCAATTTCAATCTTTCCGTATTGTGGATGGTCATATTCCTCCCAGGGCGCAAACGCATCTCCAAAGGTTAGGAACTTATCCACATCCATTTCCTCATCCTGGTTGCCGCGGCCCGCGTTCTTGTTGAAATAAAGATAGGACACCATAAGCTCATTAGTATATGTATAAATACCTCTTCCTCCGTAAAACCAATCCAGTTCCCCTCCAAAAACCGAGTAGAGGTCCTTATAAACCACCAGGTACCTGTAGCCGGGAATAAGTTCCTCACCTTTTTTTCCAATAGCATCGTAGATCTTCACATCCTCTGCATTATAGGTATCCTTATCCTCCTCTGCTCCGGGGCCGCGCAGGATCATCCCGCCGTAGTTGTGATAACTTTGTGCACCTGCAATATTGGGGTGCTTCATTACGAATTCCATTACCGCCCTATTCTCAGGAAGACTGAAGGGATATTTATAGGCTCCACGTTGAATATAATCCGGCTGCCATTTCCAGCCCCAGTCGCGGTTAGGGTCGTAATATCCTATCCCATCCTCATTTACCTCGCCATCTCCATCTGTGTCCTTTCCTTCATAGCCCAGCATTTCATATTCTCCTTTTTCCTCGGCGGCCACTCTTATAAGCTTTCTTGGGTCCATAGGGTCTTTGATATACCTCCCGGTAGGAGACTTCCTCACCATCATGGTAATGTGATTATCTCCATTAAGATCATCAAAACCGTCTTCTCCTGCTTTCCCATCCCCGTCGTTATCCAGCACCAGCATTCCCGAACGTGGTGAATGCGGAGTATTCGGCTCGTTCATGAAATTATTGCGGGCATCGGGGTTAATCGTAGGATTTATGTAAAAAGTTTTATCTGCCAGCAGTTCCTTAATAAAATCCAGTTCTTCAAACATCTCTGTTAAATACCAGGCTGTGTAAAGGGAAAATTCTGCCCCCTGTATCTCATTGGAATGTATATTCCCGTCAATATACATTGCCGGTTTTTTATCGGGATCACCGGTTTTATAATCTGAAATGGTTAAAAGAAAAATATCCTTTCCTTCATAGGATTTTCCAATGCTTTCCATCCTGGCAAGATCGGGATGGGCCTTTGCGATCTTTTGCATGATATCTACTATGCCTTCGTAGGTATAATACCTGTTCCAGCTAACCTGCACTTCGGGTTTATGTGGAGTCCCAATTGCGCGGAAGAATTTTTCCTGGCCCTGCATCACGCTAACGTTCATCAAGAAACTTAAAATTCCCAGAATTGCTGTAGTTCTTATATTCTTTAAATTCATCTTCTAAAAATTAAAGTTTTACATTCATTGTAGCATAACCTGTATGTGGTGCTCCTGCCCTGACCTCCAACGTACCTGAGCCGCGTACGATCCAGGAAACCGTTTCCTTCTCATAGGCACCAAGTTTTTCTGAAAGCTTGATGGTATTTCCTGCCAGGATATCTTTCTTATCCTTGTTAACGGTGATTTGCAACTTTTGTAACCATCTGGAACGCTCTCCAATTTCTGAATGAGTTGGCAAAGGAGAATTATTTAAGACATCAAGTGTAATACGGGTGAGACCACCACTTAATTTTTCTGTCTTTACATTATGAAACTCTATAGCAGGCTTCATTTCTGCCAGTTTTACCACGAAGTTTGTATGATTTATAGCTATGCTGTCTACCATGCTGTAGGGAGGATTTGTCATAAGAAAGGGCTTAATTCCTCCCACCTCAACGTTTTGATTTGGGAAATCCGGATGGCTCACAGTTGTCCAGGGGATAAATACATCATTTATTCCTTCATGCTCTGCCCAGTTGAGAAAATTAGTTTCAGGAGTTAGCTTCCCATTTTTGATTTGTGTTGAATCTTCTTTTGCCTTTACTTCGGGAACCCACCAGCCCGGGGTACTAAAACTTAGCCTGCCAAAATGGAAATATGCCCACTGGAAGAAATCCCCTCCTCTTCCCTGGTTGTCCTGGTTATAAGCTTTTTGGGAAATGGTTTCATTGTATATTTCAGAAACCATTCTATTGAGCTCCACATCTTTTTCCAACATTGATGATACCACACGTTTTTCTGCCCCGCTTTTATTGTATTTAAGAGGTGAGGACAGGTTATTCTCGGGTGCAAAAGTCACAAAAGCGAAGATATTCCATCGTTCAAATAAATAATCAAGAAGAGCCCTGCTCTCCTTTTGAGAAACCGGAAATTCCCCGGCGTAAGCTTCAAAAGCCGGGAATTGATAGGTAAGGCTTTTATTAAAAGCTATTCCTTCTGCAGGATCCTCATTAAAATCCCCGTCCTTGTCATTATCAATCCCTTCAGAATATTTAAGGAATCTTTTTTCTCCGTTTCTATTGCCTTCAGCTTTTACTAATAATTGCGGATAATCCTTATGAGCCACATAATTTCCCGTGGCGCTTTCAATGCGCATATCTGTTATATACCCATCCTTATTAAGGTCTTCATAGCCATCTTCACGTTTTTCTCCATCCCTGTCATTATCTACAACTGCTGCATTCCCACGACGTTCATATTTAAAATTGCTGTGGTACTGTGAATAAGCATCGGGTGACATATTTGGAAACACATAAAATGTATTGGTATCCAGTAATTCTGAATGCTCCCGCAGCAATCTCTGAGCCACCTGCAGCGCCAGTTCCACGCTTAGTACGTGATATCCCTCTACTCCCCCGGTGATGGCGATCGCAGGTTTATTTTCCAGGTCTCCCCTCCCAAGTTGCAGAGCCCAAATATCCTGCCCTCCTTCGGTTTTTGTAAGGGAGATCAATTGCGCATCTTTAGAAGAAGCTATTTGTTGAAGCCGCTGTGTAACCTCGCGGTTTGTAGGATAATCTTCCTGTGCAGCAGCAGGAAATGCTCCCAGGGAAATGGCTGCCAACAGGCATAAAAACTTATTTTTCATAAACTATTTACTTTGGTAGTATGTAATTTTCCAAAAATAAGACTTAAAACGAGCTTATAAGGGATTTCCCCTATTTTTTAAGACTCACTACTATTGAAATACTAACTTTGCTTTTTTTTAATAATTAGCCTTGAGTACAGCAGTAAGTTTCAGGAATATAAACAGGATCGCAATTCCCGCAATTATAGCAGGGATAGCAGAACCTCTCATTTCCCTTACAGATATTGCGATTATTGGGAATGTACAGGAAAATCCCATTGAGGCCCTCGCTGCGGCAGGGATCGTGGGCTCTTTCCTCTCTGCTATCATCTGGATCGTGGCACAAACAAAAACTGCCATATCAGCCATTGTTTCCCAACATTTAGGAGCAAGCAGGCTTCACGCGGTTAAAACCCTTATTCCTCAGGCCATTTATTTCAACCTGGCTTTTAGTCTGGTCATATATGCCACCACTGCTTTTTTTGCTGAAGCCATCTTCCGCGCCTACAATGCAGAAGGTCTTATCCTGGACTATTCCAGGGATTACTACCGGATTAGAGCGTTAGGATACCCCCTTACCCTGGTGACCTTTGCCATATTCGGGCTTTTTCGCGGACTGCAGAACACCCTGTGGGCTATGAAATGCAGCTTAACAGGTGCTTTGGTTAATGTGGGTCTTGATTTTCTACTGGTTTACGGGATAGAAGGTTATATTCCTGCTATGCACCTCAAAGGAGCCGCTTATGCCAGCCTTGCAGCCCAACTGGTCATGCTTTTGATGGCTTTATGGTTTTTTTTCAAAAAGACACCATTTCACCTGAAATTAAGTTGGAATGTAAATCCGCAGTTACGGGGACTGTTGCTTATGGCCGCCAATTTATTTGTTCGTACAGCCGCTCTTAATTTTGCCATCTACCTGGCTAATGCTTATGCCACAGATTACGGAAGGAATTACATAGCTGCCCAAAGTATCCTTATGAACATCTGGCTGTTCTTTTCTTTTTTTATTGATGGTTATGCCAATGCCGGGAATGCTATTGGCGGCAGGCTGCTTGGAGCAAGGGATTATATGAACCTTTGGGAGTTAAGCAAAAAAATAAGCAAATATGCCGTGCTTATAGCTCTCATTCTTATGGGAATTTGTGCGCTTTTCTATAATGAGATCGGCCTTATCTTTAATAAAGAAGGAAGTGTGCTAATTCTGTTCTCATCCGTTTTCTGGCTTGTGCTTTTAATGCAGCCTGTCAATGCCATCGCTTTTATGTTTGACGGGATCTTTAAGGGTCTGGGAGAAGCTAAATACCTGCGGAATCTTTTGGTTGGTGCTACATTTCTTGGATTTGTTCCAA
Source organism: Antarcticibacterium flavum (assembly GCF_006159205.1). Classification (NCBI taxonomy): domain Bacteria; kingdom Pseudomonadati; phylum Bacteroidota; class Flavobacteriia; order Flavobacteriales; family Flavobacteriaceae; genus Antarcticibacterium; species Antarcticibacterium flavum. The sequence goes on along the minus strand of NZ_CP040812.1, from coordinate 2,359,205 downwards.
CTCTTTTAATTGCAGATTATTTCGGCATGAAACTTCACGCCATCTGGCTCGCATTTTTTGTTTGGATGCTTATAAGGAGTAGTGCGCTGGTGATACAATTCCGAAGGAAATATTTGAAGAAGGAGGTTTGATTTTCTATGGAGGGTGATGGTTTTTTTAGCCACGAATGCACGAATATTTTTTAGTTCTTCAGTTCCTTAAAAACAACTTGACCATAAATGATTCTCTTCTTTAATTCACTGGGTTCTTTATTGTTCTGCCACTTATTTGAGATGCCCGCAGTTCTTCGAAGATTGCACCTTACCAGCACGTTAGATCCTGAAACAAGTTACCATTGACGTATTCTATTTTTCTTACATTATCCAGGCGAGTTTATAGGCATTTCATAGGACCGCTTGTTCTTTTTTCCTGCAATCCTCTCCCTCTGGTCGTCGGTTGCAAGAAAAAGAACCAAAAAAGTCTAGGCTTACGAAAGCTTCTCTAAATTTTTCATTCGGTGGCTAAATTTTAGGAACTCGCGGGCAAATCCATTCTAGCGAGGTTATTCCGTTTCGCTCAAACAGCCTAAAATTCTTAACGCCCCTCTCATTTCAAATTTTACGAGAAGTTTTCGTAGGCCGGAAAAAACCTTCAAACAAAAATATTGACTCGCATTGATGATTCTAAAACGTCAACAACTAACGCTAATAAAAAAAAAATTATCAAGGTCTCAGGATGACGTCAAATTGAAGAGGTATAAAACTCTGTGTCGTACTCCCTTTAACTCCGTGGTTAAAACCGCCACAATTATAAAGTCATTCGTGCATTCGTGGCTTTTATAACCCGCCGGATCATTAGAATCTGCCATTATTTGAGATATTAAATACCGTGTATCCCTTTCTCGTACTCCAATTAACTCCGTGGTTAAACCCGCAACTATATTAAAAAACCATTCGTGCATTCGTGGCAATTGACACGTAATAAATTTTAAATCAGCTTCTCAGAATAACGTCATTTTGAAGAGATATAAAACTCCATGGAACTCCGTGCCGCACTCCTTTATAACTCCGTGGTTAAACCCGCAACTATATTAAAAAACCATTCGTGCATTCGTGGCTAACCTTTTCTATGAGCATACCCCAAATAGAAGATTGATAATCCTCCACAATATCTTTATCTTTGAACAAAACCAACTATTATGAGTACCAACCGCGAAAACGGAAGTTTATATACCAAGATTGAAAACAGGATCGCCACTGTTGAATTTGGGCACCCAGCCAGCAATTCTTTCCCTTCTGAATTATTGGAAAGACTGGAAAAAGAGATTGACAAACTCTCTGGTGATGACAGCGTAAGTGTGATCATTTTAAGGTCAGAAGGAGAGAAAGCCTTTTGTGCCGGTGCATCTTTTGACGAATTAATGGCAATTGAGAATATGCAGCAGGGAAAAGTCTTCTTCTCTGGATTTGCAGGGGTGATTAATGCAATGAGAAGATGCAAAAAAATCATTGTGGGCCGTATCCAGGGGAAGACCGTGGGTGGAGGGGTAGGACTCGCCGCAGCCTGTGACTACGCTCTTGCTACAGAGGCCGCTGCAATAAAATTATCTGAACTTTCCATAGGAATTGGCCCTTTTGTAATTGCCCCCGCCGTAAAACGCAAAATGGGTGTGGCAGCCCTGGCAGAACTCACTCTTGCAGCGACCGACTGGAAAAATGCCTATTGGGCAAAAGAGAAAGGACTCTATGCCCGGGTTTTTGATTCCATTAAGGAGCTTGACCGCGAATTAGAGCTCTTTACCGAAAAGCTAGCATCTTATAACCCGCAGGCCCTATATGAAATGAAAAAGGTTCTTTGGGAAGGAACAGATTCCTGGGACAACCTTCTTCAGGAACGGGCAGCAATTTCAGGCGAACTGGTACTATCAGACTTTACAAGGAATGCTCTTAACAAATTCAAAAAATAGAACCGGTTGGTTTGAAAATAAGTATCTTGTAAAAAAAGCAGGTTATGAGTTTTCAAATTCAGCATTTACCACAAGATAAAGATGCCACCAGGGAACAGGAATGGGGCTATACCTTTTGGGAGTTCATTAGCGGGAATATTTGGTACCTGCTGGGTATCCTAATAGTTTTGGGAATCTTTCTCTACGCCAGGTATTATTTTAAAAGGAACAACAGGTAATGGTACAGGACGATATCCCGGTGAGTGAGAACACCTACACAATTTTTAGTTATTTAAGCGGTATGGGTCTTTGGCTCATCATTGCAGTAATACTTATCGCTGTTGTTATTTACAAGAAATTCAAAAAATAATTAGCGGGTCTTCAACCAGCCGGTAATGCTGAGACGGGTGGTTTTGACAGGTTTCACCTCGTGCTCCAGTAACTGACTCTCAAAGATCACTACCCGCCCTGGAAATGGATATATGCTTTTTGCTGTCTCCACTCCATTCTCCTCCTTGTAGATTACCAGTTCCCCGCCATTTTCCGGTGCCCAGTCCTCATCATTGAGGTAACAAACCAGGGATAGTTTTCTCCTGTCGTCGTTCTGGAAGGTATCCAGGTGTCTTTTATAAAAAGTGCCTTCGGGATACACCGCGTAATGAAATTCCTTTTGAAGGATTCCCAGGAAACAGGTTTTATTAAGGTAGGAGACAAGGGAATTTATTTTATTAAAAAAGATTCTTTCAGCTTCCCCTGCATCGGCCTCATTGATCCAAAGTATAAAATCCCCGCGAACCGCCTTTTCGATGGTCTCATTCAGTTTGTTCCCAATCGCCGCTTTTTTAAAATTATCCTCCTCGTACTTTTGAAGCAGGGATCTTCTTAAGACCTGGATCTCTTCAGCATCAAAAAAATCTTCCACGATGCAATACTGGTCTTCCAGCAATCCAGATATTATTTTTTCGTAGAGGGGGTTCTCCTGAAATTCCAATTGCTCGAACAACTCTACATTTGCATCCATAGTTTGGGTTTTAAAAGCCGGCAAATATACATAAGCAAGCTTTTGTTCCTACTGAAAGCTGACGTTAAAAATCTATTATCTTTGCAGTAAATTTAAAGTTATGAATAAGATCCGGATCACCAAACAATTCTCTTTTGAAACAGGGCACGCCCTTTATGGATACGACGGGAAATGTAAGAATGTTCACGGCCACAGCTATAAACTCAATGTTACGGTAATTGGTACTCCTATAACCGATACTTCAAATGTAAAGTACGGGATGGTGATAGATTTTGGAGACCTTAAGCGAATCGTAAAGTCTGAGATCGTGGATAAGTTTGATCACGCCACAGTGTTTAATAAAAACACGCCCCACATAGAACTCGCGAGAGAGCTGGAAAGCCGGGATCATAGTGTTATTCTTGTGGATTATCAACCTACCAGCGAGAATATGGTGGTGGATTTTGCTGAAAAGATCAAAAGGCAATTACCCGCCAATATCCAGTTATTTTCCCTTAAACTGCAGGAAACAGAAACTTCATTTGCTGAATGGTTTGCGAGTGATCAAGCCCCCCGGCATAATAAATCCCCCAACCCCGAAGGGGGAGTAAAAAGGGAGTTGAACTACTTTTTTTCAAACAAAAGAGTTTTTTACAATTCAGCAATAAATACCAGCTCCTTTTTTCCTAAAAATGTCTTTCGGAAAAAACTTTATATTTACATCACACAAGTCTTCTATGAACATCCCGCAAGGTAAAAAGATCTATTTTTCAAGCGATAATCACCTTGGTGCCCCCACTATGGAAGAAAGCAGGCCCCGGGAGGCCAGGTTCGTGAAATGGCTGGATGAGATCAGGGAAGATGCAGCGGCTATTTTTCTTTTGGGAGACCTCTTCGATTTTTGGTTTGAATATAAGCATGTGGTACCAAAAGGATTTGTTCGCACTTTGGGAAAACTTGCAGAAATTAAGGACAGCGGTATTCCGGTTTATTTTTTTGTGGGGAATCACGACCTGTGGATGAAAGATTATTTTGAGGAGGAGCTTAATATCCCCGTTTACCACCATCCCCGTGAGTTTCAATTCAACGATAAGAATTTCCTGGTTGGCCATGGGGATGGCCTGGGCCCCGGAGATAATGGTTATAAAAGAATGAAGAAGGTTTTCACAAATCCTTTTTCAAAATGGCTTTACCGCTGGTTGCATCCTGACCTTGGAGTACCTCTAGCCCAATATTTTTCAGTCAAGAACAAGATGATCTCGGGAGAGGAAGATCAGGAATTTCTGGGAGAGGAAAAGGAATGGCTTATTCAATACTGCAGGAGGAAGCTGGAAACAAAACATTATGATTACTTCATTTTTGGTCACCGCCACCTGCCACTGGAAATTAACCTCAACGATAGCTCCACGTATATCAACACGGGTGACTGGATAAGCCACTATACTTTTGCAGTCTTTGACGGGGAGAAAGCAGTGTTGAAAAAATTACATTCTTCAAGTGATTAAATGCCTAGGCACTTACATCCTTCAATTTGAGCTGCAGACTTATATTCCCGTTCCATTCATTTTCATCTATGGTATAAACAGCTTTGAAAGTACTTCCCGGCCCTATAACATTTAGTTTGGGTCCAAGATTAAACCCAATAGCATCAATAGCAGCCGGTTTATTTCCCTGTTTAAGCCTGCATTTAAGATGAAGGTCATCCCCCCCAACACATTTTCCAAACCCGCAATCCTTTAAATTCCTGGTAAGGAATACAGGCGTCATATTGCCGGGACCAAAGGGTGCAAACTGCTTTAAAATACGATGAAACTTAGGGGTAATATCCTCCAGGTCGATCTCCTCATCAATAAGGATCTCTGGCGTAAGCAACCGGCTATCAATACTCCCTGCAACCACATCTTCAAATTTTTGCTTAAAATCCTCATACTGTGATTCCAGGAGAGTAAGGCCTGCTGCATATTTATGCCCGCCAAATTGTTCAATATATTCCTTACAGGCCTCGAGGGCATCGTATACATCAAAATCCCTGACAGATCTGGCAGAGGCTGCAAGTTTTTCCCCGCTTTTGGTAAAGACCAGAGTGGGCCTGTAGTAAGTTTCAGTAAGGCGGGAGGCTACTATTCCAATCACGCCTTTATGCCAGCTCTCATTGTAGACTACTGTAGTGAACCTGTCCTGCTCCTGCAATTCCTCAATTTGGGCCAGTGCCTCCACGGTAATGACCTTATCTGTATCCCTTCTTTCTGAATTATAGGTTTCTATCTCTGCTGCAAAGGCCTTGGCAGTCTCCTCGTTTTCCTCCACCAGCAGGTTCACGGCGTGCAATCCATGTTTCATCCTTCCGGCAGCATTGATACGGGGGGCAATAATAAAAACAACATCTGTTATGGTGAGGGTTTCTTTTTTGACCTGCTCAAGTATGGCTTTAAACCCCTGTCGCGGAGCGATATTTATCACCCGTAGCCCATGATAGGCCAGGATCCTGTTCTCTCCGGTTATAGGAACAATATCGGCACCAATAGCCGTAGCAACCAGGTCGAGGTATGGAAGCAGCACATCTATAGTCTTTCCTTCCTTTTGGATCCACGCCTGCATTAATTTAAAACCAACCCCGCAACCGCACAATTCTTTATAGGGGTACTTGCAATCTTCCCGTTTTGGATCCAGGATTGCGACAGCCTTTGGTATTTCTGCTCCCGGGCGGTGATGATCACAAATTATAAAGTCGATCCCTTTCCCGGTGGCATAGGCAACTTTTTCTATAGCCTTTATCCCGCAATCCAGAGCTATGATAAGGCTCATATCATTATCTGCCGCGAAATCTATTCCTTTATAGGAGACGCCATAGCCTTCATCATAACGATCTGGTATATAAGTAGCCACATTAGGGTAAAAAGTTTTAAGCCAGGAGGAAATAAGGGCGACGCTGGTAGTACCGTCTACATCATAATCTCCATACACCAAGATATTTTCATTTGTTGCAATCGCTCTCTCTATGCGCTCTATGGCCAGGTCCATATCCTTCATAAGAAAAGGATCATGAAGATCATCCAGGCTTGGCCTGAAAAATTTCTTTGCCTCTTCAAAAGTCTCTATTCCTCTTTGTACCAAAAGAGATGCAACAGGGGCTTCCACTCCCAGGCTTGAGGCAAGTTGAGCAACTTTAAGGCTATCTGGTTTTGGTTTTAAGGTCCAGCGCATATTCATTATTTCTTCCCGCCTACCACTACTACTATTTCCCCTTTTGGAGGTTTTGCAGTATAATGTTCGAGAACCTGTGTGGCAGTACCGCGAATTGTTTCTTCATGCATTTTTGTGATCTCCCTGGAAACCGAGACAGGCCTGTCTTCCCCAAAGTATTCTACAAACTGTGATAGTGTTTTCAACAACTTATGAGGCGATTCATAGAAAATGATGGTTCGTTCTTCTTCAGCCAAAAGGTTTAATCTCGTTTGTCTTCCTTTTTTGACCGGAAGAAAGCCTTCAAAGACGAATTTATCATTTGGGAACCCGCTGTTTACCAGGGCCGGCACGAAAGCCGTAGCGCCCGGCAGGCAATCCACTTCCACCCCTGCTTCCACACAGGCACGGGTGAGTAAGAATCCAGGGTCGCTTATTGCAGGGGTACCGGCATCACTTATGAGCGCGAAAGTTTCTCCTGCCTGGATGCGGTGCACTATCCCCTCTACCGTCTTATGCTCATTATGCATATGATGGCTGTGCATTGGGGTGGAGATGTCATAATGCTTAAGAAGCTTTCCGCTGGTCCTAGTGTCCTCAGCAAGAATATGATCTACTTCCTTTAAAATACGTATAGCCCGCAGGGTTATATCCTCCAGATTTCCAATGGGGTGGGTACCAGGTAAAGTTTTGACATGAAGGATCCTTATTGGCTGAATTTATTCTCTACAAGTTCCATGAATTTGTTCTCATATTCCTCCTTACCCTGCCAGTGTTTATAATCTGGTTTCACGACGAGCTGAATGAATTTCCTGGCCTCTTCGAGGGAATTAAATGTATTGAGTTGAGAAATCACCCTGTTATAGTCGGCCGTATTTCCTTCAAACAGATGTCTTATAAAAGCAAGCCTTTCATTAAGCCCTATATTAAAACCTTTCTTAAGCCTGTCGTTAAGAGACCTTGGGCGTTCCTTTTCCTGTTGCCTTTTAACAGGTTCAAAGGAGGGCAGGTTATCATAATCCACTCCAATATCCCGGAAGTCTTTCTTCTCCTCTTTCTTCTCCTCTTTCTTCTCCTCTTGCTTTATTTCGGGATTTGGTTCCTGCTTTGGTTCCTCTTTCTTTTCCTCTTGTTGCGTCTCTTCTATTTTCTGTTCCTGCTTTGCCGGCTGCTCCTGTTTAGGCTCCTCTCTTCGTGCTTCTTCTTTTTTAGGCTCTTCCTTAACCGGTTCCGGACTATGCTTTTCTTCTTTTGGGGAAACTTTCTCCTGTGAGAAAATATCCTGTACCAAAAAGTCCAGCTTTTGGGTTTCGGGAGGCATTTGTGCAACTATATCCTTGATCTTTTCTGTATTGGGTTCGGTGATGGCATCACTGTCATTATATTCGGTTCCATCGGGTAAATAATCATCCCTTTCAGCCGAAGCTCCATTGGAATATGCCTGGAAAGGTGACGGTTGTTTGGTTTTTGAAGCTGCCTCCTTCATATGGACAGGTTCTTTTTCAGAAGAATAGGCGCCGAGGTTTTCTTCTGTAAAGGCAAGAATGGTCAATTTCTCATATATTTCCCTTGCCTGTTTTTGAAGTCCTGCAATGGAAGAATCATCGCTTTCCTGTATTTTTTTCGCCAGTTCTTTAAGTTCGGCTTTCAGTTTATTTTTCATCACAGCGTATTTTTTAATTATGGTTATTCCCCCAAAGCCTTTAATTGCGCCCTATTGAATTAACACAAACTTTATTTTTCCCGGTTCACAAATTTAAACAACCAGCCTCCTGCCGGGGTTGGAATTTTAATAAATTTGTTCCAACTTTATGCGGAAGGGGATTTTTCCTTTTCGGCACTGAAAATTACAAAATGTTTCTCGAAAATACAGTAAATCATAAAGAGCAATTTGGCTGGATTGAAGTTATATGTGGCTCAATGTTCTCCGGTAAAACCGAAGAGCTTATAAGACGCCTTAAAAGAGCCAAATTCGCCAGGCAAAAGGTAGAGATCTTTAAACCGGCCATAGATAAAAGATATCATGAGGAAATGGTGGTCTCTCATGACTCCAACGAGATACGTTCTACCCCGGTGCCGGCTGCCTCCAACATCAGGTTGCTGGCAGATGGCTGTGATGTTGTGGGAATAGACGAGGCGCAATTCTTTGATGATGAAATTGTCACTGTTTGTAACGATCTTGCAAACCGTGGGGTAAGGGTAATTGTTGCCGGCCTGGACATGGATTTCAAAGGCAATCCTTTTGGGCCAATGCCCAATTTAATGGCCACTGCAGAGTATGTGACCAAGGTACACGCTGTTTGCACCCGCACAGGCAATCTGGCACAGTTTAGTTACAGGAAATCTGTGAATGATGACCTGGTATTCCTTGGGGAGAATGAAGAATATGAACCTTTAAGCAGGGGTGCTTATTATAAGGCAATGCTTCGGGAACGGGTAAAAGCTTTCCCGGTGACTGATGCCCGGCAAATAAAACCTTCTGAAAAAGAAGAAAAAGAATAGATGTTTAAAACAGGAGAGACCATACTTGAGATTGACCTTGAAGCACTGGCACACAATTACCATCATTTAAGATCCCGGGCAGCTGCAAATGTGAAATTCATGGCTGTGGTTAAAGCTTATGCATATGGAAATGAAGCCTCTACCCTTGCCAAAAAATTATCCAGCCTGGGAGTAGATTATTTTGCCGTTGCTTATACAGATGAAGGAGTGGCTCTAAGGGAAAAGGGAATTGAAGAACCTATTCTTGTCCTGCACCCGCAATCGGCAAATTTTGAGCGCATTATTGACCATTGTTTGGAACCCAGTATCTACAGCAGGTTCGTCCTGAATGAATTTGTAAAGACGGCTACAGGTAAAGCCCAAACAGATTATCCCGTACATCTTAAACTAAATACCGGGCTTAACAGGCTGGGTTTTGCTGAGGATGATATGGAATTCCTTCTGGACACCCTGCAGCAAACCAATACGATAAAACTCAAAGGTATTTTTTCTCATCTTGCTGCAAGCGAGGACTGGAGGGAACGCGAGTTTACCCTTAAGCAGCTTGACCGGTTTAGAAAAATGACTTATCATTTAGTTGAGACCATCAAGTATAAACCGCTGTTACATCTTTGCAATACCAGCGGGATAATCAATTATCCCGAAGCTCATTTTGATATGGTGAGAAGTGGGATAGGCCTATACGGTTTTGGGAATGACCCCGAACTCGATAAACAGCTTAAGCCAATTGGAACATTAAAAACCCTCATCTCCCAGATCCACCATCTTGACAAGGGAGAGACTGTAGGATACAACCGTGCTTTTAAGGCTAAGGAGAAAATAAAGATGGCTACCCTTCCTCTTGGGCATGCAGATGGGATCAACAGGCAATACGGCAATGAAAAGGCCGGGGTGTGGGTCAATGGGAATTATGCTCCAATCATAGGCAATGTATGTATGGATATGTTAATGATAAACATTACGGGAATAGACTGTGAGGAAGGGGATGAAGTGATCATTTTTGGAGAACCACAGCATGCGACAGATTTTGCAAAAAAGGGAAATACTATTTCCTATGAACTCATCACAGGGATCTCCCAACGCGTAAAACGCAAGTTTATAAACGAGAATTAATCTTACACGAATAAATTTATGTATATTAGACTCATACTAACCCCTCACATTTCAAAAAATGTCATTTTTTAAAGATTTTAAAACCTTTCTTATGAAAGGTGATATCATAGCCCTTGCAACGGCTGTGGTAATTGGTGCTGCCTTTAATAAAATAGTCTCCTCTGTAGTTTCAGATATTATTATGCCCATTATTGGCCTGCTCACCGGGGGAGAGGATTTTTCACAAAAGTTTATTTCCCTGGATGGCAATTACTATGAGACCCTGGAAGCAGCTATTGAAGCAGAGGCTGCAATTATAACCTATGGAAATCTCATTGATGCAATAATTCACTTTATAATAGTTGGATTTTTTATATTTCTTGTACTGCGGGCCTATGAGAGAACTAAAAGAAAGAAAGAAGAAGCACCTGCCGCACCAAAAGGGCCAACTCAGGAAGAATTACTTGTTGAAATTAGAGACGAATTAAAACGACAGAACAATAGAGGAACTGTCTAATGAAGAAATTGTCAATATATTATATAGCTCTATTCTTTCCTTTACTGCTTTTGGCAGCCGTATTTCAAAAGAGTTTATTACCGGCGTGGCTATCCATTTCTCTGTTGCTCTTGTATGTTTTATTGTACAGGACATGGCTGGACGGGCAAAGATTAATTGATAAAGGTTTAATAAATAAGCAGGAAAGGTGGAAGGTCATAACCCACGGGCTGCGGGCAAAATATTTCAGGGAACTTTACCTTGATAAATAAGAAGTACGCTTACCGCTACACTACATGTTTTAACCCTAAACCCCTCGATTTTCGGGGGGTCTTTTTTTTAACAAAAAAAACAAAGGTGTTCAATTATGGACATCCCTTTAAATTTAGCTTTTAGAAGCCTATTATTATAGTTTTGGTATAATACATTTGCAAAAAAATATAGCCTTAAGGGCAAAAATAAAATAATATGAGAATAGCAGTAGTTGGAGCAACGGGAATGGTAGGTAGAGTTATCCTGCAGGTACTGGAGGAAAGGAATTTCCCTGTTTCTGAATTATTCCCTGTAGCTTCTGAAAGGTCTATAGGCACAGAGATCACATTTAATAAAAAAAATTATAAGGTAATTGGCCTGGAGGAAGCGGTGAGCTTAAAACCAGATATCGCTTTATTTTCAGCCGGAGGGGAGACATCTCTCGAATGGGCCCCAAAATTTGCAGAAGCAGGAACAACAGTGGTGGATAACTCTTCTGCCTGGAGAATGGATCCTTCAAAGAAGCTGGTGATCCCGGAGATCAATGCCTCTTTGTTATCTTCAGAAGACAAGATCATAGCAAATCCAAACTGCTCCACTATACAACTTCTTATGGCTCTAAAGCCCCTGCACGACACCTACAGGATTAAAAGGGTAGTCGTTTCCACATATCAATCCATTACCGGAACCGGGGTAAAGGCGGTACAGCAGCTCGAAAATGAGTACAGGCAGGAAAAAGGAGAAATGGCCTATCCTTACCCTATCCACAGGAATGCCATTCCCCAATGTGATGTTTTTACAGAAAATGGATACACTAAAGAAGAAATGAAACTCACCAATGAGACAAAAAAGATCCTTGGAGATGACAGTGTACAAGTAAGTGCCACGGCTATCAGGATCCCGGTTGTAGGTGGACATAGCGAATCTGTAAACATAGAGTTTGAAAGGGATTTTGAAGAAAATGACGTTCGCAGGATCCTCCAGGACTTTCCCGGGGTAACAGTACAGGACAATACAGATGTTAATACCTATCCAATGCCAATTTATGCTGAAGGCAAGGATGATGTTTTCGTAGGCCGCATTAGAAGGGACTATTCCCAACCAAACAGCCTCAACATGTGGATTGTCGCAGATAATCTTCGAAAAGGCGCAGCCACCAATGCTGTCCAAATTACAGAATACCTGGTAGGTAAGAATTTGGTGTAATTATTGTTGCACAGATGTTAAATATAGGGAACGGGACTTGGAAATGTAAGCTTGTTCCCTATTTTTGCCATTAATGAAATTATTAAGCGCCCATATAAGCGGTCTTTTAGGCCTTATAATGATTGCAGCGACGCTGTTGCCCTCGTTGCATGCGCTGGGTCATGATCTTTCTACAAACGATAATGTTCAGGAGGCAAAAGTGATTCCTGTTACTGTTGACTGTGACCTTTGTGATTTTCATTTTTCTTCTTTAGACATCCCGGGATATAATAATTTCGACACCTTTATTCCCTTTAAGGAATTTGTACATAATTTGCCGGTTAAGGCGAACGTATATACTTTACCACAAAACCTGTTTTCCTTACGGGCACCCCCTGCAGTAATAGCCTAATTTGGCTACCTAAAAGAATTCCACTCTCTTGTTTAAAGCAAGAACAAAGAGTTTCCACCTTTTATTTAATTACTGCAATATGAAGCAAACCTTTTTTGTTTTCTTAGTTTTCTTAGCCATTCCTTCGCTGAGCCTAGCCCAGGATTTTGACCTGGAAGGGGAAATAAGAGACGCGCAGAATTCTCCATTGGAAGGGGCACATGTGCACGTAGAAAACAGTTTCACCTTAACCAATGCAGGAGGTTATTTTAGGATTGCCAATTTACCACGAGGCACATACAGGATGACGGTTACTTATTTAGGTTTTAAATCTATAGACACCCTTATCACTATGGATGAGGATAAAAAAATGAATCTTCGCCTGGAGGAGGACACCTCATCATTGACAGAGGTAGTGTTAAGTTCCACGGCGAGAAGAAGCAGCTCAGAGAACAGGGAAGTTGTGTCCCAGGCGTATATACAGGAGCAGTTCACAGGCTCCCTTGCCAAGACGCTCGAAAGGTTGCCGGGGATCAATTCCAGTGAAATTGGTGCAGGTACATCCAAGCCTATTATCCGGGGACTGGGATTTAATCGAGTGGCGGTAAGTGAAAACGGAATTAAACAGGAGGGGCAGCAGTGGGGTGCAGACCATGGACTGGAGATAGATGCCTTTTCTGTAGAAAACCTGGAGGTTATAAAAGGAGTGGGGGCTATTGAGCATGGTAGTGATGCCATTGCCGGGGTAATAAAGATCATCAATGACCGTATTCCAATGGAAGGTTTTAGCGGCGAAGTGATCGCCCTGGGAAAGACAGTGAATAACACTGTTGCAGCATCCACCAACCTCGCCTACAAAAAGGATAAGTTCTTTTATAAGATAAAAGCTACGGGTAGTGAATTTGGTGATTACTCTGTACCCACAGATAATATTGTTTATTTAAATTTTAATATACCGGTATATAACCAGCGCCTCAAGAATACCGCAGGAAAAGAGGTGGATCTGTATGGGCAAATTGGTTTTATAGACCATAACTACAAAGGTACTTTAAGCCTTAGCAATGTTTTTTTTAAAGGTGGTTTCTTTCCCGGTGCACATGGGGTACCTTCAATTAACAGGGTGCAGGATGACGGGGACCAAAGGAATATAGACCTACCCTTCCAGCAGGTTAATCATTTTAAGCTTATTAATAAAAATGAATGGTTTTTTGATAAATCCTCCCTCGATGTGATCTTAGGTTTTCAAAATAATCACAGGCAGGAATGGAGCAGGTTTCACACCCACTATGCAGGCCAAACCCCACCTGCAACAAATCCCGACCTCGAACTGGATTTCAACCTGAATACTTTTGATGTCCAGGCAAAGTATACCTATAATTTTTCCCCAAACCACACCTCTGCCATTGGTATACAAACCCAGATCCAGGATAATACAATAGGGGGATATAACTTCCTTCTTCCGCAGTATTTCAGGGCTGCTACAGGAATTTACCTTACCCACGAATACCAGGCATCCAATAAAATTAAATTAAACATTGGTGGGAGATTTGATTACAGCAGTATTGCAATAGAGGAAAATTATGATGATCTCCTGTTCTCCTACCTGGTGAACCGGGGTCAAAATGAAGTTATCGCGGCCCGGTATGCTACAAGAAGTGAGGAAATAAACCGGGATTTTACCAATTTCAACCTTATGGGTGGATTTTTGTATAATATCAACAGTAATTGGGATTTTTCTGCAAACGCGGGAACTAGTTTTCGCCTTCCCACTGCCATTGAACTGGGAGCCAATGGTATTCATCACGGCTCCTTTAGACATGAACAGGGGGATGCAACCCTGGATCCTGAAAAGGGATATGTTATAGATACCAAGGTAAATTATTCAAATAATGGCTTTAAGGCTTCCGTGAGCCCATATCTCTATTATTTTGACAACTATATATTTCTAAATCCCAGCGGTGTGTTCTCTGTACTGCCACATTCTGGACAAATCTATAAATTCACTCAAAGTGAGGCTGTTTTGACGGGAGTAGAACTGGAGATTGAGAAGACCTTTTTTGAAAAATTAAGGACCCTGGCCGTCTTTGAATATTTATATAACCGGCAGGTGACCTCGAGTCGCTCGAGGAACTATCCACTTCCTTTCTCCCCACCGGTGAATGGATTTGGAGAGGCAGGTTATTTATTTATGGAAAATTCAAAAACTTTTAATAATACAGAATTTTTCATAAATACCACTTTTGCCCTTGAGCAGGATAGGATCGCGCAAACCGAAGAGATCACCCCCGGCTACATGATCTTTGGAACGGGATTAAGGACAGGTATTACTGCAGGAAAATTTAAAGCCAGTTTGAATCTCCAGGTAAGCAATCTTTTTAACACCAAATATTTTAATCATACGAATTTTTACAGGGCATTGGAAATTCCTGAAATGGGAAGGAATATCCAGCTAATGATAAAGATCCCTTTAAATAAATGATGAACAGGTTTAATTTATATATAGCATATTTTCTTCTTACGGGATTTCTCTTCCCGCAGGCGGCAAATGCTATGCATTACCTGCTCATCCCCCATTCCTCACAGGATTCCACAGGGGAGTCTTACGAGCTTGCCAGCCCGCCCTATGATTATCATACTTGTGATTACCAATTCAACAGCTTAAAATACTTTTTAAATTTTGATCAGCCTTTTGATATCCCGGCTGTTCCATTAAATAAAGAAGAAGAAAAATATTTTTATTCTATTAGTTTTATTAATGAATTAGCCTTTCATTATTCCCTTAGAGGCCCACCACTGTTTAGTGATTAGTCCAAAGAATAATGCCTATTTATATTAAACACAAAAAAGTAATTAAAATGAAAATTAAATTAAATTCAATCCTAACATTATTGGTAGCAGCCTTAATATTCACATCTTGTAGTAGTGATGATGATGCTACTCCAGACACTCAAAAGCCTACAATTGCCATAATCGAACCTCATAACGATGATGAAATTGCACCGGGAGGAGAAATTCATTTTGAAGCCTTGTTTTCAGATAATGTAGAACTGGCTTCTTATAAAATTGAGATACATGATGACTTTGATGATCACACCCATGCGCAGCTAAAAAGCAGCCATGATCTAAACCCATGGAGTTTTGAGCAGGTATTCCAAATCCCTGCCGGTCAAAGGAGTTTTGAAGCAGAACAACATATTGATGTTCCAACTACATTTAACGGGGAACCAATAAGTGAAGGCATATATCATTTAGGGGTGTATGTTACCGATACTTCTGGAAATGAAGAGCAGGCCTTTCTTTCTATCCACATTGAAGGTGATCACGGGGACGAAGATCACGATCACGGTCACGACCACTAGATTTCATCAATTTTAGTATCTATAAAGGCTGCCTGTAAAGGCGGCCTTTTTAATTTCACACCTATTCTAATAATGCGGAAAAAATCCCTATTTTTGGGCGATTACCCTATAAACCCCTAATAATGAAAAAAATAATACCCGGAATTTTTGCAGTTGCGATCCTATTCTCCTGCGACGACGATTCCAAAAAAGAAAAAATGGCTTTGAATTACCCCGACACAAAAAAAGTAGATACCGTTACCAATTACTTTGGAACAGAAGTTAAGGACCCTTATCGCTGGCTGGAAGACGACCGCAGTGAGGAAACAGGGGATTGGGTTAAAAGGCAAAATGAAGTAACCTTTAATTACCTCGAGAACATCCCTTACAGGAAAGACCTTAATGACCGCCTCACCAGGCTTTGGAATTACGAAAAACTGGGAGCTCCCTTTAAGGAGGGAGATTACACTTATTTCAGCAAAAATGACGGTTTACAAAACCAGTATGTAGTGTATAGAAAAAAAGGAGAAAATGATGAGGCAGAGGTGTTTCTTGACCCCAATAAATTTAGTGAAGATGGAACTACCTCCCTTGCAGGTCTAAGCTTTTCTGAAGATGGCACGCGGGCAGCATATGCTATTTCTGAAGGTGGAAGCGACTGGAGAAAGATCATCATCCTTGATACCGAAACTAAAGAAGCTATAGAAGACACTATTAAAGATGTAAAGTTCAGCGGAATTTCATGGAAGGGAAATGAAGGCTTTTACTACTCGAGCTATGAAAAGCCGGAAGGAAGTGAACTTTCAGCAAAGACAGATCAGCACCGTTTGTATTATCATAAACTGGGCACTGCTCAAAGTGAGGACAAAGTGATCTTTGGCGATACTCCGCAACAAAAACATCGTTACGTAGGTGGTGGTGTTTCTGAAGATAACCGTTACCTGTTCATCTCTGCCAGGAATTCAACTTCAGGAGGAAAGCTCTTTATGATGGACCTCTCAAAGGAAAATCCAGAATTGGTAACTATTCTGGACAATGAGGATACAGATACCGGGGTGATGGATAATGAAGGAAGTAAATTATTCCTTGTTACAAATCTTGATGCCCCAAATATGAGGGTGGTAACTGTAGACGCTGCAAACCCTGCACCTCAAAACTGGAAAGACCTTATACCTGAAACCGAAAATGTACTTAGCCCTTCTACGGGTGGCGGTTACATCTTTGCCAAATATATGGTGGATGCTGTTTCACAAGTTAAGCAATATGACTACAATGGTGAGCTTGTAAGAGAAATAGAATTACCGGGTGTGGGAACTGCAGGAGGCTTTGGTGCAAAGAAGGATGACGATCACTTATACTATTCTTTTACCAATTATGTAACACCAGGGACTATTTATAAATATGATATCGAGGCTGGAACTTCTAATCTTTATAACAAGCCGGCTATAGACTTTAATCCGGAGGATTATGAAAGCAACCAGGTATTTTATACTTCCAAAGACGGCACTAAAGTTCCAATGATCATTACTCACAAAAAAGGTATCGAGTTGAACGGAAAGAATCCCACTTTACTGTATGCCTATGGTGGTTTTAACATTAGTCTTACTCCTTCATTCAGCACGGCAAATGCAGTCTGGATGGAACAGGGAGGTATTTATGCGGTACCAAACTTACGTGGAGGTGGAGAATATGGAAAGACCTGGCACGATGCAGGAACAAAGCTTAACAAGCAAAATGTGTTTGATGACTTCATAGCTGCAGCAGAATACTTGATTGATAACAATTATACCTCAAGTGAATACCTGGCCATAAGGGGAGGTTCGAACGGTGGACTTCTGGTAGGAGCTACAATGACCCAGCGCCCTGAACTTATGAAAGTAGCATTGCCGGCAGTAGGGGTAATGGATATGCTTAGATATCATACTTTCACAGCAGGTGCAGGATGGGCTTATGACTATGGTACTGCAGAGGACAACCCGGAAATGTTCGAATATCTTAAAGGCTATTCTCCTGTTCACAACGTCAAAGCCGGAGTGGAATATCCTGCAACAATGGTTACCACCGGAGATCACGATGACCGGGTGGTACCCGCACATTCTTTCAAATTTGCAGCTGAACTGCAGGAGAAACAGGCAGGAACAAATCCTACACTTATTAGAATTGAAACCAAAGCAGGACACGGGGCAGGAAAACCTACTTCAATGATCATAGATGAGTATGCAGATATTTTTGCATTTACTCTATATAATATGGGTTATGAAGTATTACCTGAGAATACGAACAAGAAGATCAAAGGATAAGAATAATTCTTTCCATTGAAAAAATCCCCCGGCTCCCCGGGGGATTTTTTGTTGGAATAATTCTGATATCAAATTAATTAAAAAACATTTGTGCTTTTGCGGCTTAATATCTGCCACTAATGCACGAATAATTTTTTATTGCATTTATTAAAACATAACCGTAGATCAATAGGAATCCAAAAAAACTCTCCCTTACAAATACTACCTTTTTATATTCATCTCTAAGGGAACGACCCAAAGAAAACATTCGTGCATTCGTGGCTAAATTTTTTCACCCTCTTAATTACCGAAATTGAAAGACATTTGATTCGTGGTAAGAATAACTATTCAGATTTTCCCATAGAAAAGTCCGCCCTCTTTTTTTCTTTGTAACTTTACCAAACCGCATTTCCTTATCTATGCTAAAGCTTAAAAATGTCACCTTTGCTTACGACAAAAAGCCCATTCTTCGCAATATTAATTTTAAGCTGGAAAAGGGAGAGCAGCTATCGATCATAGGAGAAAGCGGATGCGGCAAAAGCACCTTACTGCAGCTTATATATGGTTTACATCACACCCCCGGAAGGATATTTTGGGAGGAGAAGGAACTTCTGGGCCCTAACTTCAATTTGGTACCGGGAGAACCTTTTATAAAATATCTTGCTCAGGATTTTGACCTTATGCTCCCTTTAAGTGTAGCAGATAATGTAGGCAAATACCTTAGCAACATGTATCCCCGCAAAAAGAATCAAAGGATAAAGGAGCTCCTGGAGGTGGTAGAGATGAGTGAACTCTCTGCAGTTAAGGCGAAGCATCTTAGTGGGGGCCAGCAACAAAGGGTAGCACTTGCCCGTGCTTTGGCCCGTGAACCGGAAATACTGCTCCTTGATGAACCCTTTAGCCATATTGATCATTTCAGAAAAAACAATTTACGCAGGAGGATTTATTCCTATTTAAAAGAGAATGATATTACCTGTATTACGGCCACCCACGACAGCACAGATGCACTTTCGTTTGCCGACAGGACGATGGTGCTAAAAAATGGGAAGATCTTTGCAGAAGCCCCTCCTGCTGAATTGTACAAAAATCCGCCGAATAAATATGTAGCATCCCTTTTTGGGGATATTAATGAAATTGAAATAAGATTGTTAAGGCCTGCAGAAGAAAGCAGGAAGAAAGTGCTGCTTTATCCACATGAATTAAAACTATCATCCTCCAGCGGAGCAAAAGCGACCGTGATAGAAAGTTTTTTTAAAGGAAAGGACTACCTTATTAAAGCACGGCTAAATGGCCAAGTGATTTTTTTTGAACATCATATGCGGCTGGAAAAAAACATAGACGTTCTTGTTAACGTAGCAGATGATATCCTTAAATCCCGTCAAAAGCCTATAAAAAAAGGAGATTAAAATATTTTCTTGATTGTCGAGGTTTTCCCATTGATATTAAAAGCATCCCCTTCTTCCTTTCCCATAAGTTCCCTGGCTACCGGGGAATTGACACCTACCACATAAAAACTTTCTTCCTCCACCTTAATTTCTCCCGCAGGAATAGCTATAAAATAATTGGAAGTTGTGGTCTTAACCACACTCCCAAATCCCACTTTGGATAACACCGGTTGTTTGTCAATAAGGCTGGCGGTTTTGCGAAGCGTATTGAACTGTTCCATCTGTCCAGATACTTTTTCAAATTCCAAATGCAGCATGGCCCTGCTGGTTTCATACTTATCACCCATACAACTCCGGCTCTCAGGCTTAAGTGCCTCTTCCAGTTCCCGCATGGTTTCATTAAACCTTCCAATACGGCTTTCAACATACTCCACACTGGCTTTTATAAGCTTGCTTTTTATTTCTTTCATTACCTGCAGGGCTATTTTAATCTTATAGGTCCCATATTATTCATTTGCCTTACGATCCAGGACTTCCTGCCCTCGATATAAGAACTTGCAGGATTCGCCCTGTATTGTCTTGGGTTTGGCAAAATAGCTGCTATTGCTGCAGCTTCATAAGGTGATAATTGCGAGGCCGATTTCTTGAACCAGAATTGCGAAGCAGCTTCTGCCCCGTAAATTCCCTTTCCCATTTCTATACTGTTAAGGTAAACTTCCAATATCCGCTCCTTTCCCCAAATCGTTTCTATGAGAAATGTGAAATACACCTCAAAACCTTTACGCAACCAGCTGCGTTGAGGCCAGAGGAAAACATTTTTAGCAGTTTGCTGGGAAATGGTACTTGCTCCCCTAACTCTTTTACCTTTCTTATTATCTTCAATAGCTTTTTCAATAGCCTGTACATCAAAACCATTATGTACTGGAAAGTTCTGGTCCTCACTACCTATTACCGCCAGCTTAAGATTATTGGATATCTCCTCAAAAGGTACCCATTGGTGTTGGATGCTTTCTTCCGGATTCTCGAAATATCGAATGGCCATCAACGGTGTGAACGGCACAGGGACCCACTTGAATAAAATTACCAAAAGAATAGTGAAGGCAAAGAACCAGAGGACAAGCTTAAGAAGGAATTTAAAAAATCTTTTCATTGAGGTGCTATATAATTATGGCCAGGAGAAACATGTAGTTTCTTTCTGCTTTCTTTCTGTATTATTTAATTAGTTGTCCAAGTTCCCTACCCACAAGGCTGCCTATAGCAACTCCCATACCACCAAGCCTCACCCCACAAAAAATATTGTTTGATGTTTGTTTCACAACAGGCTTTTTAGTGTTTCCCACTCCCATTATGCCGGTCCAGCGATGATCAATCTCATATGCGGTTTGCGGTAGAATAGTTTTTTGCAACAGCTCTTCCAGTTTGTTCTGTATAAGAGCGGTAAGTTCCATCTCTGTTGTCTCCTCTGCTTTGAGGTCCAAATTTCTCCCCCCTCCTAAAAGTATCCTGCCATTGATATTCCGGAAGTAGTAATAACCTTTTTCCAGGTGAAATGTTCCCTGTATATGTAAATCTTTAATGGGTTTGGTGATCAATACCTGTGCGCGGGCCGGTTTAACTTCCATAATCCCCAATTGAGAGGCAAATCCATTATTTGCTATAAGAAGTTTTCCGGTTTTAAAACTGAATTCCTTTGTTACCACCTCCACATTATTTTCGTTCTCTGCAAATTCGTCCACGTTAACATTATTGAGAATTTTCACGCCGGTGGCCTGTACCTTGTGCAACAAAGCCGTCATCATCTTTCCTGTATCTATTTGTCCTTCAAAGGCACTGTAGACCAGTTTTTCTTTAATATTCTGGAATTTAAAGGTGTTTTCTTTCACCGAAAAGACAGACTTTTCAAAAACAGGCCGTAAAAGTTCATTTACCCGCTCCAATCCTTCAAGGCATTCGTTATATAACTCCTCATCAGTTTGGGTAAAAAGCTCATAGCCACCATATGACTGGTAATCAATATGATCATCTCCCAGGTTTTTTCGAAGCAATTCAAGGCCTTCCAATCGTTTTTTAACCAGCTCCACTATTTCCTCCTCGCTTTGATATTTAAGATCCTCAAGAATTTCAGAAATACTTCCAAAGCAGGCAAATCCGGCATTTTTGGTACTCGCCCCATTGGGTAACAGGCCGCGCTCAAGGACAAGTACTTTGGAATTGGGGAACCGCTGTTTTAGATCCAGCGCAGCATTAAGCCCTACGATCCCGCTGCCTATAATCGTGAAATCTACATTAGAGAACCAGCTTTGGCGCTCCCAGTATGAAAAAGTCATGCATTTAAATTTTTTATGAAATTACATAAATTAAGAATAGTAATTTTTTCCTCCCTTTATTTTGCAGTCATAAAACAAGAAGTAAATAATAAGCCCGGAAGATAATTCCCCCGGGCTATTTTATATTCTTTTAAATGATCTTATTCCTCTTTTATAGGATCCATCTTCCAGCTTTCCATGAACTTGGTGGTATAATTTCCATCAATATAGTCTGGATGGTCCATCAATTGCCTATGGAAAGGGATCGTGGTTTTAATACCTTCTATTACGAATTCATCCAGGGCACGTTTCATCTTATTGATCGCTTCTTCCCTTGTTTGGGCAGTGGTGATCAATTTTGCGATCATAGAATCATAGTTAGGCGGGATTGAATAGCCGCTGTAAACATGAGTGTCTATGCGTACACCGTGCCCACCCGGCGCGTGAAGGTTTGTTATCTTTCCTGGAGATGGCCTAAAGTTATTATAAGGATCCTCAGCATTGATACGGCATTCAATTGAATGCAACTGTGGCACATAGTTCTTACCTGAAATTGGCACCCCTGCAGCCACAAGGATCTGTTCCCTTATGAGGTCATAATCTATCACCTGTTCGGTAATAGGATGTTCTACCTGTATACGGGTATTCATTTCCATGAAGTAAAAATTCCGGTGTTTATCTACCAGGAATTCCACTGTACCTGCTCCTTCATATTTAATAAATTCAGCAGCTTTTACGGCTGCATCACCCATTTGCTTTCTTAGTTTGTCTGTCATAAAAGGAGATGGAGTCTCCTCTGTAAGTTTTTGGTGACGACGTTGTATGGAACAATCCCTTTCGCTTAAGTGGCAGGCTTTACCTGTACTATCCCCTACAACCTGTATCTCAATATGCCTTGGTTCTAGGATAAGTTTTTCCATGTACATCCCGTCATTTCCAAAGGCTGCACCGGCTTCCTGTCTTGCAGAATCCCAGGCCGCACGAAGATCTTTCTCCTCGTGAACAGCACGCATTCCTTTACCACCTCCACCTGCAGTTGCCTTAAGCATTACAGGGAATCCCATTCCTTTGGCAGTGGCAAGACAATCGTCATAATCTTTTAGTATCCCGTCGCTTCCGGGGATACAGGGTACTCCTGCGGCCATCATTGTTGCACGCGCAGAGGCTTTATCACCCATTTTATCGATCATATCTGGGCTGGCGCCTATGAATTTTATATTGTGTTCCTGGCAGATTTTAGAGAATTTCGCATTTTCTGATAGGAAACCATATCCCGGGTGAATTGCATCGGCATTAGTGATCTCTGCAGCTGCAATGATATTGGAGATCTTAAGATAGGATAAATTACTTGGAGGAGGGCCAATACACACGGCTTCATCAGCAAATCTTACGTGAAGGCTTTCAGCATCTGCGGTAGAATACACTGCAACCGTCTTGATCCCCATTTCCCTGCAGGTTCTTATAACACGCAGGGCAATTTCCCCTCTGTTGGCAATTAATATTTTTTTAAACATATACCTGTATATTTTCTACTGAGCGGTAAAGATTAATTTTCCTTAAATAAAGAAAAACCTATGACGGATCTACTAAAAATAGAGGCTGGTCAAATTCCACCGGCGATGAATCATCTACAATAACTTTTACGATCTTTCCTGAAACTTCGCTTTCAATTTCATTGAAGAGCTTCATAGCTTCGATCACACAAAGTACATCTCCTTCTTTAATAGTATCCCCAACTTCTACAAATGCAGGCTTATCTGGTGATGGCTTACGATAAAAAGTTCCAATGATTGGAGATTTTACGGTAACGTATTTGGAATCATCCTGAGATGCTGAATCCTGTTTCCCTCCTGAAGCAGGTGCTTCCTGATTTGATGGGGATTGCTGCTGTTGCTGTTGTTGTGGCATTTGCTGTTGCTGCTGCGGCATTTGTTGCTGCATAGGCACGTGCTGAATGTAGGTAGGCTCTCTGTCTTCTCCTCCTGTTTTAATGGTGATCTTTACATCATCCATTTCCAGCTTCACCTCACTGGCACCAGATTTTGCTACAAACTTGATTAAATTCTGAATTTCTTTTAAATCCATAATATTAGGGTGTTGGTTTATTAAGAATTATAAGCCCATTTAAGATAGATAGACCCCCAGGTGAATCCGCCTCCAAATGTGGCAAAGACTATATTATCTCCTTTTTTAAATTGTTGTTCAAAATCGCTGAGTAAAAGCGGTAATGTGGCAGAGGTGGTATTCCCATAACGTTCAATGTTCATAAGCACCTTTTCGTCTTCAAGTTTCATCCTGTTGGCGGTGGCACTCACGATCCTTTGATTGGCCTGGTGGGCAACCAGCCAGTTTATATCATTATTGGTAAGGTCATTCCTCTTCATAATGAGTTCACTTACATCGGCCATATTTGAAACCGCAAATTTGAAAACAGTTTTACCATCCTGTTGCACAAAATGCAATTTTTTGGCCACTGTCACTTCAGAAGGTGGCATCAAAGAACCACCCGCCTCAATTTTAAGCGAATGTCTTCCTATCCCATCACTTCTTAAATATTCATCCTGCAGTCCAAGCCCTTCATAATTTGGCTCAAAAAGCACAGCTCCTGCCCCGTCTCCAAATATGATACAGGTAGTCCTGTCTGTATAATCAATAATAGAGGACATTTTATCGGCCCCTATTAATAGTACCTTTTTGTACCGTCCTGCCTCGATATATGCGGCGGCAGTAGACATTCCATAGAGAAAACCCGAACAGGCAGCCTGCAGGTCATAGGCAAAGGCATTTGTCGCACCAATTTGAGTTGCGACATATACGGCAGTTGCCGCCACAGGAAGGTCGGGGGTTACAGTTGCAAGTAAAACAAGGTCGATCTCTGTTGGGTCTATACCCGATTTTTCGATCAAATTCTCGGCGGCCTTGATGGCCATATAAGAGGTTCCTTTTTCAGGATCCTTCAGGATGCGGCGTTCTTTTATTCCGGTGCGGGAAGTGATCCATTCGTCATTAGTATCAACCATTTTTTCCAGCATCTGGTTGGTCAATACATCTTCAGGGACATAAGCACCTACAGCGGTAATGGCTGCTGTGTTTTTACTCATAAAATTCTAATTTAAAGCCACCCGGAACAAAAAAAGCTTGCTTTTCAAGAAAAGTACTAAAATTTCTCTGAACCGGCGTGCAAATTAAGGCCTTTTTAGGACTTATTCAACTAAAAACAAAAAACTCCCACGAGGTGAGAGTTTGTATTCCAGCAAAGCTCTTTTTTAATTAAGCTTCTACTTCTTCTGTATTATCGATTAGAACCTGACCGCGGTAATAAAGTTTTCCTTCATGCCAGTGAGCCCTGTGATACAAATGCGCTTCTCCTGTTGTAGGATCTTTGGCGATTTGTGGAACAGAAGCTTTATAATGCGTTCTTCTTTTATCTCTTCTGGTTTTCGAGGTCTTTCTCTTAGGATGTGCCATTGCTACGTATTATTTATCGTTTAATAAGTTTTTTAATTTATTCCAGCGAGGGTCTATTTCTTCCTCGTTTTCCTTCTCATTTGATTCCCCGGCCTCTTTAGGGCTCAGTTCTTCCAGTTTTTCAAGTACATCAGACTCCAGACTCCCGTCCAGAACTCCCGGGTGCACCCTTTTTAAAGGTACAGAGAGAACGATCATTTCATAAATGTATTGAGCTACATTTATTTGATATTCTCCATGTGGCAGTATGAGCAGCTCCTCGTTATCTTCATTTAGTTCGTCTCCAAACTTTACTACAAGCCTAAGGTCTCCCTCTACAGGTTGGTCAAAGGGCTCATTTGTAAGATCACAATTCACATTTACAACTCCCGTGGCTGCAAAAGTAAGTTCCAGCATTGTTGGTTTTTTTTCAAGCACCAACTTAACCTTCACATCTGCATCATTAAAATCCTCATACTCAAAGTGCTCAAAGAACTCTTTATCCACCTGGTAATCAAACCCGTGGCTGCCTAGTTTCAATCCCACAAATGGAATTGTAAACGCTGCTAGTTTCCTCATAACATCTTCTTTTTCATGCATATGCCCTTCTCAGAAAGGCAGGTGCAAAGATATAAAATATAATGAATTACAACTTCCTTATAAACAATTTTTTGTTTATATCTTTTTTCCCTGTTTTTTAAGGGGATTCCTGGTGAGTTTTTTATATTCTTTCCTCGTTTTATAGATCTCCAGGGCTTTAAAAACCGCCTCCTTAAAACTGTTGATATTGGCGGTGTTCTTGCCTGCGATTTCAAAGGCCGTCCCGTGGTCTGGAGAAGTCCTTACTTTTTTAAGGCCGGCAGTGTAGTTTACTCCTTCTCCAAAAGAAAGGGTTTTAAAAGGGATGAGCCCCTGGTCATGATAGGAAGCTATAACAGCGTCAAAGTTCTCGTGGTTCTTTGACCCAAAAAAGCTATCGGCAGCAAAGGGACCAAATACCAGCTTCCCCTTATCTCTAATTTTTTGAAGTGTTGGTTTTAAGATCGTTTCATCCTCCTTACCAATAAGCCCGTTATCTCCACTATGCGGATTTATTCCCAGCACTGCGATCTTTGGCTTTGAGATCCTGAAATCCTGCTGCAGGGTTTTATGGATAATCTCTATTTTTTTCTCTATGAGTTGAGGGGTGATAACATTGGCAATATCTTTTAGGGCTACATGATCTGTAAGCAATCCCACCTTAAGTTTATCTGTTACCATGAACATAAGGCTGTCTCCTTCAAGTTCTTTAGCAAGATAATCTGTATGACCCGGGAAATTAAAATCTTCGCTCTGGATAGTATTCTTATTGATTGGAGCTGTTACCAGTACATCTATTTCATCATTTTTAAGGGCTTTGGTCGCAGCTTCCAGGGAGCGAAAGGCATATTTTCCAATTGCAGGATCTTCTTCCCCAAAATTGATATTCACATTTTCCTTCCAAACATTCACCACGTTGATCTTGCCCTCGATCACCTGGGAAACCTCGTCTACCCCGTGAATGTTAATACCAAGGTCAAAATGTTTCTTTAAGAAACTCAGGGTTTTTACTGAGGCAAAAATAACAGGAGTACAAAAATCCAGCATCCGGGAGTCGTCAAAAGTCTTTAGGACGATCTCTCCTCCAATTCCGTTTAGGTCTCCTATACTAATTCCAAGTTTTATCTTTTGACCAGACTTCATAATTTTTCCCCTTTTTTATTTCTATTTTTACCTCACAAATGTAAGAATAATCTACGACCATGTTTACCGGAATTGTTGAAGAACTAGGAGAAGTGATAGAAACCAGGAGAGAAAATGACAATCTCCATATAACAGTGGCAGCTCAAATGGCTTCAGAGCTAAAAATAGACCAAAGTGTAGCTCATAATGGGGTATGTCTTACTGTAGTTAAGGCCGATGCCGGTACTTATACAGTGACCGCCATTAAAGAAACCCTTGATAAGACAAACCTGGGAAAATTGGAAATTGGCCAGGCTGTTAACCTGGAGCGGGGAATGAAACTGGGAGCCCGCCTCGATGGCCATATAGTCCAGGGCCACGTTGACCAAACCGGGATCTGCAAAAGTATCAAAGAGGAAAACGGCAGCTGGGTTTTCACCTTTGAGTATGACCCCAGCTTATCCAATATCACCATTGAAAAGGGATCTATAACCATAAATGGGGTAAGCCTTACTGTGGTGAATTCTAAAAAGCATCAATTTAGCGTTGCCATTATTCCATATACCTACAACAACACCACCTTTAAACATCTTAAAGAAGGAGCTACTGTAAATCTTGAGTTTGATGTTATAGGGAAATATGTAAAACGGTTGACAGAGCTTTCCTAACCTATTTCTTCTTCAAATAGTAAACTCCTAAAATTAACCCACCTGCCGCAAGCAGGGAAATGTGGGTACAATTGGCACTACCAGACCCGGAGGAGGTGGGACCGCTGCTTTGGTATCGTCCATTCTTGGTTGTGGCAAATGATGCTCCTGAGCATATCCGTAAATCGATAAAAAGCATAATATAACCGATAAAAGTAATATTTTCTTCACTGAAGAATATTTTTATAGGCAATATACTACAAGATATATTTATCAGCAATAGCATTAACACACTTCTGAATTTGTATGTTTATACGCTGAAATTCAGAAAGATATCTCATAAAAGAGATCCTTATTTTTATTTGAATAAACTGAAGAGAAAATGTAACAACGCTGAACAGCGGAAGAATCAGGAATCGGCCTCCTTTTTTTTACCCGAAGATACCAGGAAATAAATACCAAGACCAAAACCGGCGGCAAGAAGAAGGCCAATATTAGTATCTATGGGCACTACAAGACCTGGAGGTGGTGGGCCTACCCCGCAATTCCTAGCAGGAATACACTCTGTACGGCCTCTACATTGCACAAAACCCGGTTCGCAAGGAGATTGACCATAGGAAGTATAACTCATTGAAAACAACAAGACAAGTATAACAATAATATGCCTTACAAATATTTTCATTTAGAATTTGGGGAATAACAAACTTATTCTATTTCGCAACGGTTTCAATAGATTTTCGATATAGGGCTTTATTTACTCGATGAAATACTGTGAGGGAGCTTTTCACCAATTGATTTCAAATATAAATTTTATTTTGGATATTAATAACTTAAATATTTATATCCCAATATATTACTTATAATTATTGCCGAATCTTCTTATATAATTGTAAAGACAAGCAAGACCTGACAAAAAAGACCTCACCGTACCTTCTATAGTGAGGAACAATTTGACAAGTTACCAGGCTGGGAGAAGTGGTGGATGATTAAGAAAATAATTCTCTAGATTTGAAGCTCATTTAAATTTAAATCAAAAGCCAAATGAAATTCAAAGCATTAGGTATCCCATTCTTCATTTTACTCTTACTCTTTACAACATCCTCACCTGCCCAGACCAGCATGCCAGCTTCCAACGAAAAATTAGTGATAGGTGTTACTCCCACCCCTCCCTTTATCACAGTGGAGAATGGCAGGTTCTCCGGCCTTAGTATATCCTCCTGGAAACTGGTCAACCAGCAACTGGATCTTGATTTTGAGTACAAGGTCTATTCTTCTTTGACAGCTTTGATGACAGCTGTAGAGACCGGGGAGGTTGATTTCAGTATTAATCCCATCACGGTAACAGACAGCCGCATGGAACGCCTGGACTTCTCCCAGCCTTACTTTATTTCTCATACGGGGGTTGCAAAAAAATCTGATACCAGCATATGGACCTACCTTGCCAATATTTTCAGCTGGAATTTCATCTCGGCCATTCTTATCCTTATTGGAGTGATATTCATTTTTGGATTCCTTGTTTGGATCTTTGAGAGAAAACGGAATCCGGAGCAATTTGGAGGTGGGACACGTGGCTTATTACAGAGTTTTTGGTGGAGTGCGGTTACAATGACCACGGTAGGATATGGAGACAAGGCTCCTTTGACCCTGGGAGGCCGGGTAATTGGGGTTATCTGGATGTTCATGGCCATAATAATGATCTCCAGCTTAACGGCTGGGATAGCCTCCTCACTTACCGTACAAAGCATTTATGATGAAATAAATTCTGTCCAGGACCTTAACCGGTTTGACGTGGTTACAGTTTCGGGTTCAAGCGCGCTGGAACTACTGGAACAGTATAATATCACCAGTGATGATGTCCCGAATGTTCAGGAAGGAATACAGGGGATTCTTGATGACAATTACAGCCTGTTCGTTTATGATCAACCTATATTAAAAGTATGAAATAGATCGCCGGGAGCTGGGAGATGAAATAGAAGTATTACCACGAACATTGAAAAGGGATTACTACAGCTATAGTTTCCCAAAGAACTCAGAACTGGTGGATGTTATTAACCCTATTCTTGTATCTACTCTTAAAACCATGGAATGGAATAATCTTGTAAGGGATTATAATTAGCTTTTATTTTTCCAGGGCATGAAAAAATCCCCGGTGATTTTATTCCGGGGATCTTAGGAAATTTAAAAAGATCTGTTCTCTAAAGTTTTTTTAATCCCCTGGTTTCACCTTTACCGGCTTCCATAATGCTAATAGCGTACCCACCACCCGGAACTGAAAGTTGATTTAATTTTGATCTATTGTTCACCACCACCTTACGTATTTCGTATGCCTGGGCATTGTTCCTGTAATGCGCGTCTTTAGCATCTGAATATATTGTGGCGATATAAGTTTTTCCCGGCTCCAGGAAGTCGAATTTAATCCTTGATGTTCTGCTCTCATTCCCATTCACGTTACCTACAAACCAGTTGCTGCTTCCCTTTTCTTTCCTGGCGATGGTCAGATAATAACCCGGTTCGGCTTCGAGGTAAACACTTTTTTCCCAATCTATGGCAACATCTTTAATAAACTGAAAAGCGTCCATGAAGCGCTCATAATTCTCAGGCAGGTCGGCAGCCATTTGCAATGGGGAGTACATAGTTACATATAATCCCAGCTGATTTGCAATAGTGCTGTTCACCCAGGAATTGTTTTCGGGATTCAGTTTACTAATGTCCATTTCAAAGATTCCCGGTGTGTAATCCATAGGGCCTCCAATTAAACGTGTAAAAGGCAGTACAGTCACGTGATTGGGTTTTGAACCTCCAAATGCCTGGTACTCCTGCCCCCGGGCACTTTCATTTGCTATAAGGTTTGGATAGGTACGTGCTACCCCTGTAGGACGCACAGCTTCGTGGGCATTTACCATCACTTCATATTCTGCCGCTTTTTCAATAGCATATTGATAATGGTTTACCAGCCATTGGCTGTAATGGTTCTCCCCACGTGGAAGGATATCCCCCACATATCCACTCTTAACCGCATTGTACCCGTTATCCTTCATGAACTGATATGCCTGGTCCATATGCCTTTCATAATTTCTTACTGAAGAGGAAGTTTCGTGGTGCATGATCATTTCGACTCCTTTACTTTTTGCATAATCCCTCACCTCTTCCAGGTCAAAATCTGGATAGGAGGTTACAAAGTCAAAAACGTAATCTTTGGAGTTCCCGAACCAATCTTCCCAGCCAACA
This sequence comes from Antarcticibacterium flavum, assembly GCF_006159205.1. Classification (NCBI taxonomy): domain Bacteria; kingdom Pseudomonadati; phylum Bacteroidota; class Flavobacteriia; order Flavobacteriales; family Flavobacteriaceae; genus Antarcticibacterium; species Antarcticibacterium flavum. Next base: position 2,328,849 of record NZ_CP040812.1, on the reverse strand, counting down.
TTCCAGCCTTCTACCAACACCCCGTCAAAACCATGCTCTGCTGCAAAATCTATATGTTTCTTTACATTCTCTGTAGTTGCACCATGAGTCTCATTGGGTGTGGCTGCTTCAAAATTTGTTTCCCCAAGTTTTACTGCAGGGAAATCATTGGTATAATGCCAGGTGCTTTTGCCTGTGATCATTTCCCACCATACTCCTATATACTTCATGGGCTTTATCCAGGAAGGGTCTTCAATAGCAATTGGTTCATTCAAATTATAAGTGATCCTGGAGGCAAGAATGTCCCGTGCATCGTCACTTACAATAATAGTACGCCAGGGGCTTTTTCCAGGAGCGATCATATAAACCTTATCCCCGGTAACATCTGGCGTTAGCCAGGAGGTGAAAATAAAATTCTCATCGTCCAGGTCCAGGTGCATGGTAGAATAATCGATAAGGGCTGCTTCGTGCAAATTTATATATAGCCCATCATCTGTCTTTAGCATTAAAGAAGTTTGTACTCCTGTAGGTGAAAAAGAGGTTTGAGAAAGATTTGCTGTTACAGAGCTGCTCATTCTTTCTCTTATTTCTGAAAGTTTTGATTCTGTATAATCATATTCCTGGGTATCATAATCTCCCGCAATCCAGAAGGCGGTATGGTCACCAGTCATTGCAAATTGTGTCTTCTCTTCCTTTATTATAAAATGACCCAGGTTTTCCTGTGACGGGAATTCGTAGCGAAATCCAAGCCCGTCATCAAATAACCTGAAGCGTATGACCATTTGCCTATTGGTCTCTTCCTGCTCCAGGTATACCTCAAGCTCATTATAGTGGTTGCGTATTTCACTCTCTTCCCCCCAAACCGGTTCCCACACCTCATCAAAACTGGATTCCTTTGTTTCCAGAATAGAAAAATTATTCAACAGGGAATGTTCGTCATTCTTAAGTTCCAGTCCAAGAGTACTTTGTTTGATCACCTCCCTATTCTTGTAAGATAACTGGTAGGCAGGGGTTCCACTTTCTATAAGTGAAAATTCCATTTCAAGGTTTCCGTCTGGTGAGGTAAGGGTTTGTGCTATGGAAATGCTTATAGCACCAAGCCAGATAAGTGTGAAAAATATTAAGTTCTTCATAATAAGAGAATTATATTTAAAAGTACAAAAGAGATGAAAATTACGCTATTCCACCCGGAAAAAGTATGATATGGATCAGCCCCCTGCACAGTTCCGGGGTTTCCGGAAAACAGAAAGATAGATCTTCAGCAAAAGTAAGGAATCAAATGTGAAATTTACGGGATGCTGCTGTTTCCCTATAAGAGTTGACTTCAGGCTAACCATGTTTGAAACAAAAAAATAGCCGTAAATGTAACAAGTAGTCTCATTTTCAGTCAAATTGCTATATATTTAGCAAACTTTTAATCAAAATAAATACAATGAGACAATTTAAGTTTAGGCTAATGGCACTCATCATGCCCTTAGTATTTGTAGCTTTTGTTTCCTGTGACAAAGCTCAGGGGAATGAAAATGATACGCAGGATGAAGGTTTATCGGTCAAATTCGAAAAGTATGAACTGGAGAACGGGCTTAACATAGTCCTTCACCAGGACAAGTCAGATCCCATAGTATCTGTAGCCATACAATATGGTGTGGGATCCAACCGGGAGAAAAAAGGACGTACAGGTTTTGCCCATTTATTCGAGCACATGCTCTTCCAGGAGTCTGAAAATGTGGGACAGGACCAGTTCTTCAAGAAGATCCAGGATGTTGGAGGAACCCTGAATGGGGGAACCTGGCAGGACGGGACCATCTACTATGAGGTGGTACCAAAGAACGCTCTGGAAATGGTAATGTGGCTGGAGGCCGACAGGATGGGATATTTCATCAACACGGTAACAGAATCTGCTTTTGCAAATCAGCAGGAAGTGGTACAGAATGAGAAACGCCAGCGTGTGGACAATAATCCTTACGGCCATACCAACTGGGTAATCGACAAGCATCTATATCCAGATGGACACCCTTACAGCTGGCAGGTAATTGGAGAACTTGAGGATCTTCAAAGTGCTACCGTTGAGGACGTGAAGGAATTCTATGATAAATTCTACGGGCCAAATAACGCGACCCTTGTTATAGCCGGGGATTTTGAAAAAGCTGAAGCCAAGGAGCTGGTAGAAAAATATTTTGGTGAAATAAAAAGACGCCAGGAAGTAGAGCCAATGGAAGTACAATATGCTTCACTTAATGAGACAAAACGTTTATATCACGAAGACAATTTTGCCACCGCACCACAGCTTAATATGGTTTGGCCGGCAGTAGAACAATACAGCAAAGATGCCTATGCCCTGGATTTTCTTGGAGAGATCCTTTCCCAGGGGAAGAAGGCTCCTCTTTACAGGGTTCTTGTGAAGGACAGGAAGTTAACCTCGAGGCCTTTTGCTTACAACAATCCCGGCGAGATCGCAGGACAATTCAGGATATCTGTGACCGCAAATAGCGGAGTGGATCTGGATAGTATCGAGGCAGGGATCAATGAAGCTTTTGCTCTTTTTGAGGAAGAAGGAGTGACAGAGAGGGATATTGAGCGAATCAAAGCCGGCCTGGAAACAGACTTTTATAACGGTATAAGCAGTGTGCTTGGAAAATCCTTCCAGCTGGCACGTTATGATGTTTTTAAAAATGATCCGGGATTCATCACCCAGGACGTGGAAAATATCAAAGCTGTTACTAAGGAAGATGTAATTAGGGTTTATAATGAGTATATAAAAGGACAACCTTTTGTACTTACCAGTTTCGTTCCTAAAGGACAGCTGGAACTCATAGCTGCAAATTCTGAAAAAGCAGAAGTGGTAGAGGAAGAGATCACAGAGAATGTACAAACAGAGGTAGTGGATACCGAGCAGGAGATCGAGAAGACACCTTCAAAGATAGACCGTTCCAAACAACCTGAAGTTGGGGAAGCTCCCGGTCTTGATGTTCCGGATTCATGGAGAGAGGAATTGAGTAACCAAATGAAAGTATATGGTATTGAGCAAACAGAGCTGCCACTTGTTAATTTCAGTATTGTACTGGAAGGAGGGCATATGCTGGATGATCTTACCAAAAATGGGGTTGCAAACCTTATGACAGATATCATGATGGAAGGTACCGCCAATAAAACCCCGGAAGAGCTGGAGGAAGAGATTGACCTGCTGGGGGCCAATATCAATATGTACACTTCCAACGAATCCATCATTATTCGTGGTAATACCCTTAAGCGCAATTTTGATAAGACTATGGACCTTGTACAGGAGATCCTGCTTGAACCACGTTGGGATGAAGAGGAATTTGACCGCATCAAGACCAGCACCATAAATGGCATCAAGAGAAATGAGGCAAATCCTAACGTAATAGCCAGGAATGTCTATAATAAGATACTTTATGGTGAGGATCATCCTTTTGCACATCCTGTTTCGGGGACTGTAGAGAGCGTGGAAGCAATAACGATCCAGGATCTTAAGGACTTTTACAATCGCAATTTCTCACCTTCTGTGAGCCGTGCGCATATAGTTGGTGATGTTTCAAAAGCTGAAACACTTGCCGCTCTTAAAGGTCTGGAATCTGGCTGGGAAGCCAAAGAAGTGAACATTCCGGAATATGAGATCGCCGGTGACCGCGATAAGGCATCCTTATATTTCGTGGATGTGCCAGATGCCAAGCAATCTGTTATTCAAATAGGATATATAGCCCTTCCAAGGACCAGTGAGGATTTCTATCCGGCAGAGGTGATGAACTATAAACTTGGAGGTTCTTTCTCAGGGAATGTAAACCTCATCCTTAGAGAAGAAAAAGGATACACTTATGGGGCACGTTCAGGATTCAGCGGCTCCAAGATCCCGGGTACCTTTACAGCTTCTTCCAGTGTAAGGACAAATACCACAGGAGAGTCTGTAGATATCTTCAGAAATGCGATAAAGGAGTACAAGCAGGGTATTTCTGAAGAAGACCTTGAGTTTACGAAAAATGCGTTAATCAAATCCAATGCTTTGAGATTTGAGACCCAGGGATCGCTACTTGGAATGCTTCAGGAAATGAGTGCATATGGCCTGGAGCCAGATTATATCGAAAAGGAAGAAGAGATCGTGGGCGCTATGACCCTCGAGCAGCATAAGGAGCTTGCCAACAAATACCTGGATGAGTCCAAGATGGCTTACCTCGTAGTTGGTGATGCCGCCACGCAGTTTGAACAGTTCACAGATATGGGCTTTGATGAGGTGAAACTTCTGGATAAGAATGGCGAGGAAGTGGAACTCACGCAAGTAAAAATGTAAAATATCCATTTCTCATTTATACAAAGGACCTGCCCTCACCGGCAGGTCTTTTTATTTCTGAAAACCCCTAAAACCCTCTAACAACGGGATCCTGACAATTTTTACTGCGGAAAACTGACAACTTTTCATTTTTTCTGAACGGCACTTAATTTGCTGAAAATTAAATGGAAAGCCGAAGGATCTACGGACCTGAAGAAGGCCGTATCATATATATAGATTTGAATTGTTTAACCTTAAAAATTTTGAGCCATGAGCAATTTGATGAAGAGAAACGGATTTTGGCCTGCAACATCTACTGTAGACCAATTTTTAAATGACAGTTTTTTTAACTGGCGTAATGAGATGAGCGGGATCGCTGCCTCTCCCAAAACAAATATCAGGGAGACAGATGATGAATTCCTCGTAGAGATGGCAGCGCCCGGGATGAAACGGGATGATTTCCACGTAGAACTGGACAATGACATGCTAAAGATCTGGACAGAAAAAGAACAAACAAACGAGGATAATAATGAGTCCTATACAAGAAGGGAGTTTAGCTATGAATCCTTTTCCAGGTCCTTCTATCTGCCTAACACCGTGGAAGCAGATAAGATCAAAGCCAAATACGAGGATGGCATGCTGCGGTTGATGATCCCAAAAAAGGAGGAAGCTAAAAGAAAGCCTCCAAGAACCATTAAGATCTCCTAAGAGAGATGAAAAGGCCACCCAAAAGGGTGGTTTTTTATTTTGCCCGTTTCAATAAACAAAAAATTGCTACTCATTAAGGACATATAATATATGACTTGTGGCAATCATAAAGCTTCATCTGCCCTATATAGTATTCTGCGCTTCAATGAACGTTCTTTGTTCAATATGAATTGTGGGTCAATTGATAAGGTTCATAGATAATTTAAACCCATATTTATACAGATTCAAAATTTAACTCTAATTAAATTATTGTTTATGCAATATTCATTGTTTAAGCCGTACATTGCGTTGAACTTTTAACATAAAAAATATGATAAGATCTTATAAATTTTTAGCAGTTGCCCTTATTTCTATAATCTCTTTTACAGCCTGTGAGGACAAGGAGAAAAAAGAACAGGCAGAGAGTGAAAGAATGGAAATGGAGCAAATGGAAGCCGAAAGAGAGGCCGAAATGCGAGCCAATGAAGAAAAAATGGAAATGGAATCCAATTCCATCGCCGCCAAAGCAATGGGTACAGAGCAATTAAGCACTTTGGTAAGTGCGCTACAAGCTGCTGAGCTGGCACAAATGATGAAAGAAGAAGCGGGACCCTTCACCGTGTTTGCTCCTACCAATGATGCATTCGCTAAAATTGACCAGGCTACTTTAGAAAATCTTTTAAAGCCTGAAAATAAGGAGCAGTTGCAAACTGTTTTAAAATATCACGTTGTTTCCGGGGAAGTTATGGCTTCAGACCTTGCTCAACAAATTTCTGCCAACAATGGAACCTATAGTTTCTCAACAGTGGAAGGAGCTGAATTAACAGCGACCATGCAAGGTGACAATATCGTCATTAAAGATGGAAACGGTCAAACCGCCAACATCGTACAGGCAGATGTGGACGCTTCAAATGGTGTGGTACATATTATAGATGCAGTAGTTATGAAAAAGTCATAGTCTTCAAATTTAACTCTATTTAAAATCCCGCTGAGCGGGATTTTTTTATTTTTTACTGTGAACCTTATGACGCTGGAAGGTCCGTAGCCCGGGCTTCTCAACCTTCAAAAACAACAAACCCCCGCTAAAAGCGAGGGTTTTTATTTGTGGTCCCACCTGGACTCGAACCAGGGACCACCTGATTATGAGTCAGGTGCTCTAACCAGCTGAGCTATAGGACCGGCTCATTGGTGTTATGAGGGCGCAAATTTATGTAATTGCCGCTTAGTCTACAAACATTTTCTGAAAATAAATTAAATAGTAGTGAGTAGTTAGTATTGAGTAGTGAGATGTTAGACTTTAGACTTGAGATTTGAGACTTTAGAAAGGAGTGATTAGCGCGATAGAGCTAAGCTTCCAAAAGGTTTGCAAGCTATTTTTGTTTTTATGTAACTTACGGTTGCAGGAGGAATCTAAACAGGAAAGGATGGAAACCAACATATGAAAATAAGGAAAATTGCATTTTTGATCACCTTCTTGTTCCTGTGGAGAGGTGTTATGGCCCAGGAAAATTCTTCCAGTCTGGCATTTTCAGCTTATACAGATGTATATTACTCATATTTCAGCAATGAGATGGAGCCAAATGCGCTGCAGCCTTTTACAACTGTGTCTCCCAGGAGCGAGCGCTTCGGACTAAATGTCGCCCAAATAGGACTTGCCTATGATTCTCAATTTGTGAGAGCCAATCTTATTCTTCATTGGGGCGATATTGCAAAGGCTACCTGGAGCGAAGAGTACAATAATGTGCAGGAAGCAAACCTGGGGTTCAAACTGGCAAATGGCTGGTGGATAGATGCCGGGTTCTTTGCCACACATATAGGGACTGAAAGTTTTCTTCCAAAGAACGATTTCTTAAGCTCTACTGCCGTGGCTACCTATAATGAACCTTTCTACCAGGCCGGGGCGAAGCTGACATATGAAGGATCTGATGATTTTTATACAGAATTTTGGGTGCTCAACGGCTATAACAGGTTTCTGGACAACAATAATGCGAAATCTATCGGAGTACTGTTCAGCTACAATTTTTCTGAAAACACTTCTCTTACCTACACCAATTTGCTGGGTACAGAGTCTGCTGAAGGATCTGCAGTAAAGCAATACCGCATTTATCAAAACCTATATCTAAACACTGTATTAACCGAACGTCTCATATTGATCGTAGGAGGAGATGTGGGAACACAATCCAATTCCAAACTGCCAAATATGGAGGAGACAGCAATAATGTATAACGCCCTCACTACGCTACGCTATCTGTTCACCGATAAATGGTCTGTCACCGGGAGGGCAGAGGTATTCAATGACAGGCACGGCTTTATTAGCGGACTTATCCCTACACAAAATTCCGGTATGCAGGGATTGGAATTGTGGGGCCTCACTTTAGGAATTGAATATAAACCTGATCCCAACTCCTATATTCGGGGAGAGGCCAGGTTTTTAGACCTTGATGATAATGCAGCTCTTTTTTCCGGCAGCTATAGCCGGCATAAGCGTTGGGAATTGATGGTTACAATGGGCTATCAGCTTGACAGGGTATTTGGGTTTTAAAGCCTTACCTCATCCCATCCTCATACACTTCTTTTGTGGTTGGTCCTTTGTCCTGGCAGAGCTCTACCAATACGCCATGGCCGTTCTTGGGGTGCATAAAGGCAACGATCTTATTATCTGCCCCTGGCTTTGGAGTTTCGTTGAGGAGGGTGAACCCTTCAGCTTTTAACCTCTCAATTTCAGCTTTTATATCTTCCACATTGAAAGCGATATGGTGGATTCCCTCTCCTCGCTTTTCAATGAATTTCGCGATTGGACTGTCTTCTTTCGTTGCAGCCAGCAGCTCTATCTTACTTTCCCCTATCTTAAAAAACGAAGTGCTCACGCCCTCAGTTTCTACTTCTTCGGTTTTATAATGCTCACTGCCCAATATGGCTTTGTAGGTCTTGTTGGCTTCTTCGAGGTTTTTTACTGCAATTCCAATATGTTCTATGTTTCTCATATTTCTGTTTTCTGTTTTCCGTTTTCTGTTTGCTGTTTAAAAAAGTTAGTCACTAATGCACGAATATTTTCTAAGGGTTTCGCGAGTTAAGGATTATAATCTCACTCATACCCGGTTTAACCACAGAGTTTAAAATGAGTTTTAAATGGAGTTTCACGGAGTTGGTTTTTCTGAACTTTTCCTTTTTTAACACGCCCTGACTATCCTCTCTCCTCTTTCCACTTTCCACCTTTTATTAGCCACTAATGCACGAATATTTTCTAAGGGTTTCGCGGGTTAAGGATTAAAATCTCACTCATACCTGATTTAACCACAGAATTTTAAAATGAGTTTAAAATAGAGTTTCACGGAGAAAAAGGATTTCGCGGATTTTAGCGGATTACATTGAAATTTAAACATCGAGTCATTTTTTCCCCCTTTGGGGGCTAGGGGGCTCTGCCCTGACTTTCCTCTCTCCTCTTTCCACTCTCCACTTTTTCCAACTGACAACTGACAACCGACAACCGACAACCGATAACCGACAACCTACAACCTACAACTTACAACCTACAACATCATCCATTCAAATTTAACCATATTTATACTACTTTTGTAACATGGAAGAAACAAACAGACAGAAAAAGATAGGCGGGGTTTTGCAGAGAGACCTGGCAGAGATCCTTCAGAATCATTTGAGGGACGCGGGGAAGACGGGAATTTTGATCTCGGTTTCTAAAGTAAAGGTCACTACAGACCTTTCTATTGCGAAGGCATACTTAAGTATATTCCCTTCGAGTCACGCACAGGATATCCTTAAGGAACTTAACCTTATCAAGAATAAGATCAAGCACGAGCTGGCGCAGCGTACCAAGAACCAGCTAAGAAGAATGCCAGACCTGGACTTTTTCGTGGATGATTCCCTTGATCATATCGAGAAGATCGAAAAGTCTATTAAAGGAGAGGATAATCCAATTAATAACCCCGATTTGCTGGATCGCAGGAAAAAGTCATAAGGTGAATTTTTCCCTCTACATTGCCAGGCGATACCTTTTTACAAAAAGCAGCAATAATGCTATCAACATTATTACGATCATTGCCGCCATTGGAGTGTTTGCAGGGGCATTTTCTCTTTTCATCGTCCTTTCAGGATTTTCAGGACTTAAGGAATTCAGCTTAAGTTTTACCAATGAATTTGACCCCGATCTAAAGGTGTTTCCTGTAACGGGAAAAACCTTCAGCTTTGATGAAGAAAAGAAAGAGCAACTTAAAAACCTGCAAGGGATAGCGTCTTTTTCAGAAGTCATTGAAGAACGCATTTTCCTGGAATATAAATCCAAAACCCATACAGCCTTTATTAAAGGGGTTGACCCTGGTTACAGGGAGGTGAATAATGTAGAGAATTCCATTATTTTTGGCAGCTGGCTTACGCAAAATGAATACCAGGTAGTTGCCGGCACCGGGATCACCCGTCTTCTTTCGCTTAGTGTGAATGATTACCAGAATCTTCTAAGTATTATGGTGCCCCGCCCGGGAAGGGGACAAATCACAGATCCTACCAATGCTTTTAACCGGGAGCGGGTCGTGGTAACCGGCGTTTATAGTGTGAATGAGGACCTGGATAGTAAATATGTCTTTGCCACTACAGGCTTTACCAGGTCTCTGCTAAATCTGGCAGAGGATGAGGTAACAAATATCGAAATAAAACTTTCCCCGGGGGCTAAACCAGCTGAAGTAAGCGAGGCCTTAACAAAGTTATTTGACAACCGGGTACAGGTACGTAACCGTGCACAGCTCAACGAAACTCTCTATAAAATGCTTAATACCGAAAACCTGGCGGTATATCTTATTTTCACCCTGGTGGTGATCATTGCACTTTTTAATGTTGTGGGTTCTATAATTATGGTGATTCTGGATAAAAGGGAAAATATTAAAACCCTTCACAGCCTGGGTGCTTCCCCGGCTGAAATCAGGAACATTTTCTTTATGCAGGGTGCGCTTATGACCGTCGTGGGTGGGATCATAGGAATTCTGGGTGCCCTGTTGGTGGTATACCTGCAGCTAAAATTTAACCTGGTGATGATCACTCCAAGCCTGGCTTACCCGGTGCAAATAAGATTGGAAAACCTCCTCATAGTATTTCTCACCATTGGCAGCCTTGGGATCCTGGCGTCCTGGATAGCAGCTACCAGAAGCAAAAAAGCTTTGGAAGCCTAAGCGAATTCGTAACCGGCAAACTCCTTTTCCACCTCATCAAAGGCAGCAAAAACATCTACCGCGTCATCGCTGGTCACCATTTTTTGTCGGAACTCCTTAAAGTGCGGAATGCCTTTAAAGTAATTGGTATAATGTCTTCTGGTTTCGAACACCCCAAGCTTCTCCCCTTTCCAGTCTATGGACATTTGAAGATGCCTTCTGGCAGCATTCACCCTTTCTTCTAAAGTTGGAGGAGCCATATGTTCCCCTGTCTCAAAGAAGTGTTTCACTTCCCTGAAGAACCACGGGTAGCCAATACTTGCCCGGCCTATCATTGCGCCGTCCAGGCCATAACTGTCACGCATTTCCATAGCTTTCTCCGGGGTATCCACATCCCCGTTTCCGAAGACAGGAATATGCATACGCGGATTGTTCTTTACCTCTGCAATAGGCCTCCAGTCTGCCTCTCCTTTGTACATCTGGGCACGGGTACGGCCGTGAATGGAAATTGCCTTTGCCCCCACATCCTGAAGCCTCTCTGCCACCTCTACTATCTTAATGGAATCATGGTCCCACCCAAGTCGGGTCTTAATAGTAATAGGTAGATTTGTGTGTTTAACCATCGCGGCTGTAAGAGAGACCATAAGGTCAATATCCTTCAGGATTCCCGCTCCGGCACCTTTGGATACCACCTTTTTTACCGGACAGCCAAAATTAATGTCGATCATATCAGGCCCCGACTTCTCGACGATCTCCACGCTTTCCAGCATAGATTCCAGGTTTGCGCCAAAGATCTGTATCCCAACAGGACGTTCCTTCTCGTAAATATCCAGTTTCATCACGCTCTTTGCCGCGTCACGAATAAGCCCTTCAGAAGAAATGAACTCTGTGAAAACAACATCTGCCCCCTGCTCCTTGCATAACGCACGAAACGGCGGATCACTCACATCTTCCATTGGTGCTAGCAACAACGGAAATTCCCCTACATCTATGTTTCCTATTTTGGCCACAGTTTTTTATTTGAGGATGCAAAATTAGCAAATTAAAGTTCTAATGGCAACTCTATTCTGAGAGTCTGGAATCTAGAGTCTGGAGTCTAGACCTTTGACTATGAGGATAGGAAGACATAAGAATTGAAGAAAAAGAGTCTGGAGTCTGGAGGCTGAACGTTTTGCATTAGACCAGAGACCAGAGAACAGAGAGAAGAGAAAAACGAAAAGCACCAAGCACCAAGCACCAAGCACCAAATTTCAAAAAAGATTAATGAATTTCCTTTTACAAAGGACTAAAAAAAGAGAGTATCCCGCCCCAACTTTCCACATTACACTCTCCTCTCTCCACTTTGTTCAACCTACAACAAAGAACTGCGCAGCAGTCTTTTTTCTTTTCTCCCCCTTAGGGGCCGGGGGCTTTTCCATATCCTCTAAACAGTCTAACAGCGAAGCGGTTTAAAAAATTAGACCCCAGCAGCACAAGCGATTTGTTTTCTCCCTCCCCCTTTGGGGGCCGGGGGGCCTTTCAACTCTCCTCTCTCCACATTTGTTCAACCTACAACTTACAACCATACAACCTACAACTAAGAACTGCGCAGCGGTCTATTCTTTCTCCCCCTTAGGGGGCCGGGGGCTTAATTACTCCCCAACCTCTTTCCTTCTTCCGCTTCAATCGCGCGGCTGTTGTCTCTAAGTTTAAAGTTTCCAAATTTATAGATCACTCCAAACCTAACTCTCCTGGTTTCGCCCTCTCTCACAAAATAGGAATTGTTCTGGTTAAGATAGTTGGAAACAAGAGGAATGTTTTGTCCGTTGAAGATATCATCGACATTAATAGTGGCCACCAGCCTGTCATTGAGAAAGCTTTTCCTAAGTCCCACGGAAAGAATTGTTTGAGGTTCATCAAAGTTATACGATCCTTCGATATATCCGGGAAGAAAGGAGCCTGTAACTTCTGCTGAAAATGTTCCGTCTTTTGAAAGGGTAAGGAAATTCTGCGCCTGAATATAGGCAGTATAAATATCATTCGTTACGACCTGATTGCCACTCTCCAATGCTACAAAATCATTCTGCATATAGAACATAGATGCATAGGCATATAAATACCACCACTCTGTTACGTAATCATAGTACATGATATCCAGGCTAAACTGTTCTGAAAAATCCATGTTGGCATAAACAGATCGCAGCTGCCTGTTTTCATTGTCCTGGAAAGGCAGGGTGGCCATAGCATTATCTGCTTTATCCCAGTAAAGATCGAACGAAAGCTTATTCTTATATGTATAATTGAAATTTATCCTGTTGGCTATAGATGGCCTTAAATTTGGATTTCCTTCCTGGAAGTTGTTCTCATTTATAAAATACCTGTAAGGATTAAGACTCTGGAAGCGCGGGCGGCCAATGCGGCGGCTGTAATCCAAACCGAAAGAATGATCTTCACCCGGCGAGTGCATCAAATAAAAGGTAGGAAAAAGTTCAAAATACTCCTGGGTGTTCACCAGTCCCATGGAAATGGAATTCCCTGTAACATCTGTATATTCCCCTCTTAAACCTCCTTTTATGCTCCAGGCATCCCATTCCTTTGACCAGCTTAAATAGGCTGCATAGATATCCTCATCATAATCAAAATGATCTGAAAATTCTTCTACAAACCCTCCCCCTGCATTGGTGTCAAAAAAATCCATACCGCTTTGAGATCTTATTCCCGAATACTTCACCCCGGTCTCCAGGCTGGAACCTGCCACAGGAGTGGAATAATCTATTTTACCTGTATAAATATCGGTGTTTTGACCCGAGATGGTTGAAAAGGAATTTCTATTAAGTAAATCTCCTCCCGGCGAGCTGTAACGGGTAAGCAAGTCCTGTAGCTGTTCATCATCATATTTTAAATAATTTGCCACCGCAGAGAGTGACCCGCCATTTTCTCCTACTTCAGTCGTATAGGTTGCACTTAACAGGATATTATCCTGCTCATTTCTTAGATCACTCCTGGTTGTAAAAAGAGAGTCCAATTGGCCCTGCGGATTGTAAATTTGGGTTAACCCCCGAATATCTGAATCAGATTTTGGGGTCAGTTGCAAATTTGCACTAAGGCTTAGGGAACTTCTTTCGCTTAGGGTGAAATCTATGATGGTATTAAGATTATGGGAGATCCTCCTGCTATCTTTTTCGAAATCATTGAACCAGCGGGAATCAACACCCCCACCCGGTTCATAGAATTCAATGAAGCCTTCGTCATTTTTGTAGTCAAACCGGGAATTAAAATTATAACTGGCAAAAACATTCACCCAGTCATTTTTATAGTACTGGCTTGTACCAAGTAAATATTTAGGTACCACAGCAACTGTATTGGAAGCATTAAGGCTCCCTTTATATCCAACAGAAATATTCTTGCTGGTCTTTATATTAAGGATGGCACCACCTTCTGCATCATATTTTGCCGGGGGATTGGTGATCACTTCAACAGACTTTATATTGGCACCCGAGAAGCCTTCCAAAAGCTGCTGCAGCTCCTGCTGGGTGAGATAAACCCTGCGATCATTAATGTAAACCGTAGCCGGCCTGTTCTTTACCAGAAGTTGCCCCTGACTTTCAATCACCCCGGGTGTTCTCTTTAGCAATTCGTAGGTACTGCCGGTGGAAAGCGTAGTGTTCTCTACATTAAACACCATCCTGTCAATAGTTTTGGTAACCGTGGGATTGCGGCCATTAATTGTTACTTCTCCAAGTTCTCCCGCGTCCTCATTCAGGATCAAAGTAGGTATAGTGGTGTTTTCTGTCACATTTACTCTGGTGACATAGCGTTCAAAACCAATGAAGCTCACCGCCAGCACATAGTCATTGGGAGCTATATTTTCAAAAACGAACTCTCCTTCCTCATTGGAAACAGCCCCGCGGTATACGGTAACTGAGTCTGTTTCAAAAAGGACCACATTTGCAAAAGCCACCGGCGCCGACTCTTTGTCCTGCAGGTTACCTTTAACTTCGTGTTGAGAGAATATATATGTAGGGAAGAGTAGGGTTAGTAAAAACAGGGGACTGAAGCAGAATTTCTTCATTAGTGGGGGCAGATATTTAAGGATATGATTTGGTTTAGCTCAAACAAATATACCATTTCCCTAAAAACATCTAAATTTTTCCTGAAAAACTTAAATTATTCCTACAAAAATTTAATTCTAACCTACAGCAGCCCTTTGTTAGTCAAGGATGGCATCATAAATCACCTGGTGAATATTTGTTCGTGTATTAAGGCGATATAATCGTGAGTTATCACGGGTGGGAGCAACCCGGTTTGAAAGAAAAATATACAGCAGGTCCTCCTCGGGGTCCATCCAAACCATAATACCTGTAAACCCGGTGTGGCCATAACTGGCAAGGGAAGCGTCCTGCGCGGTATTCCTGCTTATCCCCTCCTCATTATAATTTGGTTTGTCAAATCCCAGGGCACGGTGGTTATCGCTATCTGGAAAAGTACGTTTGGTGAATTTTTCAATGGTCCCTGCTGAAAGATATCGCTCCCCGCCATATTCCCCTTTATTAAGGTACATCTGTAATAATTTTGCCAGATCATTGGCATTGCTGAATAATCCCGCGTGCCCCGAAACCCCTCCAAGCATTATCGCTCCCTCGTCGTGAACCGTCCCGTGAATTGGCTCACGCCTAAACTTATAATCATTCTCTGTAGGTACTATCCTGTCTTTCGGAAATTCAGGATTGAAACCCAGGGTGGTGGCTCCCAGGGGATCGTAAAAATTTTGTTGTAAATAATCAGCAAAATCCGGTTCGGTCATACTCTCCACCACCCGTGGGGCGAGTATGAAGAAGAAATCTGAATACACATACTTCTTCTCACCGCTCACCGGAGATTTTCTTATTTCCTTTACGATCTTATCTGGGTAATTACGATGCAGGTACATCTCCTCTGTAATTTTAATAGGATATTTTGCTGAAGAATCCTTCTTAATGGTAAACCAGCGGTAACTGCCATTCTTCCTGCGGGTGTTTTTCCAGAAAGGGATCCAGGGTTTAAAACCTGCCTGGTGCGTGAGGATATCGTGATAAGGAATATCTGCCTTATTAGACCTGCGGAAGGATGGAAGATGACTGGCCAGGGTTTGGTCCAGCTCAAATTTCCCCGCATCATGCAACTTCATAAGCGCTGCCATGGAAGCTGAGATCTTTGTAACCGAAGCCAGGTCGTAAAGGTCTTCCTTTTTCACTTTTAGGGTGTCATGATATACATGTTCCCCGTAAGCTTTGTGAAAGAATACTTTCCCTTTCCTTGCCGCCAGCACCTCCCCTCCCGGTATAGCCTTTGCGTTAATTGCCTGCTGCATAAGGGAATCTATTCTTTTGTTCAAAATACCTGAGTCCATTCCTACTTCTTCAGGCAAAGTATAGGATAACCTTATTCCACCCTGCACCGGTAGTCCTTCTCCTGCTTTAAACTTTTCTCCAACGCTCACAGGTAATTTTCCGGTTGCACCTACCCCTCCAAATATGACCTGTGCCGCCAGTTCCTGAGCATTCCTGCTATCCTGATAAGTAAGTATCAATCCAGTTGCATCTTCAATATTCTGCAGCTTATCCATCACATAAGGATTTTTGAAAAGGCTTACTAGCGTTACTTTTTGTTCTATTAGTTCCCTTAGAAATTCCTGTACTTCCGCAGTCATTTTAATAGTATTTCGCGGAAATTTGCTGTCATCGTGGATACCCGCTATCACGAGATTATAATCCAGTAATTTTGCCTTTACCACGGTAATTTCTTCCGGGGAGGCATCATTTTTTAAATTGAAGTGCTCTATCCCGGTGTAAAGAGATAAGGTTTTCTGAAAAGGAGTGACTTCCTCTGCGCCTATGGAGACGGAAGCTATCCTTAAATTTGAAAGTTGCCTTAGTGGAAGGATATTCAGCTTGTTTTTAAGAACAGTGAGGGAAGCCTCAGTGAGTTTCCGGTTAAGGAGATTTGCATCCGGGGTGTTCAGTTCTTCAATAATATTTTCAAGAGAGGTAGGTTCAAAGTCCTTAAGCCCCACCCAATACTTCACCGCCAGTATTTTACGGCAACGCCTGTCTATTTCTTCCTGACTTATTAAACCCTGATTGATGGCTTTCCTTATCTCGGCGATGGCTTTGGGCACATCTTCAGTAAACTCCAGCAGGTCATTTCCTGCAAGAATGGCGTCCTTGTCCACCACCCCGGGTTCATTCCCGTCTGTAACCCCTTTCATATTCATCGCATCTGTCACGGTAAGGCCTTTAAAACCCAGCTCTTCTTTTAGAAGGTTAGTGATTATTGGCCTCGACAAAGTAGAAGGAACGCCTGTGGAGTCAAGGGCAGGAATATCGAGATGGGCTACCATCACCCCGCCAATCCCGGCTTTCACCACTTCCCGAAAAGGATAAAGTTCCAGGGAATCCAACCTGGCCCTGTCGTGGTTTATTTGTGGCAGCGCGTAATGGGAATCTGTATCTGTATCTCCATGCCCGGGGAAATGCTTGGCGGTGGTGAGCAGGCTATTGTCCTGCATTCCTCTCATGTAGGCGATGGATTTGCTGGTTACATTATACTTATCCTCACCAAAAGACCGAAAATTTATCACCGGATTATTA
The DNA here is from genome assembly GCF_006159205.1 of Antarcticibacterium flavum. NCBI lineage: Bacteria > Pseudomonadati > Bacteroidota > Flavobacteriia > Flavobacteriales > Flavobacteriaceae > Antarcticibacterium > Antarcticibacterium flavum. The sequence goes on along the minus strand of NZ_CP040812.1, from coordinate 2,312,137 downwards.
GGATTATTATTCACGTCCAGTACCGGTGCAAAATTAAGGTGCAGGCCGGTTCTTTTAATCTGCCGGGCAACTTCTGCTCCCATATCGTAGATAAGCGATTCATCCTGTATTGCACCAAGTGTCATTTGGAATGGATAACTTATGGTGGTATCCAGCCTCATCCCCAGTCCCCACTCAGCATCTATTGCGCCCAGCAGCGGCACTTTTGACGCTGCCTGGTATTCATTCATAAGCCGTACCTGCCTCACGGGTCCACCCTGGAAGAAAATGAGCCCGCCAATCTTTTGTTCTCTTATCAACTTCAGGATCTCCTGCCGGTGCTCCTCTCCCCTGTTGGAATAAGCGGCCACCATAATAAGCTGCGAGATCCTTTCATCTGGAGAAAGGGTTTCCATTATGGAGTCTACCCATTTGTGGTGTTCATATTTAAGAAATTCGGGTGTCTTCGTTTCCGTGGATTGGGCGATTAACTGGTGATTGCATATTAAGAGTATTAATAATAGCCAGGGTAATTTTTTCATTGTAAAGAGGGTTTGGAAGCATTTTTTCTCCAGCAGAAAATTAAACTTTTTTATATAAGTAAGAAGCACATTACCCGGAGGTAAAAATTGGAAGAGGCTTTCTTAGTTGTTCATGTATTTTCCGTAAATATAGTTTTTTGAAATGTGGGTTTCAATATAAAAATCTTACAACACTTTTCTATGCAGGGTCTTTTAGAAATCAGGAAAAAATTGTTTAAAATTATCGCTTTATAGAATTTATTTCTTAAGTTCATTGGTTAATGCTTACCCGATGTGAAATGGTGCCTTTAAATTCAACCAGGACCTGAAATTCAATGAGAACTTAAAATACCAGTAAACTTATGGCGAGATTAAACCTGCTCGAAGAAACAAGATTTGAAAGATTACCGGTCACTGTTTATAAAGACCAGCAGGAGGCGGCAGAGGAGATTGCACAGCAAATTGGGACGATTATAAAATTGAAGCAGGAGAAAGGAGAGAATGCTGTCCTGGGCCTCGCCACAGGAGCAACTCCTGTAGAAGTCTATGCCAGACTGGTAAGAATGCATAAGGAGGAAGGACTTAGTTTTAAAAATGTAATAACCTTCAATCTGGACGAATACTACCCAATGCAACCAGATGCCAAACAAAGCTACGTGGCGTTCATGGATGAGCAACTCTTTAACCATGTGGATATAGACCGCAAGAACATCCATATCCCCGATGGTACTTTGGCAGCAGAAGAGATAGCGGGATACTGTCTTTCTTACGAGCACAAAATTGAAGAAGTGGGCGGCCTGGACCTGCAGATACTTGGAATAGGAAGGACCGGCCATATAGGCTTTAATGAACCGGGTTCTGCTCCAAATTCAGGTACAAGGCTGGTAACACTTGATGACCTTACCCGCAGAGATGCTGCAAGGGATTTTGGTGGAAAGGAAAATGTACCCACCAAGGCTATTACTATGGGAATTGGAACCATCTTCAAGGCAAAGGAGATCATTCTTATGGCCTGGAGCAAGAAGAAAGCTTCAATTATTAAAAAGGCTGTAGAGGGGGAAATTTCCGGCAATGTACCGGCTACCTACCTGCAGCTTTCAGATAATGTCAAATTTGTATTGGATGAGGATGCAGCATCAGAACTTACTCGCTTTGATACTCCCTGGCTGGTTAAGGATTGCGACTGGAATAAAGCCCTGATCAAAAAAGCGGTAATATGGCTTTCTTCTGAAACAGGAAAACCCATCCTTAAGTTAACAGATGAGGATTATAACAATCACGGTATGGCCCAGCTGGCCACAGAACAGGGGCCGGCCTATGACATCAATATACATGTCTTCAACCAGCTGCAGCACAGTATAACCGGCTGGCCCGGAGGTAAACCAAATGCCGATGATTCCCAGCGACCCGAACGGGCGGAACCCGCAAGGAAACGTTCTCTTATATTCTCACCACACCCGGATGATGATGTAATTTCTATGGGAGGTACTTTCATACGGCTGGTAGACCAGGGGCACGATGTTCATGTAGCATATCAAACCTCGGGAAACACTGCGGTTTGGGATACAGATGTTTTAAGGTATGTGGAGTTTGCTATAGACTTTAACAAGAGTATTGGAAAGGACACGAAAGAACTTGAGTCCACCTATGAAAAAATGCGTTCTTTTTTAAGTAAAAAGCAGCCAAATGAAATTGACATTCCGGAAATTAGAGATGTAAAGGCATTTATAAGAAAAACTGAAGCCTATGCGGGAGCCAGATATGCCGGACTTAATGACAGCAATATCCATTTTATGGCCCTGCCTTTTTACGAAACCGGCAAGACAGTTCGCAACCCTGTTAAGGAAAAGGATATAGAAATTACCATGGATTTGCTTCAGGAAATAAAGCCCCACCAGGTTTTCGCTGCCGGGGATTTTGATGACCCCCATGGCACTCACATTGTTTGTTTCAGGATCATTCTTGCTGCTTTGGAAGGTTTAAGGGAAACCGAAGAGTGGACCAAAGATTGCTGGCTATGGATGTACAGAGGGGCCTGGAATGAATTTGAGACCCATGAGATCGAAATGGCAGTACCTCTCTCTCCAATGGAAGTAAAAAAGAAACGGCAGGCTATTTTCCAGCACCAGTCGCAAAAAGACCACCCTGTATTTCCCGGGGATGATGAAAGGGAGTTTTGGGTAAGGGCTGAACAAAGGAACAGGGAAACTGCAGTTAACTATGACAAATTAGGATTGGCAAACTACGAGGCTATGGAAGCTTTTGTAAGGTGGAAATTTAGTGACGAAGTAAGGTAATGGAGGAAGTGCTGGGAGTGGATATTGGAGGGACCTCATTAAAAACCGGCAGGGTGAAAAATGGTGCCGTAGATGGGACATTTACAATTGCGGTTGAAAGGGCGGCCGCTTCTCAAAAAACCCTTGAAGACCTGTACCGCTGTATTGAAGCTGTTATTACAGAAAATACTACAAAAATAGGAATAGGTGTACCTGCAGTAGTAGATCCTGTCACAGGAATTGTTTACGACGTTCAAAATATACCCGCCTGGAAGAAGATAGCTTTAAAGGATATTATAGAAGATCGATTTGCATTGCCGGTTACTATTAACAATGATGCAAACTGTTTTGCCCTGGGAGAAAAAATCTACGGCCAGGGAAGGGATTTTAATAATTTTATAGGCTTGTCCCTTGGGACGGGAATTGGAATGGGCATCATTATTAATGGCCACCTGTACAATGGCGTATTATGCGGTGCCGGGGAGGTGGGAATGTTGCCTTATAAAGATGGTATCCTTGAGGATTATACCGGGAGTTTCTTCTTTTCTTCTCATTATAATGCAACCGGGGAGGAATTGTTCCGTCTAGCTGCAAAAGGAGAAAAAACAGGTATTGAGGCCTTTACTGAATACGGCCGGCATTTAGGAGAGGCAATAAAGAGCATTCTTTACCTTTTCTCCCCGGAGGCTGTTATTTTGGAAGGGGCAATAAGTAACGCCTTTCCTTACTTTATCAATCCTGTTAATGACAGCCTTAAATCCTTTGCTTATCAAAAACAATTGGAAAATTTTAAGCTGATAAATTCTAATTTGCATCATCCTGGTATACTTGGTGCGGCAGCATTATGCTTTGAAGATTAACATTATACTTATGATAAAGATTGCACGGTTCCTTACACTGGTTTTACTCATTCACACTGCAATTTCTTGCGGAAGTAACCCCTATGCAACTACCAATAAACAGCACCAGGATCAATCCCGGCAACTCACCCGGCAATTAAATACTTTTCCTCCTGATCGAACTCCTGCAGAGGCGGGCTTAAAGCACGCTGAAGATTGGGTAGGTACTACAAACTTCAATCTGCGAAAACCAAATTTTGTTATTATCCATCACACAGAGCAGGATTCTGTTGCCCAAACCCTGTACACTTTTACACTGCGCCGCACCCAGGTAAGTTCCCATTATGTGATAAGCAGGGATGGAGATATATACCAAATGCTCAATGATCATTACCGCGCCTGGCACGCAGGGGTAGGTAAATGGGGAAATGTCACCGATCTTAACTCCTCTTCCATCGGCATAGAACTGGATAACAACGGCTTTGAAGAATTTACCCCGGCAATGCTGAACAGCCTTCTGGAACTGCTGCAAGTACTTAAGGAAAAGCATAAGATCCCTACCGCCAATTTCATTGGACATTCAGATATCGCGCCGGGACGTAAGGTTGATCCCAATCCCACCTTCCCGTGGGAATTATTAGCTAAGGAGGGATTTGGCCTTTGGTATGATGACCTTGATGAGGAAGAACCCGTAGTAGTTATCGATGGCAGACCTGCAGTGAGAAGATGGAATCCTGATTCAAAAAATGGCACTACATTGGTTGAGGCTGTGGAGGACAGTCTGCAATCACAGTTTATAGATGTAGATCCCGAAATTGCCCTGCGCATTATTGGATATGATACCAGTAACCTTGAAGCCGCCATCCAATCTTTTAAACTCCACTTTATACAAACAGAGGTAAATTCTGATTTAACTGCACGGGACCTGAAGATCCTGAATAATCTTTATAAGAAATATATGTAGAGCCCTCTCCTATCAGGAAAGTGGAGAAGGAAATGAAATCCCGGAAGACAACTTTAAAAATAAACAGAGGGAATAGATGAGCTATCTACTCCCTCTGTTCACTTTCTCTTCTAATTGACAGGATTTCTATTCTGTTTTTTTCAGGAAAAGATCACTTTGTGTTAACTGGATGAGCTTCTCATCTTCCTCCCCCAGCACCCTCTTGGTCCTTAGGTATCTATTGTAATTGTATTCGTCAAAATCTTCGGCATTGGGATCCATGTTGCTTATATGCACATCTCCCATCGCGTGGATGAATTTATTGTCCCCAATCCACATCCCCACGTGGATCACTCTTTCCGGGGAAGTTGCCGTGGCTTTCCTTCCGAAGAATAATAGATCCCCGGGAATAAGGTTTTTGAAATTTCTTGTAGAATCCACCTCTACTCCTGTATGTATTTGCTGGGAAGCATCACGCGGAAGGATGATCCCGTTAAGGAAGAAAATAGTTTTTGTATAACCACTGCAATCCACTCCCTTGGCTGAAGTTCCTCCCCACAGGTAAGGGATTCCCATAAAAGCTTTTGAGGTCTCAATTAAGGTCTCTCCTGTAGGCTGTAAACCTGCAAGCCACTGTTCGTAAGGTTGAGCGTGGTTTTTTTCTACATAACCTTGTTTGCCATGAGGATATTTTACTTTATAAAATCCATTCTCCTCTCCCAGGATCTCAAGGATGTTTCCGGCTACAAGATCACTTACTACCTGGGAATCTGCACTTGCACCTTCATAGGCGAAACCGTATGTTTTTAAGTAGATCACTTTATCTGCCGCCTTCCAGGTTGCAAGATCATTTTTTGTAAACGGATTAACTCCACCATAATCCACCCAGGCAAGATAACCTTCCGGGGTTTGGATATAATACCAGCCGCCGTCTTTCTTGTAAACCTTCACAGGAGTTCCAAGAATTGCCTGTGTCACTAATTCTGAAGAATGCGAGGGTTTGGACCTTAAGTTGGCCACAGATATTTTTATCACCCCCTCTGTATTACCCTCCATTTCTGCGGAAGGAAGCATCTTGATACTGTCTGTAAACGCAATATTCTGAGACTGAAGTTTTTGTTTTAAAGCACTCACGGCCTCCGGAAGGTTGGACTCTCCTTTTAAAATATATCTTCCATTTTTATTATAAGATTCCACGTCAAATAATGCCACTCTTCCATCTGGTGCATATTCATTCTTTACGGCTTTAATATGTTGTTCAGATTCATTCACAGGTGTAGCCTGAGTGGTTTCAGGGGTACCAGATGAGTTTAATTCAGAGGTTTTACAGCCTCCTGCCATTAAAACAAGGCTAAGGGCCCCGATCTTAAAAATTCCTGCTCTGTTCATTTTATTCATTCTTTAATTCTTCAGTAAAAATAATCAATTTTGCGCCGGTCCCGTTTCGGTTTGGGAAATGTGTTTTTCCATCAGAGACCTTTACACCCTCTGCAATATCATTTTTGATAAGCAAGCCGCCATCCATATCCACGTAGTCAAGCAACGGTAGTAATTGGCCAATTGCAGAAATTCCCACAGTAGATTCTGTCATACAACCTACCATCACTTTCATTCCCAGTTTCCTTGCCTCCGCGATCATTCTTCTTGCGGGGGTTAATCCGCCGCATTTAGTCAGCTTTACATTCACCCCGTGAAAATATCCTGCACATTTGCTCACGTCAGCTTCTGTGATACAGCTTTCATCGGCAATTACCGGCAGGACAGATTCCTTATAGACTTTTTGCATTCCTTCCATATCCCCGGCCGGCAAGGGCTGCTCGAGGAATTCCACCCCCAGTTCCTTCATAATGGGTGCGTATTCGATGGTTTGATCTGCCGTCCAGGCGCAATTGGCATCCACCCGAAAAATTGCATCTGTATGTTTTCTAAGTTCCCGTATGATCTTCACATCTTCCTCTGTGCCCAATTTAATTTTGTAGAGTGGCCAGGGAAATTCCTTTATCTTTTGGACCATTACCTCAAGCGTATCAATGCCAATGGTATAATTGGAAAGCGGGAGATCCTTTAATTCCAGGCCCCACAGCTCATATAAAGGCTTTCCATTCCTTTTCCCGTACAGGTCGTGCATTGCGATATCAAGCGCACATTGGGCAAAGGAATTGCCTTTAAAATGCTTATTGGTGATCTCCCACAGTTCTTCGGGAGTTTTATGAATATTTTCGGCAATAAGAGGTTCAATGGCCTTTATTGAGGCACTCATACTTTCCACATCAACCCCGTAATAAGAAGTAGCTGCGGCTTCGCCATAACCCGTAAAACCACCATCTGAAAGTGCAACGATAAGAGTTTCCTGAAAATCCCTTGCAGTATGACTTATGCGGAAGGTATTCTTTAATTCTAATTTGTATTTATAGGTCTTCAGTTCCATTTTCTATTCGGCTTCAAATTCTTCGGAAATGATTTCCAATTTAGCAATTCCCTACAGATTTGGGAAACATAAATTCTTCAGATTACAAACTGCATAAACCGGACCAGCACTAAATTATTCGCTAACCTCCTCCGAAAACTGATCTCTTAAACACTGCCAGGTTTAAAAATTGCACTCAATTTTTCGGCAGGTTACTTACATTTCCGAATGTTATTCCGCAAATAATTTCTGGAAGAAATTATCTACACTTCTTTTACGGGTTGTTTACCTTTTAAAAGATATAACCCCAGGCAGGTTATGGCGGCATTTACTATTAAAATTTCAAATCCGAAGATATAACCATTGAACCAGGCGGCAGAATTGTAATCCAGGATCACAGATATGATTGGTGACAAAATAACTACCAGGGGGACATATTTATCATACACCGGCCTTTTGGAAAGCAGTCCAAAGGCAAATAATCCCAGCAATGGCCCATAAGTAAATCCCGCAACTTTAAATACCGCACTTACCACACTGCTGTCATTGAGGCTGTTAAAAATAATTATAACACAAAACATCAAGATGGTAAATCCTATATGCACCAGCATCCTTGTCCTGTTCTGGTTTTTTACTTCGTGCTTTTTTATATTCAAAATATCTACACAAAAGGAGGTGGTAAGAGAAGTGAGAGCAGAGTCGGCACTGGAGAATGCTGCCGCAATAATACCTAACAGGAAAACGATTCCCGCCAGCATTCCAAAATGGTTAAGTGCCAGCATAGGATAAAGCTCATCTGTCCTTGCCGGGATCCCAATTCCCTGTGCCAGGGCATATTGATATAAAAGAACTCCCAGGGCAAGGAACAGGACAGTTGCAATAAAAAAGGTGATAGAGAACCAAAGAATATTCTTTTGTGCATCGGCCGTATTGCTAATGGTAAGGTTCTTTTGCATGATATTCTGGTCAAGACCATTCATTGCAATGGTAATAAAGATTCCTGCCAGGAAAGTCTTAAAGAAATTTTGACCAGATCTCCAGTCCCATTCAAAAATGGTAGACATTTCACTTTCAGTAACAACAGTAAAGACCTGGGATATATTTAAGTCGAGGTGGTCAATGATCATTATAATACTTACTACCACCGCAAGCAAAAGAAAGGTAGTTTGAAGAGTATCTGTCCATACAATAGTCTTGATCCCACCCCTGAAGGTGTAAAGCCAAATCAATGAAATTGTGGTGAGGACAGTTACATAAAATGGAATTCCAAACGAGTCAAAGAATGCCAGTTGCAGGACAAGGGCTGCAAGAAATAACCTGAAGGAGGCTCCAATGGTTTGAGAGATAAGGAAAAAAGATGCGCCAGATAAATAGGAGTTTTGTCCAAACCTGTCCCGCAAATATTCATATATGGAAACCAGCTTAAGCCTGTAAAATAAAGGGATGAGCACCAGCGCGATAACTGCATAGCCCACCATATTTCCCATCACGAACTGCAAATAGGTCCAATTGGTGTTTCCCACTTCCCCGGGAACTGAGATAAAGGTTACCCCGGAGAGGGTTGCACCCACCATTCCAAAAGCCACCAGGAACCAGGGTGACTGCTTATTGGCAGTAAAAAAGGTATTGTTATCTGCTTTTCTTGAAGTGAAGTAACTTATTACCAGTAACAGGGCAAAATAGGCTATAATAACTCCAAATACCAGAAAAGGGCTCATAGACAGGTTATCTTATTTGAATTTCTTTTAGGTCACTTTCATTTCCACTCCTGTTCACAGCTGTTACTGCTATATGACTAATTGTTGCGCTGCGCCCTTCCTGCACTTTAGGTAATTCTACTGCACGTTCATTCTTACTAAGTACCTTATATTCCCAGGGACCGTTATCGTATTTGTAATACACCACCCATCTAAAGATATCCTGCGCATTATCGTGATTCCAGGAGACGTTCAGTTTGTTGACAACAAGTTGGGAATTTACAACCGGTACTTTAGGAACTTCTGCATCCAGCCAGGGGCTTGAAGGTACCAGGGCGGGTTTTTTATAAGCCGTTTCCAGAATTCCTTTGGATACATTTGGATATTTTAAAAGGGGACCAATGCTCCAGTGGATGGAACCTTTACTTTCAGGTAACATTCCCCTCGTGATCATAATTTGGCTTACCGTTTCAATAACGTTGGGTTCATCTCCCCCAAAATCTATATTTATACCGGGCCAGAGGTGACGGTTATGAGTATTTTCATTTTCCCACCAACCTAATAGAACAGGGAAACTTTGAGCAGTCTGGCCAATTTTCCAATATAGCTGGGGTGAGTAATAATCTATCCATCCTTTATTAAGCCACAAACGAGCATCTGCATAAAGTTCGCTAAACTGGTCCATTCCTTTAATAGATGCAGGATAACCCGGGCGGTAGATCCCGAAGGGGCTAATTCCAAATTTTACCTGAGGCTTTTCTGCCTTAATTTCTTTATATATCCTTTCTACAAAAAGGTTCACATTAGCCCGACGCCAGTCTCCCCGTGCAAGAGTGCCTCCCTTTGCTAAATAATCGTTATAACTTGCCGTATCCGGAAAATCTTCCCCTTTATTATAGGATGCATATGGGTAAAAATAATCATCGAAATGAACACCATCAATATCATACCTTTTAACAATGTCCATTACTACAGCAGCTGTGTGATCCTGCGTTTCCTGCAAAGATGGGTTCATCCACCACATTCCGTTCTTAAGACCGGTCATCAAATGAGGTTTTTGACTTACCAGAGAGGCTCCTGTTACTTTACCGCCGGTAGAATGATGAGCACGATATGGATTTAACCATACATGAAGCTCCATCCCGCGCTCATGTGCCGCGTGTATCCAGAACTGCAGGGGGTCATAAAAAGGTTCCGGGGCTTTGCCCTGCTCCCCGGTTAAATATATACTCCAGGGTTCAAGTATACTTAAATATAAAGCATCTGCCTGGGGTCTAACCTGGAAAATTACAGCATTATAGTTGTGCTGATGTAAGAAATCCAATAAAGCAATTGCCTCCCGTTGCTGTTCAGCAGTAGAAAGTCCCGCTTTACTGGGCCAGTTGATATTGGCAACTGTGGCGATCCATGCGGCACGGAATTCTCTCATAGCCGGGCTCTTTGGCCTTGTTATATACTCCTTTATATCTTCCGGCTCCGGGGCAGGAGGCGGCAGCGGACTTACAGGCGAAGCTTCTTCAACCACTACTTTTGGCATCTCAAGAGGTGCTTCAGGAAGAGATTCTTTTTTTTGATTTGTTACAGTCTTTTGGGAAGAACAGGCGGTGATAAAAGCAAGTATCACTAAAAAAATTGGCATCAATCTAAAAGGACGATACATAGGATGAAGGTATTATTGTTTGGATGCGTAATATTTAACTGTCAAAGATAAATGAGAAAAATGCACAAATACGCTTCTTGTGCAGGATGTTCATAAATATTCTTGCTTTCACGCAGGATCTTTAAAGTTTAATTTACGAATTCGTGTAAGAGCTTAACCTACAACGGAATTAATTTGTAGCCAGCTAAAATATAAACTTTAATAAATTTTTACCTTTAATTAGAACAAGATAGATGAATACAGCATTATTCTTTTATGTTGCTTATTTTTTTGAATGTAAAAAAATTACTTTTTTGCTCATTTATTTATATTGCTACCTCGCCTTCCATTTTAATCCGTTTTACAATCAATAATACTTTTTTAAAGCTAAAGTCATTTTTATTTGCTAATAAATATCATAACCATAAAAAACTTTTATAAAATTTTTAAAGAAGTTAGGAATGGTTTAATATTTTTTTATACATTTAAATTCTAAGCTTAACATTTAGTTAATATTCTGTTTCAATTAAGCCAAATATAAAATTTCAAACATTAATTCCGTATACAATATGCCGGTATTAAATTTTCTTGAGGAAACACGTTATGAAAAATTGTCTGTTGAAGTTTTTCCAGACAAAATTAAGGCATCTCAAAGAGTGGCTAGAGAGATTTCCCAAATAATCATTACAAAGAATTCAATAGGAAAAAAAACAGTTCTTGGACTTGCTACTGGTGCAACTCCTCTTCCTCTATATGAAGAACTGATCCGGATGCATAATGAAGAAGGATTGAGTTTTAAAAATGTAATAACATTTAATCTTGACGAATATTTTCCAATGCAGCCTACCTCTCACCAAAGTTATGTGTCATTCATGCATAAAAACTTATTCGACCATATTGATATTAAAAGAGAAAATGTTCATATTCCGGATGGAACTCTCCAAAAAGAAAAAATAGCAGATTACTGTCGCCAATATGAAAAATTAATTGAAGAGGTAGGGGGGTTAGATTTACAGATATTAGGTATTGGTAGGACTGGTCATGTAGGTTTTAATGAACCTGGATCTGCTCCGAATTCAGGAAGCCGCCTTGTAACACTAGATGATCTTACCCGCAGAGACGCTGCCAGGGATTTTGGTGGTAAGGAAAATGTCCCCACAAAAGCAATCACTATGGGAATTGGGACTATCCTAAAAGCTCGTAAAATAATTTTAATGGCTTGGAGTGGTAAAAAATCATCAATAATAAAAAAAGCTGTTGAAGGCGAAATAAGTAGTTCAGTTCCGGCCACTTTTTTACAATATTCAAATAAAGTTAAAATAGTTTTAGACAAAGAAGCTGCATCTGAGCTTACAAGGTATGATATACCTTGGCTAGTTAAGGATTGTTTATGGAATGAGCAATTAATAAAAAAAGCGGTGATTTGGCTTTCTTCAAAAATTGAAAAACCAATTCTAAAGCTTACAGACGAAGACTATAATAACAACGGAATGGCACAGCTAGTAACTGAACAAGGACCTGCCTACAATATAAATATTCAGGTTTTCAATACGCTCCAGCACACCATAACTGGATGGCCAGGAGGAAAGCCCAATTCTGATGATTCCCAACGCCCTGAGAGAGCACTGCCGACAAAAAAACGCAGCCTAATTTTTTCTCCCCACCCCGATGATGACGTTATTTCAATGGGTGGAACACTCATAAGATTAGTAGACCAAGGACATGACGTACACATCGCCTATCAAACCTCCGGCAATACAGCAGTTTGGGATAGAGATGTTTTAAGATATATGGAGTTTGCCATAGATTTCAACAAAAGTATCGGTGAAAATACATGTGAGTTAACATCTATTTACGATAGAACACGGAAATTTTTGAGTCAAAAAAAACCGAATGAAATTGACCCTTACGAAATTCAGAATGTTAAAGCCTTTATAAGAAAATCCGAGGCTTATGCAGCGGCCAGGTATGCTGGTGTCCAAGATTCTAATATCCATTTTTTGGAATTACCTTTTTATGATAGAGGTAAGACAGTAAATAATCCCAGTAAGGAAGAAGACATACTTATTACAATGGAAATATTGCAAAAAATAAAGCCTCATCAGGTATTTACAGCTGGAGATTTTGAAGATCCACATGGAACTCATATTGTATGTTTTGAAATTGTTTTAGAAGCTCTTAAAAGACTGAATAACAAAGAAACTTGGACAAAGGATTGTTGGTTATGGTTGTACAGAGGAGCCTGGCTTGAATTTAAAACGCATGATATTGAAATGGCGGTACCGTTATCTCCTCAGGAAGTAGAGTTAAAAAGAAACGCCATTTTTCAGCACCAATCTCAGAAAGACAAACCAGTGTTCCCTGGAGATGATGAAAGAGAATTTTGGTTAAGAGCACAAGAACGAAATAGAGAAACCGCTAGGAGTTATCATGAATTAGGCTTAGCAAACTATGAAGCTATGGAAGCATTCGTTAAATGGGAATTTCATTAATTTTTTTTGGAGATCCCTCATCTCAAATATTACTACCCATTTTTCGAACTGGTACAAAATTATAATTGAAAATTTTATTCATTAAATATAACCAATAGTCCACTTTATGAAAAATCAGATTTTAACCAAGTGCAGAACTATGAACTGCAGTTTCTGTCACAAAATTTTTATTTTGTCCCTCTTTTTATTCTTTTCATCTGAGAATTTTGCCAATGTGCCTCTTGTTGAAGAATTATTCATTGAGGATAAGCCTTATTTATCTCAACAAAGAAAAATTACTGGAACAGTTACTGATGAAAATGGAATGCCTTTACCTGGGGCAACTATTCAGGTTAAAGGAACTGCAATTGGAGCCATTGCAGATTTTGATGGTAATTTTGAATTGTTATTACCAGACAATAATAATATTTTAGTTATAACCTTTGTTGGATTCGAGTCTAAGGAAATTAATGTCACCGGTGAAACTGGAGTTAATATTATTTTATTACCTGATGCAGCTGCCTTGGACGAGGTAATCGTGATGGGTTATGGGACTCTTTCCAAAAGAAGGGTGACTGGCTCAGTAGCCTCAATCTCTCCTCAGCAAATCGCGGATATTCCTGTAACAAGTGTAGAAAACGCTCTTATAGGGCAGGTAGCAGGAGTTCAGGTTCAGGAAGTTACCGGCGAACCTGGTGCAAGTCCTAATATAAGGGTTCGAGGAGCGGGGTCAATATCAGCTGGTAATGATCCACTATATGTAATAGACGGAATCCCAATCTCAAGGAATTTGACATCTGTAGGTCTGCAAGGTGAATTAGCGAGACGTGGAGGTGCATTTCAAGAACCACCGGTAAATCCATTAGCTACAATAAACCCTAGTGATATTCTTTCAATGGAGGTTTTAAAAGACGCTTCAGCCGCGGCTATATACGGATCAAGGGGAGGAAATGGTGTAATTCTTATTACAACAAGAAATGGAGCTCCTGCTGAAAAGGGAGTTTTTTCTTTTAATTCATTTTATAGCTCTCAAAAAGTTGCAAATAAAGCGGATTTAATGAATGCTGAAGAGATCATTGATTTTACTAGAGACTCAAGAAACAATGCTTATTTGCAAGATGTTCCCGGGGCTTCTCTTTCAGATCCCATTGGTCCAGGACAAAGAGGAAACGGAAACTACGAACTACCCGAATCTTTTGTTAACTGGGATGGAACAGATACGGCCTGGCAGGATCTTATCTTTAGAACAGGATCAATTCAAAGTTACCATCTTTCTTATGCTTCACCTATAGAAAACAATACAAGCTTTTATGCTTCAGGAGCATATTTTACTCAAGAAGGTATAATTCCGGAATCCAATTTCGAGCGTTATACTTTTATGTTAAACGTGGACTCTCAGCTTTCCGACAAACTCAAATTGGATTTAAAATTCGCCCCAACCGTGACGGAAAATAATCGACAACCAGCCTCTGCCCCTACTTTGCCAGACCACCTGGTATTGTATACTCCGCCCTAGTTCATTCCCCTACGGTAAGACCTTTTAATGAGGATGGCACTATAAACCAGACAAATAATCAATCACATCTTGGTGCAGGGACAACTACTGCTAGTAACCCGTTAGCAATTATTCCAGCCATAGAGGACAAACTTTTTCAATTCCAAACAAGAGCTTCATTAGGTTTGTCTTACGAAATAATTCCTAATTTAACCTTTAAAACATTTGGTGGAACTTATATAAATTTATATAACCGTGATTTTTATCGAGCAAATTCTTTACTCTACAGAGATCAAACCGAAGGTGAGTCTTATGCCCAGGCCGCATCCTCAACAGATGTCAATTGGCTGTGGGAAAATACTGTAAACTGGGTCCAGGAATATGATGATCATTTCATAAACGCTGTTGCTGGAGTTTCAGTTCAAAAGGATAATCTTACTATTAAACAACTCCAAGCAGATAATTTCCCCGATGATCTAGTAACCACATTAAGTGGAGGCCAGGTTTTTGCCGGTACTTCTGTTAAAGAACAATGGTCACTAATTTCTGCTTTACTCAGGGTAAATTATAGCTTCAGAGACAAATATCTTTTTACCGGAACTATTCGATCAGATAAATCCTCCCGATTTGGAGCAAATAATCAAACTGGTTATTTTCCTTCTTTTTCCTTAGGCTGGAGGGTTAATGAGGAAGCGTTTTTAAATAATGTTGATGCCTTATCTGAATTAAAATTCAGATTTAGCTGGGGACAAACCGGGAATTTTGAAATTCCTAACTACGGTGCTATTGGTTTGCTGTCACCATCAAACTATAACTTTAATGGAAATATCGTAAATGGTCTTCTACAATCAACAATTCCTAACCCAAATTTGACATGGGAAAAAGCCACTCAAGCAAATTTTGGTATGGAATTAGGTTTATTTAATAATAGGCTATTCCTTCTAGCGGATTATTATAAAACAATTAATACAGATTTATTGTTAAATGTGAGCATTCCTTCTGTTTCTGGCTTTGAAACAACTCTTCAGAACATAGGAGAAGTTGAGAATAAAGGATTTGAAATTGCTTTAATAACCCGTAATCTCGTAGGTGAATTTCAATGGGATACTAATTTTAATTTTTCTACTAATAAGAACGAAGTTATTTCATTAGGAAATAATAATGAGCCTATTTATTCTTCCGGAAGTGCAGGAGTTAGGCATGTAACCCGTGTAGGTGATCCAATTGGAAGTTACTTCGGGTACGTAGTAGAAGGTATTTATCAATCTGAAGAAGATATTGCAAATTCTCCAAACGATACGCAAGCCCCAAATCCGGCTCCGGGTGATTTGAAGTTTAAAGATATAAACGGTGATGGTGTTATCACACCCGATGACAGAACAGTTACTGGTAGCTATTTTCCCGATTTTACTTGGGGTTTAACGAATACTTTTAGGTACAAAGGCTTTGATTTAAATGTTCTAATTCAAGGAGTAGAAGGGAATGAAATTCTAAATTTAACTTCAAGACACCTAAAAAACGGGGAAGGTAATTTTAATTCATATGCAATTTTTAATGACAGATGGAGATCACCTTCTGACCCAGGGAATGGGAATATTCCTAGAGCTGACCGTTTAACCGGTAACCATGGGAATAACAACCGGCCATCCTCATTTCAAGTAGAAGATGGATCTTTTATCCGCTTACGGAATGTTACATTAGGTTACACCCTACCAGAAACCTTTTTAGGAAACTCCTTTAATAAGGCCCGGATTTATTTAACCGGAACGAACCTCCTTACTATAACAGATTATTTAGGTTACAATCCTGAAGTAAGTAGTATTTCAATAAACAGTCTTACACCTGGTGAAGATTATGGAGCATATCCATTGACAACATCAATAACATTAGGTGTTAATTTAAACTTCTAACAAAAAAAATATGAAAAATATTAATATACTTTTCCTTTTAGGAATTCTTTTAGTTTCCTGTGAAGATTTTACAGAGCTAGCGCCCATTTCTAATAGAAATGAAGCTGAATTTTATCGTAATGCAGATGATTTCAATGTTGCTATAAATGCAAGCTATTCTGGGCTACAGGATAATGGTGTTTACGGTAGAGCTTATTGGACTATGTTCGAAATGAGATCTGAAAACACCGACCAAGGACCCGATGCTACTGGTTTGGCAAGACAATATACTGAAATTAATAATTTCACAGAAGATCCTTTAAATGAAACAGTTACTTCCGCTTGGGTAAACTCTTATAAGGTAATTGCCAATTCCAATGTCATCCTGAATAGGATTGAATCTGTTGAAATGGATAATTCTGTAAAAGAAAGAATTACAGGAGAAGCAATCTTCTTAAGATCTTTAATGTATTACCATTTAGCTGTTGCTTATGGAAATATACCCTTGCAATTAACACCATTTAACCCCGGAGATGAATTAGAACAAGTAAATGCTGACATCGTTTATTCTCAACTTATTACCGATCTGGAAAGGGCGGAAAATTTACTCCCGATTTCTTATCCGTCTTCAGAAAAAGGCCGAGCCACAAAAGGAGCTGCCGCTACTTTGTTAGCGAAAATTTTATTAACTGTAGACCAAAACAGTTCCGCGGAAGAAGTTTTAAGGCGGATTATTAATAATTATAATTATACGTTATTAGATAATTATGCAGATTTATGGGGCCCTCAGAATGAAAACAATGATGAATCAATTTTTGAAGTTCAATTTGTTAGTGGAGGTATTGGACAAGGAAGTTCTTTCACGAATGATTTTTCCCCTAGTGCCTTTTTACAAACTGGATCCGGTTTTGGGCGTAATAGGCCAACACCGGCAATAGTAAATTCGTTTGATCCCCAGGATGAAAGATTTCAGGTGTCTCTTGGCACTTCATATGAAAATGCCCAGGGAGAGACTGTAATGGCGAATTATATTCGTAAATACGAAAGTGATCCCCCTACCGAAAATGATTCAGATGTAAATTTTGTTGTTTTCAGATATGCTGATGTATTACTTATGCTTGCTGAAGCAATTGGAGAGTCTACCGAAAGTTATAATTTGATAAACCAGATAAGACAAAGAGCAGGTCTGGAGGGAATAGATGAAACTACTCCTGGTAGTTTCGAAGAAAAATTACTAAAGGAAAGACAACTGGAATTGGCTTTTGAAAATCACCGGTGGCCAGATTTGAGAAGATTTGGCTTTGAAAGAGAGGTTTTTGAAACAGCCGAACCTGTGGTTGATCCTTCTGACGTAAGGGAATTATTTTTCATTCCACAACGTGAAATGGACATAAATCCTAATTTCGTTCAAAATTAAATTCTAATTAGCCATATCACATCAGGACTTGTAACAAGTCCTGATGTGATATTTATTTTAATATTTAAGAAATATGAAAAAGCAATTTTTAAATATAATGGCAGGTACTTTTGTTTTTCTGATGGCAGTTAATGCAAAGGCACAACAAAAACCTGATCAACCCCTGAATATAATTGTTATTGGGGCCCACCCTGATGATGCTGATAACAAATTTGGAGGTACCGCTGTTCTATTTGCAGAAATGGGACATAATGTGAAATTTGTTTCTGTCACTAATGGCGATGCAGGGCATTATAATAAAGGTGGCGGAGCTCTGGCCAGGATTAGACGTAAAGAAGCAGAAAATTCAGCTAAAAAGCTCGGTATTAAGGAATATAAGGTCCTGGATAACCATGATGGGGAGCTATTACCAACACTTGATGTACGTCATCAACTAATTAGAGAAATACGAAACTGGAATTCAGATATTGTATTATCCCCCAGACCTGCAGATTACCACCCAGATCACAGATATACTGGAATATTGGTTCAAGATGCGGCTTACCTGGTAATAGTCCCTAATGTGACACCAGATACAGAGCCGCTTGAAAAAAACCCCGTATTCCTTTATTTGGAAGATCATTTTCAGAAACCATACCCTTTTCAACCAGATATTACAGTGGACATAACAAAGGTATTTGAGAAAAAACTTGATGGATTAGGTGCTCATCAATCCCAAATGTATGAATGGCTGCCTTGGACAGGAGGTAAATTAGAGGAGGTACCTCAACAAGAAGATAAAAGACGAGAATTTTTAGCTAAAAACTGGTCAGGGAGTATAACTCCTGCCGAGCGTGAGTCACTAAAAAAGTGGTACGGAGAAGAACATGCTACAAATGTTAAATATGCTGAATCTTTTGAAATTTGTGAATACGGTAGACGCCCTTCTACAGAAGAAATAAGAAATCTCTTCCCGATGTTAAGTAAGAAATTATAACTTATTATATGAAGAATTTTCTAATTCTATTTTTCCTGGCCAGTTTTGGAATATCCACTTATGGACAGAACAGTTTTGAGGAACCTTTGAGAATTATAGCTATAGGCGCTCATCCAGATGACACCGATCAACAAATGGGTGGTACAGCTGCTTTATTTGCTAAAATGGGTCACAAGGTAAAGTTCGTTTCTGTGACCAACGGCGATGCAGGTCATTTCAATAAAGGAGGTGGGCACCTGACTAAAATAAGAAGAGCCGAAGCCAAAGAGGCTGCAAAAAGACTTGGGATAGAAACTTATACCGTTCTGGACAACCACGACGGGGAATTATTACCCACTCTAGATATAAGACATCAGATTATTAGAGAAATTCGCAACTGGAATGCAGATATCGTTATAACTCACAGACCAGTTGACTATCATCCAGATCATCGTAATACTGGAATTTTGGTGCAGGATGCAGCATATCTGGTTATTGTCCCCAACATAACTCCGAACACGAAACCTTTAGAAAAAAATCCAGTGTTTCTGTACCTAGAAGATGACTTTGAAAAGCCATATCCTTTCCAGCCTGACATCGCAGTTGACATCACTTCGGTATTTGATTTAAAAATGGATGCGCACGATGCCCATACTTCTCAAATGTACGAATGGCTACCTTGGGTAGATAAGGAGCTTTCAGAAGTTCCGGAGAACATTAAAGAAAGAAAGGAGTGGCTTACAGACAGATGGACATTAGACATATCCTCTCAAGTCCGAAAGGCATTAAAAAAATGGTATGGGGAAGATAGGGGCGAAGAAATAAAATATGCCGAAGCTTTTGAAATATGCGAATATGGAAAACAACCAACTGAAGCAGAAATTTTAAGATTATTTCCAATGCTTAACAATAAAAAACAATGAAGAAAATCATACTATTAGCCGCCCTGCTAACCTTTGGAGTAACTATGAGCGCGCAAGAAAACGAAAAGAAAGTTTTAAATATCATCGCCATTGGTGCTCATCCAGATGACTGTGATTTTAAATTTGGGGGAACGGCCGCCTTATTTGCCAAAATGGGACACAAGGTCAAATTTCTGGCTCTTACAAACGGCGATGCCGGACACCAGAACATGGGGGGAGGTATTTTAGGTAAAAGACGCAGGGCAGAAGCAAAGCGTGCAGGTGAGATCCTGGGAATAGAATATGAGGTTCTTGATAATCACGACGGAGAGCTGATTCCTAACCTTCAGGTTAGACAGCAAGTAATAAGAAAAATAAGGGAATGGGATGCTGATATTGTATTAGGCCTACGCCCAAATGATTATCACCCGGACCATAGAAATGCAGGAATTGCTGTTCAGGATGCAGCATATCTGGTGATCGTCCCTAACGTAACACCAGACACTCCTCCTCTGGAAAAAAATCCTGTGTTTCTATATATGAACGATAACTTTCAAAAGCCAAATCCCTTTTCCAAAGATATAGCCATAGTCATAGATAATGTTTATGATCAAAAAATGGAGGCGCTGGCTGCCCATGAATCCCAGATGTTTGAATGGGGGCCATGGACAAACAAAATTCCAGAGTCTGAAATCCCTGAAGGAAAAGAAGAGAGGCTTACCTGGTTAAAAAATAATCGTTCTCCTAAAGCTTACAACGAATCAGAGGCAGCGGCAATAAATAAATGGTACCCAGGTATAAAAACCTCTGATGTTAGCCACGTAGAATTTTTGGAAATCTGTGAATATGGCAAACAGCCGACTGAAAAGGAGATTAAAGAATTGTTCCCAATGTTGGGAAAATTGTAAGCGAATTCTAACAAGAAAATTAATGAATAAAGTAAGCACCTCCCCTAAATATTATCACATTGTAGTACTGGTTATCGTGATATTCTTTGTAATATCCTTTATAACAAACATTCTCAATTCTATTATTGCAGATGTTAAAGAAAGTTTTGATCTAAGCCTAACTTTAACCGGGTTTTTACCATTTTCTTTTTTTATTGCCTATGGAGTGATGTCCATACCGGCCGGATTTCTTGCTGAAAAGTATAGCAATAAGATATTACTGTCTGCAGCATTTCTATTGATGGCGGTTACCTCTTTGAGTTTCGTTATATTTCCAGGGTATCTGGTCTTTTCTCTAACACTTTTTGTTTTAGGATGCTGTATGGCTGTACTACAAGTAATTATAAACCCTATGTTGCGAGTGGCAGGAGGTGAGGAACATTTTGCATTCAATTCTGTATTAGCACAACTTTTCTTCGGGTTAGCCTCTTTTGCAAGTCCTTTCCTTTACAAATATTTGGTCAATACCTCTGCTACGAACGTTGATAATACGGCAGCTTTATTAAGAAGCTTTGTGCCGGTGAACTTGCCTTGGGTAGCTCTCTATATCGTTTTTGCTGCAATTTCTTTGTGCTTATTGGTTATAGTATTAGTAACAAAATATCCAATTTTCATAAAAAATGAAGATGAACGGGCTGGGTCTTTTGATTCCTATCTGCAACTTTTAAAAAGCCGATGGGTACTGCTTTACTTTCTAGGTATCTTTTGTTATGTTGGCACCGAGCAGGGTGTCGGAAACTGGATCTCTCAGTTCTTATTGCAATATCACGATCTGGATCCAAGAACTGTAGGAGCTAATACAGTTGCATATTTTTGGGCAATGTTAACAGCAGGCTGTCTGCTCGGTCTCCTCCTTTTAAAATTTATGGATAGTAGGAAAGTATTAATTTTAGCTACTGTGATTACAATTCTAAGCCTAATAGCGGCCCTGACTGGCACAGCTAATATTGCACTCATTGCGTTTCCTCTAATTGGCTTTTTTATTTCTGTAATGTGGTCAATTATATTTTCTCTTGCCCTGAATTCAACCGCAAGTAATCATGGAGCATTATCGGGTATTCTGTGTACGGGTATTGCCGGGGGGGCAATCTTTCCATTTATTGTTGGATCAATTGGTGAAATTACGAGCCTCAAAACCGGGTTGTTTTTTCTAATTCTACCACTCATTTTTATCCTAACTATAGGTTTTTGGTCCAAACCTATCGTTAACAATAAAGTCTTCAGCTTTAAAAAACAAACAAAAACATTAGTATGAAAGTGATTGGGGTTGATATTGGAGGCTCAAATTTAAAAGCAGGAAGAGTTTCAAAAGGTATAATAGAGAAAAAATCATTAGTTCCTGTTAGGAAAGAAGCCTCTTCAAAACGAATATTGGAGGATCTGTATGATTGTATAGAGAGTGTTATAAACAAGGATTCAGAAAGCATTGGCATAGGAGTTCCTGGGGTTGTAGATCCGGTAACAGGGGTTGTTTATGATGTTCAGAACATTCCTTCCTGGAAAAAGATAGAATTGAAAGACCTTATGGAAGAGCGTTATAATTTACCGGTTTTTATTAATAACGATGCTAACTGTTTCGCCATGGGAGAAAAAATTTATGGAAAAGGCCGTAATTATAAAGACTTTATAGGCTTATCCCTTGGAACTGGCATAGGAATGGGAATTATTATTAATGAAAAATTGTACAGCGGGGTTCTTTGTGGGGCTGGTGAAATTGGCATGGTGACCTACAAGAATAGTATAATAGAGGATTATGCAGGCAGTTTTTTCTTTACCAACAATTACGGAATAAACTCTAAGGACCTTTTTTTTTCCGCCTCAAAAGGAGATTTATTTGCCATCCAAGCATTTAATGAATATGGTGCTCATCTTGGTGAGGTCATTAAAAATATACTTTATTTATATGCACCGGAAGCCATAGTCATTGGGGGTTCAATAAGTAAGGCTTATAATTACTTTCAAAAATCTTTGGAATTTTCACTCGAATCTTTTGCCTACCAAAAACAACTTGAAAATTTCAACATTAAAATATCAAATAAACCAGGATCTGCAATATTAGGAGCGGCATCCTTATGTTTTTAAAATTAAATTCAGAAAAATGAAGAATCTAATAATCATGATTGTTGCACTTCTGTGTGCAACTACTAATTTTGCGAAAAATATAAAACAATTACCTATAACAGTTGAAAATAATGTAAAAGGAGCCCCAATTACTATGGGAATTCCCTTTCCTCTAGGAGAATTATATTCAGTTGATAACATTCGGCTATTAAACAATCAAGGAAAAGAAATTCCCATTCAAACCACAGAAGTAACTACATGGTTACCGGCAGATGAAAGTGTAAAATGGATTTGGGTTTTCTTTTTCTCCGAAGAGTCTGCAAATTATACACTGGAGTATGGAGAGGGTATTTTACCCTCCAGGGTTTCCAATGGTATTATTTCCACCAACAACATGAGACCACAGGGCGGAATAACTGTCAATACAGGACCGCTTAAATTTTCGATTAATAAACAAGGTAATGGTTTTCTTGATAAGGTCTATTTAGATCAAAACGATGATGGAATTTTTGATGCTAATGAAATCATTGCATCAGCCCCAGACAAAAGAAGAGGGACGTTTTTGGATATTCTGGATGATAATGGGTTAGATATGTCAAAGGCTGTCATTCACGAGGTGTTTAGGGAAAAAGGGTCGGGTCCATTGCACACAATCTTTCGGATCGAAGGGACGTATGTCTATGAAAATGCCAATAACCCATCTCCATTTGAAATTCGTGTTCATGCTTATGCAGGAAAATCTTTTATTAGGGTGTTACACACCATTACCTATACCGGGAATCCTGACAAACATAAAAACCGGGAGGGAGATCATGCGAATATTGCAACGCAGAATAATATTATACTTTCTGAGGAAACTATGAACGATCCCGGATGGACTCAGCCCGATGACCAAATAGCAGGTTCAGGAATAACTTTCAACTACCACTTAGCTAATGACGTAAAGTTTATTACTTCCACTCATGAGGGTGATTGGTATAATAAAGCCTCTTCTAGCCTGTTTACACTTGATGATCCCGGAAATCAGAAAGTTGGTGTTTTACAAACGGGGCCTAAACAAAACAATCCGGAAAAAACTTCCTCCCCTACAAAAAGAATAGAAGGATTTAAATCTGAAATATATCGGGGGGGCCAATCTCTAAAAGATACACAAAGATCTAACGGATGGGTGGATATTTCAGATTTTTCAAAGGGCATAAGCCTTGGGATTAAAAATTTTTTCCAGGAGTATCCTAAGGAAATTCAAGTTGATCTTAAAACCAATTCATTAAATGGATATATCTGGCCTCCGGAAGTTGAGCCAATGAATTTTGCAAGAAAACATACGGAAAAGGATGGTGGGATGTTAGGAAATTTTGCGCAGGGAATCACGAAAACTACCGAATTCATATATTATTTTCATCAAGGATCTGATGCTGAAGAGATCGAAGCCATCATGGACTATTCGTTAAATTCTCCTGTGGCACATGCCGCGCCGGAATGGTACGCCGAATCAAAGGTTTATGGTAATATGGCTGCATACTCTTCAGCACATCAGGAATTTGAAAATGCATTACAATATAAATACGATTGGTGGTCTTTCAATCAGGATTGGGAGCCATGGTACGGGATGTTTGATTATGGAGATGGCAAGAACTATTATATTGCAGGAGAATGGCACCAGTGGAATAATAATGAACCCACTGTTGATTTTCAATTTTGGACCAACTTTATGAGAACAGGTAATCCAAAATATTATTATTTGGCAGAAGCAATGAGCAATCATACCATGGATGTTGATAATGTACACTGGCCAAGAAAGAGAACTTATTTAGGTCAAATAAATGATGCCATAGATTTCTGGAACTATGAGGATGAACCTGAATCAACACCTTACTTAGGTATAGGAAGAAGGCATGCGGAAGAGCATTGGTATTCTTTGCTAAGTGCACATGTATGGATTCAGGGTTGGATCGCTTCTTATTATTTAAGTGGAAATCACCGAGCTCTAGATGTAGCTAAAATGACTGGAGATACATATTTGAAACGTATTTGGGGAGATCACGATCTAAGGGGAAGAAGACTTTATCTTTCAGTTTTAAACCTTGTAGAATTATTTGATGCTACAAAATCAATGAAGTATGGAACAGAGTTAGATAAAAGAGTAGAAACAATGCTGGAGTTGCAAAAAGAACAGGGAGGCAACATCCTCATCGACAGGTATGGTTATAGCCAAACCTACGTTGCTCAAGGCCTGTATAAGTATTACCAGTTAACGGGTGATACCAGGATTAAAAAAGTTCTTGTAGACCACGCACGATGGGTTCTTAATGTGCCACCGTATAACCATGAGATGGAATCTTATTTAGCTACTATTCATCCACTATTGCTAGGTTATGAGTTTAGCGGTAATAAAATTTATCTAGAAGAAGCTTTAGAAAGAGCAGAGGTCCTAAAAGTTTCCAAGCTTTCAAAAAACAGTAGCGAATTTGAAAACCAGAAAGTGTACAGCGAAGCATTACTGGAGATTTCCAATTTACCAGAGAGCCAAGAGAATCCCCGGTTTACAAACTGGGAAATGAACCAAGGATTAAGAGTGTTCGGTTGGACCCATGCCTTCAATATTCCATACTTGCTTTACTGGCTTGAAAAAGAAAATTTAAAAACAGGTGACAATGTAGAAAATACGGAGACAAATAATTATAATGGAGCAAATTAGAAAAATAATCCCGCACTTTATCGAATTATCAAATTTTGAGAACGAAAAATGTCTTTAAACCAAAAAAACTTCTTCATTTTATTAGGTCCGGTTATATTTATAATTTTACAATTAAAAACTCCTGAAGCAATCCCACCAGCAGCTTATGATATGTTATGTATCACATTATGGATGGCAGTTTGGTGGGTTACAGAAGCTGTTTCGATAAGCGTGACGGCACTTTTACCAATTGTCCTTTTTCCCCTTACCGGAGCAGTTGATCTCTCAACAACAACCGCTGCATATGGAAATAAATATATTTTCTTATTCATGGGGGGATTTTTACTCGCAATTGCCATTCAAAAGTGGAATTTACACAAAAGAATTGCTCTTAACATTATTAGCTTGATTGGCACCAATATTTATAGGATTATATTGGGCTTTATGGTAGCAACAGCTTTCTTATCAATGTGGATTTCAAATACTGCAACGGTAGTGATGTTATTTCCTATGGGACTTTCTATTATTGCTTTAATGGAAGATAATCCTTCAACAACTGAGAACGAAACACAACGATTTGGAAAGGCACTTATGCTAGGCATGGCTTATGCTGCTTCTATTGGAGGTGTGGCTACCTTAATAGGTACACCTCCAAATTTAATTTTTGCAGGCTTTTTAAATGAGACTTATGGAATTGAAATAACCTTTTGGCAATGGTTCAAATTTGGATTTCCAATTTCTTTTATTTTATTGGGAATAGCTTGGATTTATTTAACTCGATATGCTTTTAAATTTAAGCGAAAAGGTTTTGCTGGAGGAAGAAAGGAAGTTAATGCCTTACTTGCTGAATTAGGACCTCTTAAAAAAGAAGAAAAATTAGTTTTGGTTGTTTTTACCTTAACTGCCTTTTTTTGGATTACGCGTTCTTTTATTTTTGTGCAGTTCTTTCCGGCCTTGGATGATACTATAATTGCAATGACTTTTGGAATTTTATTATTTACAATACCAGCAAATAATACTGGGGAAAGACTTATAGATTGGGAAGATGCAGTAAAACTACCTTGGGGAATAATAATATTATTTGGAGGGGGAATGGCACTGGCTGCAGGTTTTCAACATACGGGCTTAGCCGAATGGTTTGGCACTCAAATTTCTCTATTCCGCGACTTATCTTTATTTATACTGATTTTAATAATTGTGGCGGCAGTTAACTTTTTAACAGAGGTAACATCAAATACGGCCTCTACAGCAATGTTGTTGCCTATAATTGCTCCTATTGCCATTGCCTTAGGCATACATCCATTTATACTTTTGGTAGCAACCACTACGGCGGCATCCTGTGCCTTTATGCTACCCGTAGCCACGCCTCCTAATGCTGTTGTATTTGGTTGTAAATACTTAACCATTCCTAATATGGTAAAATCTGGTATCTTTATGAATCTAATTTCTATTATTCTCATTAGCCTAATTATTTATTTTTTGTTACCCTACCTTTGGAATTTTGATCCATTGATGGAGAATGGTAAAAATTTTATCCCAAAGTAAATTTGGATAATTGACAATTTAAATTCCTTATAAAACCGGTAATATCTTAATAATTGGATACCATTTTAAAATAAGGTTTTATTTTCTTCCTCTAGTTAGTAGTTACTCTTTCTTATATTTAATCATTAAATTAATGAAGTTTATAAATTTTATCTTAATAGTTTTCCTTTTGGTTTCCTGTGATAAATCAGAAAATCAATTTAATACCAATCGCATTATTCATAAGACAATTAAAGTCGCGGGAGGTGATTTATACGAAAAGGCCACTATAAATTTTATATTTAGAGGCGAAAAATATAAAAGTAGCAGAAATATTGGGAATTTTTATTATGATAGAATAGTATTAGATACTGCTGGAGTAAAAATGCAGGATATTATTACTAACAAAGGTTTCCAAAGATACAAAGATGGTAAAAATGTGACGGTCCAGGATTCTATTAAACAAATCTATAAAAATGCCTTAAATTCAGTGCATTACTTTGTTTTATTGCCATATGGTTTGCATTCCGAAGCGGTAGACAAGGAATTAATTGGAATGGATAGTATTGGTAACGATGAATATTATGAAATTAAAGTAACCTTTAATCAAAATGGAGTTGAAATGGAGCACGAAGACGAATATGTATACTGGATTAATTCCGAAAGCTATAAAGTTGACTATATAGCGTATAAATTTAAAACAAATGGCGGTGGAATTCGCTTTAGAAAAGCCTTTAATGAAAGGTATATAGGAGGAATAAGATTTGTAGATTATAAAAATTACAAATTTGAAAAATTATCTACTCCTCTAAAATTATTGGATTCTCTTTATACGAATGGAGAGCTTTCTCATGTTTCCACAATTAAGTCTGAAGATGTTAAGGTGAAGATAGAGAAACCGGATAGGTAAAATTTTAAATTGAATTTTATTTCTAATACATTACATAAAATTTATTGTGTGCCGTTTTTTAAGGCTTTTACCCTATTTGAAAAAAATCCTTCCATAACTGCTAATGTTACACCTAACAAGCTGGATTTCTTTCCTAATTCAGAAAGAGTTATAGCTGCATCCTCCTTAAGTTGAATTTTACAATACATGTTAATAGATTGTTGTACTGGAGTGGTGATAAATTGCCTAGCTTCTGCAATCTGTCCTCCTAAGATTATTTCTTCAGGATTGAAAATCTGAATTAGTATTGCTAATCCTTTACCCAAGTTAGTCCCAATTTCGGTAAGAAGATTAATGGCAAATTGGTCTCCCTCGTTTGCCGCTTTAATAATTAGACTGGGCTCCAAACTAATAAACTCATCACGAAAATTGCTTCCTAAAACAGATCCATGCCCAGCTCTTAATTTTTCTTCAGCTTTTTTAACAAGAGCAATTCCTGATGCTATAGTTTCCAAACAGCCAGTTTTACCACAGTAACATAATGCACCATTCTCTACAACTGGTATATGACCAAATTCACCGGCAAATCCAGATGTTCCTGTTTGAAGTTGGCCTCCCATTATTATACCTAATCCTATGCCCCAGTCCATTGAAACAACTAAAACATCCTTTTTATTTTTAGCAAGACCAAACCTAAATTCTGCGAGACAGGCGCTATTTGCATCATTAAATATAACTACAGGTTTAAAAAATTTTTTCTCCAAACAACTTTGCAACGAAGCAGTTTCTTGATCCTTAAGGAAATAAGTCAGGTTTCTTCCTTCCTCTATAGAAATTAATCCAGGCATACTAACTCCTACTCCCATAAGAATGTCAGTATCTATTTCAGATTCTGAAATCAAATCTTGGGCATGTCTATGCAACATATCTACAATTTCGGAATTTGCCGAAATAACAATAGGAATTGTTTTTTCAAATAGAATTTGATGAGTATTATTTATAATAGCCATTCTAATCTTAAACCTCTCAATATGAATACTAAGAACTAAGAAGGTGTTATCATCTAAACCGAAAAGATCCGGTCTTCTCCCTCCTGCTGAATTTCCTAAACCTTTTTTTACAACTAACTTTTCCTTTTGTAGCTGATTAAGAAGATTCATTGAAGTAGGTAAACTCATCTTAAAAACATTACAAATATCTGAATTAGTTCTAGGCCCATTAAAATAAAGGTACTTCAGAATTTTTATTTTTTGTAAGAGATTTTTCCTTTCTACCTTATTAATAGTGACAGTTAATTTTTTTTTAAACAAAAAACTTTGTATTACACCCATTTAAAATTTTTAACTAAAATTAATCTTTTTTTTTTTACTCCCACCCTATTCCTGTTAATGTAAACTTTCACATCATAATGCAATTTTTCATTTAGGAAAGAATTTACGATAATCCTGATTAAACGAGAGGTTAGAGAAAATTGGTCATTCAAATTCTTTAAGAGATTTATTATTATTCATTTGGTAAGAAAAATTTTCAATAAAATTAAAAAAATCTAAGAGATAATGGCCCTGATAAATTCTATTCTCTGTTTACCACCTCATTAAAGATAAAGCCAATAGGTTACCTTAAGAGTGATACTTCTATACCTTGGAATGAGAACATCATTGGTGAAGTAATTGTCATTATAGATAAGGAACATATCTGAAAGGGGTGCAAAACGCCACTGCAGCCTAGAATTGATCCCAAAGTTTTGCTCCTGATTACTGTACTGAACGATAGTCGCCCAAAAAAGTGATCGGGTGAAAGTTATGTCCACCTTGCTTCCCAGTAACCAGATGTCATTTGTTGCATATGGTTTAGGAAGCTCTACTTTATCATATCGCGCCTGCACCGAAAATAAATACTTCGGCTGCAAACGTATGTTAAAATCTAAGTTGGGTGTTAAAACCGTTCCATTAAAGAATTGTCCATAGTTGACTCCTAAATTATATGAAAAAAAATGTCGATTATCACTACTGTACCTCAACTGACCACTTGTATAATAATAATCTGTATTTGCAGGGAGAGGAGTTCCTTTGGAGCGTGTAGGTTCAAAATCTTCGAAGAGAAAGGTGTAGCGGTTAAAAAGGCTTGCCGTAACTTCTGAAGTGTTTTTAAATCCGATTTTCCAGGTGGAAATAATATTATAATCTGCCAACTGAAAATTCGACTTCGGTTTCCAAAAAAACTCCGGAACAATGCTGAAAATATGTGCATTTACGGAGCCTTTAGACGGGAAAAGCAAATATTCCATTTGGGGGTCAACTTTTAAAACTCCTTTCCTCGGGATAAATCCCAGGTCGCTTGTAAAATTATCTTGAAGCAGAAGTCCGCTCCCCCGAAATCTCCAGTGCTCACCGTTATAAGTAAGGTTGACTCCTGTGGAGAGATCATCTTCCAACACACCTGGGCTGAAGGATTTGTGAAGGTAAAATTTTCCATTCCAGCTGTTATCCAGATTGGCAAGGTTATAATCCAGGCCTACCACCCGATTAAATGTATTTGAGGTATGCTGGCGGTTTACTAAGACTGCACTTATAGAGGACCTGCTAAAAATTCTGTACTGTAAAGCAATTACCATATTATTGGTAGCTTCAATATCGTATTCCTCATCATTTCCCGTTTGCACGTTCAGCACTCCAATTCTAAAGTTATTATTAACTTTTCCGCTTAATCTTGCTCCTGCAATGATCTGGTTGGGACGATTGATTCCATCTCTATCCTTTGCTATTCCTATGCGGCGGGAGAAAAATGGATTGGCATCACTAAGATGGCCGAAATCTGAAAAAAGATCACTATTTTCAATAAAAAACTGCCGCCTTTCCGGTAGATTTATTTCGAACCGGGTAAGGTTTGTAACCAAGTTGTCAACTTCTACCTGAGAAAAATCAGGATTAAATGTGAGATCCAGATTTAGGCTGTTCCCTATTGCAAATTTGGCATCGCCACCCATTTTAAACTCATTTATTTCACTATGGAATTCATAATCCCTCTCTAAAGTGCCATTAACGTAAGGTATTATCGAAACAGGCGTCCTGCTTCTTTCAAGAGGTCTTTCAAAAATCATATCACCCATGAAAGCTAGATTAAATATAAATTGACTGCGTGGGATCCTCATCCAAGTATTCTGTTCATTACCCTGAGTATCGAAGTGGTAAGAATTAAATCTCCATTTAGTTGCTCCAGGCCTAAATTTAAAAGCTGAAAGAGGAATTACCCATTCACTTATATAATAACCATCATAGATTTTTGTCTCGGCATACCATTTAGTATCCCAGCTGGTAGTAAAGCCGCTAAGATCTGTTCCGCCTCCAGAAACAAGTGCTTCCCGACGCACCCCCCAAGGATTCACTCCGAAAAGAAAAGCATTATTCCCATCGTTAAAAGTATCAAACATAAGCGTAATGTTATCGCTTCCCCCTGCTCTAAAATCTCTCCTTAGGGATGGGATTACATACTTATCTCCTATGGAATTCACTTTGATTCCAATATAAAGATTTTGCTTATCGTACAGCATTTTAATAGTGCTTTGATTGCTGGACTGGACAGTATCTTCAGGAAAATATTGCCAAAAATCTGTTGCAGAGTCGGCCCGGCTCCATGCCGGCTCATCAAGGATGGCATCAGCCTGTATGGGTTCAGAAATAAATTTAACTACAAATTCTTTTTGCTGAGAGAAAAGATTTTGAAAGGAAATATAATATATCAAGAAAAGAACATATTTGGTCATAAGGCTTTCGGAAGAGCTAAAAGTTTTAAGGAGCTAATTTTAAATAAATATAAGATTTACAATTCATATTTATTAAAATTTATAAGAAGTATTCATATTAATCAAAATAAAAACAAAAAGTAACTTAACTTTTGTATTTTTATTTTTTTATTGAAAATTCAATTGTACTAAGTTTCTTAATAAGTTAAACTTTTATTTTTCATATCTATGGGCGAAGTGTATCTTGATAATGCGGCAACAACAAAACTTGATGACGAAGTTATCTTCCAAATAACTACTGTAATGAAAAGGTTTTATGGCAACCCATCCTCCATACATTCCTTTGGTAGATCCTCGAAAGAATTAATTGAAAATACGAGGAAATTAATTGCTGAAAATTTAAATGTTTCAGCATCAGAAATTATATTCACTTCTGGTGGTACTGAAGCAGATAATCTTATATTAAACTCAGCAGTTCGTGATTTGGGTGTAAAATGTATAATTTCTTCAGAAATTGAACATCACGCTGTATTAAACACAATAAAAAAATTAAGTGAAATTAAATCGATTAAGGTGGTTAATGTCCAATTGGATGAGAAAGGAGGCATTAACCTTGATCATTTAAATTATCTATTGGAAACTTCTAAACTCAAGACGTTGGTAAGTTTGATGCACGTGAATAACGAAATAGGAAATATTACAGATATTGAAAAGATTGGAAAGCTGTGTCAAAAATGGAATTCCTTATTTCATTCTGATATGGTTCAATCTATTGGACATTTTAATTTAGACTTTTCTAAAATACCAGTAGATTTTACTGCTGCAAGTGCACATAAATTTCACGGGCCAAAAGGTATCGGTTTTGCGTATATAAAAAAGGATAGAAATCTACAGCCACTTATTTTTGGCGGCTCACAGGAACGTGGAAAACGGGCAGGAACAGAAAGTCTTCAGAATATAGTAGGTATGGGAGTAGCACTGGAGAAGGCGGAGGCTAATCTTAAATCAGATCAAGAGTACATACTATCCTTAAAAGCCTACTTTATCACTATTCTAGAAAAGAATATTTCGGGAATTAAATTTAACGGATATTCACGAGATCTCGAAAAAAGTACGTATACCATTGTAAATATTTGTCTCCCTCTATCGGAGGAAAAAGCTTTGTTACTTCTATTTCACCTGGACTTAAAAGGAATTGCCTGCTCGTCTGGAAGTGCATGTCAAAGTGGGAATGATAAAAATTCACACGTTTTAACTGCTTTTCTATCTGACGATGAATTAAAAAAGCCTTCTCTCAGGTTTTCATTTTCCAAATACAACACAAAAGAAGAATTGGATTATGTTGTTCGGGTATTAAAAAACTATATAAAAGAACAATAAACCTTTTGATATATTTTTGATCACTCCATAGTGTTTAAATAAAGCAGAATAATCTTTGAAAATTTTTATTTAAAATTTTGTAAAACAGCACGGACACTTTTATACTCCAGGAGTAATTTTTCCGCAAACTTTTGGTCGATTCCCAGTTCCTCCATGATCATCCTGGTACCCCGACCCACTAATTTTTGATTGCTAAGCTGCATATCTACCATCTTATTTCCTTTTACTCTACCCAGTTTGATCATTACAGAAGTAGAGATCATATTGAGTACCAGCTTTTGAGCTGTTCCGGATTTCATGCGGGTACTACCGGTAACAAACTCCGGCCCCACCTCAATTTCTATGGGATATTTAACTGCCCTGGCCAGAGGTGAATTTTTATTATTGGTTATACAACCGGTTATAAGCCCATTCTTTGCAGCATCTTCTACCCCTCCAATTACGTAAGGTGTAGTACCTGAAGCAGCGATACCTATGAGCACATCTTTTTTATTAATTCCAAATTGCTGAAGGTCTTTCCAGGCCCGGGTAGTGTTATCTTCAGCATTCTCAACAGCCTTTCTAAGCGCGACATCGCCCCCTGCTATAAGTCCTATTACCACATCATCACTTACTCCAAAAGTCGGCGGACATTCTGAAGCATCAAGTACACCCAGCCTTCCACTGGTGCCGGCCCCTATGTAGAACAATCTTCCCCCCAATTCAATTTGACGAACTATAACATCTACCAGGGCTTCAATAGCGGGAATCTCCTTTTCGATAATCTCAGGAACTGTCTTATCTTCCCTGTTCATGTTTCGCAGCAGTTCCTCCGTGCTCATATGTTCCAGATCGTTATATCTGGAGCTTCTTTCTGTTGAGGGTTTGTTTTGATCTTCCATATTTCTTTATAGAGAGGTATTTTTTTTAACGGGCATAAACCCTTTAAAAACATTCATCCTTTTTTTATTAGTATTTTCTTTCCAACCAAGCTCTTCCGCGGGAAAATAATTGATCCCCATATTGATAAGTCTCTCTTCATGTTTTTTAAGTCGGGAAATAAAGTCGGTATAATTTTTTGTGGTATCCTCACTCCAGGCGAGTTCTGCCACTGCTATAATACGTGGCCAGAACCTGTTGTCCAGATCCTCATCTGTATGAACAAACTCTGTCCAAACCGGGGCTTCCAGCCCAAGGACATTATTATTTTCACTTTGAAAATTATATACTTCTTCCAGAGTCACCCCGCTTTTCTTGCACCAGTTGTTTGTCTTCTCCTGCCCCGGGATATTGGCGTGGTCAAAGTAAAAGCTGGTACAAATTGACTCAATCACCTTCACATCCACAACACTTTCCACCTCTCCATGCCATTGCTGACTAATAAGGGAACTATTGACCGGGGCTTTAGTTACTTCTTCCCATCCTATCGTAATCTTTCCTGTACTTCGCACAAGAGAATCGGCCTTTACCACAAATTCCTCGTACAGGTCGTCCTCGATTTCATCCCCTCCTATGTGTATCCAGGGGCCGGTGGTAATGGCTGCCATTTCTTCAATTACATCGGCTACAAAATCATATATTTCAGGTTTTGTAAGGCAGAGTTTGCTCCAGCCAACCTTAGTACCAGAGAATAATTGGGGAGGTGTGGCCATCTTGGGTTCAATATTCGAAAGATCATCGCAGCTCAATTCCGGGTAAGCCAGCAGTGCTGAATATATATGGCCGGGCATATCAATTTCCGGAATGATTATAACATTCCTTGCTGCGGCATAGGTTTGCAGCTCCATGTACTCCTCTTGTGTAAGGTAACCTGATCTTCCACCCTCCACTGCTCCTCTGGAACCCAAGTTGGTTAGTTCCGGTTTGCTTTTTATTTCAATTCTCCACCCCTGGTCATCTGTAAGATGAAGGTGCAGGCGGTTCATTTTATATAGCGCCATGCGGTCCACGTGATCTTTAAGATATTCCAGGTCAAAAAAGCTTCTTGAGATATCTACCATAGTCCCACGCCAGCTGTAGCGGGGGATATCCTTAATATAAAGTTGTGGTAGTTGAATCCTGTTAGTGGCCGCTGTAGCATTCTCAAGTGCTGCAGGAAGAATTTGCCTAAGGGTTTGAATTCCATAGAAAAGTCCGCTTTTAGTGGCGGCTTTTAAAAAAATTCCCTCATTGTTTATTTCCAGAATATATCCTTCTTCTCCCAGGCTTTGATATAAAGCAGCATCTGTATACAGGTTCCAAAATCCACAGGAGATACCTTCTGAAGGCTTCACCCGGAGATTTGCTTTCTGCAACATACCCAAAAGCCAGGAGGCAGCTTCTCCTGCTTCTGCTGTATTATAACAAACACTGCTTAATTCGGGAAGTTCAAGCGTGCTATCACTAATTTTTATTTCTGATGGTTTGGGTATTATGGAAAAATCCTTTTCTTCTATGACCAAAACATCTTCAGAAGTAGTTCCTTCAAAACCTTTGCAGGAACTAATAATTAAAACAAGAAACAACAATGAAAAATTCTTCATTTTAATTATTCATTTAAGATTTAAATACGACGTCCTATCGTATGCCCTTTAGTAGCAAAAAACAGGATGTATAGGTAACAAGGTATCAGGACCCAATAGGCCAGTTGCGGATCCCAGTCGGCGAAATAGCCATATACCGGTGGAAGTATAGCGCCACCTGCAATAGCCATTATTAAAAACGAGGATCCAACCTTGGTAAATCTGCCCAGTCCTGCAAGGGCCATAGGCCAAATTGCCGGCCATACAAGAGCATTGGCAATTCCTAGCAGGGCAATGGCCATTACTGAAATAAATCCGTCCCCAAATATTGCTATAAATCCAAAAAGAAGTCCCAGAATAGCGGAAACTTTGAGAGCGTTTTCCTGACTTATGTATTTTGGAATTGTAAAAATCCCTATAACATATCCCACGATCATAGCTCCCAGTGTAAAACTTGCAAAGAATTTAGCTTCATTAAGCGGAATGCCGTGTGCCTCATTGGCAT
This sequence comes from Antarcticibacterium flavum, assembly GCF_006159205.1. NCBI lineage: Bacteria > Pseudomonadati > Bacteroidota > Flavobacteriia > Flavobacteriales > Flavobacteriaceae > Antarcticibacterium > Antarcticibacterium flavum. Next base: position 2,276,502 of record NZ_CP040812.1, on the reverse strand, counting down.
AACTTATAATTGTATCTCCTGCAATTACCTCAACACCTACATAAAGAAATAAAGCAAACGTGCCCAGGAAAAGATGTGGGAACTGGAAAATACTTGTTTTATTTAGGTTTGCCTTTGCCAGTTCTTCATCTTCAGCATCTGCATCAACCTCTGGCAAAGATGAAAAATATACCAGGGCACTTAGGAGAAGAAGTATTGCCATCATCGCCAGGTAAGGAGTGATCACTCTTTGCGCGAGTTCATCCAGTGCCGCAATCTTTTCTGTTCCCTGTAAAGCATCAATGGTATCAACCAGGTTGTCACCTGTAGTAAAGAGGATAGCGCCCAGTACAATTGGCGCCAGTACCCCGGCAACTTTATTACAAATCCCCATAATGCTTATCCTCTTCGCTGCACTCTCTGCAGGCCCAAGAACAACCACATATGGATTGGAAGCTGTTTGAAGAAGCGCCAGGCCGGTTCCCTGCACAAATAGCCCAAGCAGGAATAATTCGTACGCCCTGGAATAGGCAGCGGGAATAAAGATGACTGCTCCCACCGCCATCACTATAAGCCCCAGGGACATCCCCTTTTTATATCCGGTTTTTTGAAGTACCCAGGCAGAGGGCAGCGCCATGACCAGGTAGGAAATATAAAAGGCCGTAACCACAAAATAGGACTGGAAATTATTGAGTTCACAGGCAATTTTTAAATAGGGTATCAAAACCGAATTCAACCAAGTTACAAAACCAAAAATAAAAAACAGGGCGCCAATGATAATAATCGAGCGCGTGGTTTCTCCCGGAGTTGTGGCAGGTCCAGTTGTAGTGGAAGGGTTTTTCATATATTCAGGGAATAGGGAAAGAAAAAGTACTTAAATAATTCTTTCTGCTTTACAAAGAAGGTGTGTTTTTTTAGAATTTCCAAATACTTCCATGCGAAGTAGAAAAAATTATTGGGGAAATCTTCTATAAATAACCGGCACCTATATACTGGTATAAAACAGCAAAGCAGCCCATAAAGAATATTTCTTCAATCCCTTTTAAAAAAACTATATTTGTAGCCTTAATTGAGATGGATTTTTACAGCTGCCATCTACTTTGAAAATGACAGATGAAGAACATACGTAACTTTTGTATAATCGCCCATATTGACCACGGAAAAAGTACCCTGGCCGACAGGCTGCTGGATTTTACGGGCTCTGTGACAGACCGTGAAAAGCAGGAGCAACTATTGGACAGTATGGACCTGGAACGGGAGCGTGGGATCACTATTAAGAGCCACGCCATCCAGATGAATTATACTTATAAGGGCGAAGAATATATTCTTAATCTTATTGATACCCCGGGCCACGTGGATTTCTCTTATGAGGTATCCCGTTCAATTGCAGCCTGTGAAGGGGCGTTACTGGTAGTTGATGCTGCACAAAGCATACAGGCCCAAACAATTTCCAATCTGTATCTGGCACTGGAGAATGACCTTACGATCATCCCGGTACTGAATAAAGTAGATCTTCCAAGTGCAAACCCTGAGGTTGTAAAGGATGACATTGTTGACCTATTAGGTTGTGATTATGAGGAGATCATTCCTGCCAGTGCAAAGACAGGTTTGGGCATTGAGGAAATACTTTCAGCAATTATAGAAAGGATACCGGCTCCTACAGGAAAAGTAGATGCACCTTTACGTGCCCTTATTTTTGATTCGGTTTACAACCCTTTTAGAGGAGTGGAAACTTATTTTAGAGTGATCAATGGTTCGATTAAAAAAGGCCAGAATATTAAATTTGTCGCTACAAATAAAGACTATTTTGCAGATGAGGTTGGTACCTTAAGATTAAAACAATTCCCACGCCAGGAGATCAAAACCGGGGATGTGGGCTATCTTATTACGGGGATCAAAGATGCCCGCGAGGTGAAAGTGGGTGATACCATAACAGATGCGAAAAATCCAACAACAGAAGCGGTAGCAGGTTTTGAAGATGTGAAGCCTATGGTATTCGCGGGAATTTACCCTGTGGATACAGAGGATTATGAAGACCTAAGGTCTTCTATGGAAAAACTCCAGCTTAACGATGCTTCGCTGGTGTTCACCCCGGAAAGTTCTGCCGCGCTTGGATTCGGTTTCCGTTGCGGATTTTTAGGAATGCTCCACCTGGAGATCATCCAGGAAAGGCTGGAAAGGGAGTTTGACATGACCGTAATTACCACGGTTCCAAACGTATCTTATCACGCTTATACCCATAAAAACCCAACAGAGGCCATCCTCGTAAATAACCCTACGGACCTTCCTGAACCATCTCGCCTGGAAAGAGTAGAAGAACCATTTATTAAAGCCAGTATTATTACCAAATCAGATTTTGTAGGCCCCGTGATGTCCCTTTGTATTGAAAAACGCGGACAAATCACTAATCAAACCTATCTTACACCTGAAAGGGTAGAACTCAATTTTGATATGCCCCTGGCAGAGATCGTTTTCGATTTCTATGACAGGCTAAAAACCGTTTCAAAAGGTTATGCATCCTTTGATTATTCCCCAATAGGTATGAGGGCTTCCAAACTTGTTAAGGTAGATGTACTGCTTAACGGAAGTGTAGTAGATGCACTTTCAGCTTTATTACACGTTGACAATGCCTACGATATTGGGAAAAAAATGTGTGAAAAACTGAAGGAGTTGATCCCCAGGCAACAATTTGATATTCCTATACAGGCAGCGATTGGCGCCAAGATCATCGCAAGAGAAACTGTAAAGGCTTTAAGAAAGGATGTTACAGCCAAATGTTACGGGGGAGATATTTCGAGGAAAAGAAAACTTCTTGAGAAGCAGAAAAAAGGAAAGAAAAGAATGCGCCAGGTTGGAAATGTAGAGATCCCGCAGGAAGCATTTATGGCGGTACTTAAACTTAATGATTAAAAGATAGAATCAATTTTAAAAATAAAAAAACACCGCAGGAGACTGTGGTGTTTTTTGTTTAACAATTTTCTAAATTAGCTCTATTGCGGGAATACCATGATCTTGGTATTTTCCCTGAAATAGTTTTCAAGTTTAATAGGAATTTTATCCAGTATTGGCTGGTGGGCTATAGATCCTTTTCTTGCCGTAATGAGCATTACAATATCCTCAGGCTGGATATTCTTGGAAATTATGAGGAAATCTTCCCAATCTGTAAATTCATTGAATTCAAAGGGTGCCCTTAGATTTAGTTTATCAACCAGTTCCTCAATGGCGGCCTGAGTTTCCTTGCCGCAATTCACAAGGATTGGTACGCTAAGTTCTTCAGCGATCTTAATCACTTTTTTCACCCACAATTCAAAACTTTCCATTTTTTCTGAATTGGGAGGTACGGCAAGGATAAGTTTTTGGTGAGTCGCCCATGGCCTTTCCACTCGGCAAAGGAATACTGTTTTCGGGGTTTTATTTATGATCCCGGCCATTTTATCACCAATAACAACCTCATCGCCGGAGCTTGTTGGCCATCCCATTACCAGGAAGTCGGCAATTAATTCCTTGGATTTTCTCGAAATCCCACTTGCGATATCTTTATCTATCGTGGCAGTAACATCTACAGAGGTTTCTGTGGCCGAGGCCTGTTTTACAAAATCCTCCAGTCTGGTCCTGGCCTGTGCAATATTGAGTTCTGCCTGTTCGTCATTGGGTACCACCGTAAGGATAGAAACGGGATTCTCTGAGCTTTTATCCTTTATCAACACTGCAAATTCCAGCAAATCTTCCAGGTTGACCATATTGGCCAGGGGCAACAGGATGCTTTCCATCTTGAAACTTTCAGATTTTTTGATCTCTTCAGGATCCACTTCCTTAGCTTCAGCAAGCATATTTTTAGCGGCATTCTCTGTCGCCAGGGTGGCCACGATCGAGGTGATGAGGATAAGGATGATCGTTCCGTTAAGTATATTTATATCAATTATCCCGGCATTGTAACCTACAATAATAACCGCAAGGGTAGCAGCAGCATGCCCACTGCTTAATCCAAAGATCACCTTACGTTGTGAGGCTGTATATTTATATACCAACTGGGTAAAGAAAGCAGCCAGCCATTTCCCTGCTATTGCCACTACAGAAAGGGTTATAGCTACAAGAATAGCCATATAGCCACTAAATATCACCCTGATATCTACCAGCATTCCCACACTTATAAGGAAGAAAGGAATGAACAGGGAGTTTCCCATAAACTCAATTCGGTTCATAAGGGCCGAGGAATGAGGAATAAGCCTGTTTAACGCCAGCCCCGCAAGGAATGCACCTATTATATCTTCAACCCCTGCCAGCTCTGCCATAAACGCTGCAAGAAAAACGACAGTAAGAACAAAGATGTAATGAGAGTGTTTCTCCTTTTCCATGGTTGTAAAGAACCATTTGGCTATTCTGGGAACGATAAAGAACATGATAGCCACAAAAATACTAAGAGAAATTACCAGCCTCACCCAGAAGTCATACGTAAGGCCACCTTCCTGGGCATTACCCATTATCACAGCCAGGATAATAAGTACCGCAGTATCTGTCAAAATAGTACCTCCCACAGTGATTGCTACAGCTTCGTTCTTGGAAACCCCCATTTTGCTAACAATTGGATATGAAATTAGAGTATGGGTAGCAAACATACTGGCTGTTAGAAAGCTGGCATTAAAGTCATATCCCAGCAGGTAAAAACATACAGGGAAACCTATTGCAAGCGGTAAAATAAAAGTGAAAAATCCAAACGTAAAACTCTTGTTCCTGTTAACCTTGAATTGGTTCATATCCAGCTCTAGCCCGGCAATGAACATAATGTATAATAAACCTATTTTAGAAAAAAGATCTATTGCGGCATTCTGTTCAAGTAAACCAACCCCAAAAGGGCCAATGATTATACCCGAAATAATGAGAACAATTATCCCGGGAATATTTATTCTCCTGAACAGTATTGGGGATATTAAAATGATAAGGAGGATGAGGGAAAATACCAGGACCGGATTACTTAACGGCAATTCGAATTCGTGGTATAAAATTTCGAGAAATTCGTTCATATAACTATATTTTGACCCCGAAGGTTTAGACCGGTTGTCAAAGTTAAGTTTTTAATTATTCTTGCTCCTGTACAATAAATGAAACCCTTAAAAAGAGGTGATTTTTAACTTTTTATACAGATTTGTATGACCATAAAACGGAAATATAAGTATTTTGAAGAAATAATTGATTAGCGCTTAATGAAGTTTTCGAGGATCAAAAAAGACCAATACTTTTAGTAATTTGCAGAAGACTTTTTTATCCCTCTTACAATCGGGTTTCACAGAAGGTAGGGGATCATAATAAAGCAGGTTTATTGAAGTGAGACCTTCCTTCAATAAGCTATAGGAGTAACAATTTAAATTATAATGTAACCATGAAAATATATCCTATTGAGGCCGGCAATTTCAAACTGGATGGCGGCGCCATGTTTGGCGTAGTTCCAAAAACGATATGGAATCGTACCAATCCCGCAGATGATAATAACCTTATAGATATGGCAGCACGTTGCCTCCTGCTGGAAGACGGCGACCGCCTTACCCTAATTGATACAGGAATGGGGGACAAGCAAAGTGATAAGTTCTTTGGGTATTATAACCTTTGGGGTGATGAATCCATCGATAAGTCCCTTAAAAAACATGGTTTTCACCGGGATAATATAACAGATATTTTTATGACCCATCTTCATTTTGACCATTGCGGCGGGTGCATAAAATGGAATAAAGAACGCACAGGATATGAGCCTGCATTTAAAAATGCAAGATTTTGGAGCAATAAAGAACACTGGCTCTGGGCCACACAGCCCAATGCACGGGAGAAAGCATCTTTTTTAAAAGAAAATATAATCCCTATGGAGCAAAGCGGGAGGTTGCATTTTATTGAAAGAGAGAAAGACCAGATGTATGTAGAGCCCGATCATTTTGGGTTTGGTGTATTTTTTGCAGATGGGCATACAGATAAACAAATGATCCCGCATATTAAGCATCTGGACAAAACTTTCGTTTTTATGGCAGACTTGTTACCAACTGCAGGTCATATACCTTTGCCATACGTTATGGGATATGATACAAGACCTTTGATAACCCTAAGTGAAAAGGAAAAGTTCCTGGATACAGCGGCTACAAAGGGTTATTATCTCATCCTCGAACATGATGCTCATAATGAGATCATTACCGTAAAGCATACTGAAAAAGGCGTTCGCCTTGACCAGGTTTACACTTTTAATGAACTTTTTAATTGATATAAAACTATGAGAATACCATTTCTTAAACCCCTTGTACTATCTGCTCTTGCCATAAGCCTTGCAGGATGTTCCAGTACAGCACCTACCATTGTTTCCACTCCTATTGAAAATATAGACGAAATACCCCTCAAGGTCTCAGATCTCACAGATGTCCAGCTACAGGGATGGGGTGGAGCCGACCTTGTGAATGACACTATTCCAGGGATGAGTGTTCAAAAAGCATATGACGAGATCATTAAGGATCAAAAAGGTCAAAAGGTGATTGTGGCCGTCATAGACAGTGGAGTAGATATTGACCACGAGGACCTAAAATCTGTTGTATGGGTGAACCGTAAGGAAATTCCCAACAACGGTATTGATGATGATAATAACGGGTACGTAGATGATATCCACGGTTGGAATTTCCTTGGAGATGCGGTAAAGGAAAATATGGAATATACAAGGATCTATAAGAGACTAAGATCCAAATATGAAGGAAGATCTGCCAGCAGCCTTAGCCAGCCTGAAAGGGAAGAATTCATCCTTTACCAGGAGGCAAAAGCTGAGTATGAGAAGGAATACCGGGAAACCGTTCAAACCCGTGACCAGTACATCCAAATTAAACAACAGCTGGTAGCGGCACATGCAGCCGTTTCCTCCCAGTTAGGAAAGGAAGATTACACCAAAAAGGAACTATCTGCAATGACTGCCACAACAGATCAAATGAGGCAGTATAAAATGATGCTTTCTCAAATCCAGAACAATGTAAATGAGAATATTCCAGAAGCGCTCAAGGAACTGGATGAAGCAATTGAATATTATGAAGACAGATTAGCTTCGCATTTTAACCTGGACCTTGATGGCCGTGCAATAGTGGGGGATGACCCTTATAATATCAATGATACAGATTATGGTAATAATAATGTAAAAGGACCAAGTGCAGATAAGGATGACATAAAACACGGTACCCACGTAGCAGGTATTATTGGTGCAAACAGAAATAATAATATTGGGATCCAGGGAGTGGCCAATAACGTGGAAATAATGGCTATTCGAGCTGTGCCAGATGGCGATGAGTATGACAAGGATATTGCACTGGCTATACGCTATGCTGTTGATAATGGCGCTACGGTAATAAATACAAGTTTCGGAAAATATTTCTCTCCAAATCCTGAATGGGTGAGAGAAGCTATAGAATATGCAGCCAAGAATGATGTTCTTATTGTCAATGCTGCCGGGAATGATGGACTAAATCTCGATGAGACCACCGTTTATCCCAATGATCAAACGCACAAGGAAACCAGGGAATTCGTTAATAATTTTCTTACAGTAGGTGCCCTTAATTTTGAATATGGATCTGGTTTAATAGCAAGTTTTTCCAATTATGGTAAAACAAATGTAGATGTGTTTGCGCCGGGTACTAAAATATGGTCTACAACCCCCAACAATCAATATGAGTTCCTGCAGGGAACTTCCATGGCTGCCCCTGCTGTAGCGGGAGTCGCTGCAATGATTAGATCATATTTTCCAAAATTAACCGCTGTACAGGTAAAACAAATTATAATGGACAGCGGCCTTACTACCAATGCTTCTGTATTGGTGGGAGAGGAGCAGGTTACAAGAAAATTTAGTGATCTTTCCACCTCCGGAAAAATGGTCAATTTATATAATGCGCTTATTTTAGCCGACAAAGTTTCAAAAAACAGATAATTATGAAGAATATTTTAGTAGCCCTTACCTTACTATCAGGCTGTTTTATTACAGCACAAAACAATACCGCTTACTGGCAACAGCATGCGGATTATAAAATGGAGGTAGATGTTGACGTGAAAAAGTTCCAGTACACGGGAAGCCAGGAACTGGTTTACACCAATAATTCGCCCGATACTCTTAGCAGGGTTTTCTATCATTTATTTTTCAACGCTTTCCAGCCTGGGAGTGAGATGGATATTAGACTGCAAAACATTGCAGACCCAGACAGGCGTATGGTTGTCAATAAGGGTACCAGGGAAAATCCTGAATATGAAAGCCGCATTGCCGTTCTTAATGAGGACCAAATTGGCTACTTAAGGGTAAATTCGCTTACCCAAAATGGTAATGCCGTAAACTTTGAGGAAGTTGGGACTGTGCTTGAGGTAGATCTTGCTCAGCCAATTCTACCGGGGGAAAAAGCTACCTTTAAAATGGAATTCCAGGGGCAGGTTCCCGAGCAAATTCGAAGATCTGGAAGAAATAGTGCAGAAGGCGTAGCCCTTTCTATGAGCCAGTGGTATCCAAAACTTGCAGAATATGACTTTGAAGGCTGGCATGCAGATCCTTATATTGGCCGGGAATTCCACGGGGTATGGGGAAATTTTGATGTAAAAATATCCATTGACAGGAATTACATTCTTGGAAGTACAGGCTACCTGCAAAATCCCAATGAAATTGGGTATGGTTATGAAGATAAAGGAGCCAGGGTTAACCGCCCAAAAGGTGACAAATTAACATGGCATTTTGTTGCACCAAAAGTCCATGATTTTACCTGGGCTGCAGATCCTGATTATATCCACACCACCCGTGTAGCAGAGGATGGTACTACCTTACATTTCCTTTATAAGAATAATCCCGAGATTAAAGAAAACTGGGAAAAACTTCCAGAAAAGACAGAAGAACTACTATTGTTCTTCAATGAGCAAATAGGGCCTTACCCATGGGACCAATATACAGTGATCCAGGGAGGAGATGGAGGAATGGAGTATGCAATGCTCACCTTGATCACCGGTGAGAGAAGTTTTGGCAGCCTCGTAGGGGTAACCGCCCATGAACTTGCACACGCCTGGTTTCAGCATTTACTTGCAACTAATGAAAGCAAGCACGAATGGATGGATGAAGGCTTTACCTCCTATATCTCAACCCTGGCGATGAATGAAGTAATGAATGAAAATAAGGAAAAACCATTCGAAAGAAATTACCAGGGCTATGTAAATCTTGCTACTTCTGGAGTGGAAGAGCCGCTTTCAACACATTCAGACAGGTATGATCTTAATTACGCTTACAGTGTGGCAGCTTACACCAAGGGATCGATATTTCTTTCTCAATTAGGTTATCTTATAGGGCAGGAAAACCTTGAAAAAACAATAAAGAGATATTATCACGACTGGAAATTTAAACATCCAACTCCCAATGACTTTTTAAGAGTTGCTGAAAAAGTATCGGGCGCTGAGCTGGACTGGTATTTAAGCGACTGGACACAAACCACAAAAACCATTGATTATGGAATTGGGGAAGTTTCAGGAGATGGAGATGCAACCCGGCTTAACCTTGAAAGAATTGGATCCATGCCTATGCCTGTGGATATTACAGTTGAGTATAGGGATGGAAGCAGGGAGAATATTTATATTCCGCTGCAAATGATGCGTTGGGAAAAGCCTGCTGAAGGCCTTGAGAACAGGAAGGTTGTTCAAAGATGGCCATGGGCGTACCCTACCTATGAGTTGGTAATAAACAAACCTTTATCTGATATAAGCCGAATCACTATTGATGATAGCGGATTAATGGCCGATGTTAACAGGGCTAATAATGTTTATAATGCTGAAGCTGAAAGAGTGAATTAACAAGAATCAATTTCAGAAAAAGTAAAAGATCCGTTTTGGGAATTCCCGAAGCGGATTTTTTTATTTTAGCCTTTTATAATCTATCTATGACAGAGAAGTTTCCTTCAGCAGAAAAATTGAAAAGCAAGATCCTTATAGATCGATTGTTTGCTGAGGGTAGATCACTTTTTAAATATCCCATAAAGCTTATCTATATCCCGGTAGCAGATAAGGAACTTGCCAATCATAAAACCGGTGTCTCTGTTCCAAAAAGGAATTTTAAAAAAGCCGTGGACCGTAATTATCTCAAAAGATTAATGAGAGAAGCTTACCGAAAAAATAAGTATCTTGTAAATGATAATCTTCCAGCTTATTACGCGTTCATGTTCATCTATACAGGAAAAGAAAGAATCTCCTATTCCCAGGTAGAAAACAGCATGATCTGGATGATGAAGAAGTTGAATGAAAAGGAAAAAAACCATGAAAAATCTGCTACTTAAAAAAATATCCATCATTGTTCTTGGAGCAGGGTTGTTGGTGGGCACAACAGGCTTTGTAAAATCAGATTTTTTTGCAATAGCAAAGCAACTGGAGATCTTCACTACCCTGTTCAAGGAACTGAACATGAATTATGTTGATGAGACAAATCCTGCTGCACTTATGGACACAGCCATAAAAGCTATGCTGGAGGACCTGGATCCCTATACGAATTACTGGAATGAACAGGATGTGGAGGCTGCAAGAATGAATACCGCGGGAGAATACCAGGGAATAGGCGCAGCAGTTAAGATCACCCGGGAAAAATTTATTATCCTAGAAGCCTATAAGGATTTTCCTGCAGATAAAGCCGGTTTGAAGGCCGGTGATGAGATTATAAAGATTGGAGGACTTCCTGTGGCTGATTATCGAGAGGATGCGGGAGAATTGCTTAATGGAGCTCCAAATTCAACAATCGATATTACCTACCGCAGGCAGGGAAAACTGGAAAACACAACAATTACCCGGGGGACCATAGAATTAAAAGCGGTTCCTTTTTATGAACTTTTAGAGGATAATACGGGTTATATTGTGCTGTCAAGGTTTAATTCCAACGCATCTTCAGAGACTATTCGGGCTCTAAAAGAATTGCAGGGCAGGGGAGCAGATAAAATAATCCTGGACCTAAGGGGTAATCCAGGCGGTTTGTTGAGTGAAGCTATTTTAGTGAGCAATATCTTCATCAATAAGGGACAGCTCATAACCTCCACCAAAAGCGTCATTGAAAAATATAATCAGCAATATTTTACACCTAATGAGCCTATAAATACCAAAATTCCCCTGGCTGTTTTAATTGACGGGCGCAGTGCTTCTGCCAGCGAGATCGTTGCAGGGGCCATACAGGACCTTGACCGGGGAATAGTAGTGGGAGCCCGTAGCTTTGGGAAAGGCCTGGTGCAAAGACCAAAGGAACTTGTTTATGGCACCCAGCTTAAACTAACTATTTCCCGTTACTATACACCTAGTGGGCGCTGTATACAGGCTTTGGATTACAGGGAAAGGGATGAAGAAGGAAATGCTGTGCGAATAGGTACAAATGATTATAATGAATTTAAAACGAAAAGTGGGCGCAGCGTCTATGATGGTGGTGGTATCCTGCCAGATATAACTTTAAAGACCTCTGAGTACAGCGCAATTACCAATGCCCTGCTGGCACATAATGCCATATTTGATTTTGCAACCAATTACTACTATTCTAATAACCTTGAAAGGCCCGAAGATTTTACTTTCACAGATGCCGACTTTAATAACTTTAGGAATTTTCTTGAGCAAACAGATTTTAGTTATGAAACCAGGACAGAGGCAGAATTGAGTGAAGCTATTGCTACGGCACGTAAAGAAGGTTTTGACCAGGATATCATAAGTGGTTATAAACAAATGATGGATGGAATTGAAAAAGCCAAAAAAGCAGAGGTAGAAAGTAAAAAAGAAGAAATTTCCAGTTTATTGACAGATGAGATCATCAAAAGATATTTCTACCAGGAAGGTCTTTACAACTATTACCTTCAAAATAATCCTGAGATCCTGGAAGCACAACAGGTACTGAACAATCCCGGTAAATATTCTGCTATCCTTAGGTAATTTATCTCTTGATCATGGCTATATGAGGTATTCCATCTTCTAAATATCCCTCGCCTGTTTGCTCGAACCCATGGGATTCATAGAATTCTGTAAGATATTGCTGGGCAGAGAGTTTAATTTTTTCAGTTTTATAGAATGTTTCAATGGCCTGTATTGAAGCTTTCATTATTTCATGTCCATATCCATATTTCCTTTGGCCTTCCTTTACTATCACCCGTCCTATTGCTGCTTCTTCAAAATAATCTCCAGGCTTAAAACACCTGGTATAGGCCACCAATTGGTCTCGATCTTTCCCCAGCACATGCAGGGCTGTGTCATCCTTTCCATCTATATCCTGGTAGACACAATCCTGTTCTACAACAAAAACCTCACTTCGCAATTGAAGAATACTGTACAATTCCTTAAGGCTTAATTCATTAAAGTTCTTCGTAATTATTTCCATTCAAATACTAGTTACAAAATTAATCCTGTACAATAAGGTCTTTACTGTCACATTTTCCAAATTCTGGCTGGATATTCACGTGGTTTATTCCAAATTCATGGTAGACCAGTTCCTCAATATCTACGAGAATGGCGTCAAACTGCGATAACTTTATATCATTGTTGAAATCTATATGTGCTTCCAAATGAGTCTCATCTTCATTAAGCTGCCAAACATGGATGTGATGTACATTGCGAATCGCAGGTAGCTGTGTGATCCTTTCGGCTATCTCTTCCAGCGCTAAATCTGTTGGTGTGAATAACATAAGAACCCTGGTGGAAGTTCTTAAAAGGTCATAGCCAACAATAATGAGATAAATAGCTATGGCAAGAGTTAATAAACTATCCACCCAATAGAATTGATAGAACTTCATTAATAGTCCCCCAATAAGGACCGCAACAGAGGCCATAAAATCTGTAATAAGATGTAAATAAGCAGAACGCATATTCATATTAGCCTTGCTATCCCTTTTAAGCAACAACACACTAAAGCCATTTCCAAGTATTGCTACAATAGATAACCAAATAACCAGCCCCGAGTCTATTTCTTGTGGAAATCTAAAACGTTCCACGGCCTCAATGATCAAAAGAACAGCTATGATTATAAGAGTAGCTGCATTGACAAACGCGGCAATAATTTCTGCTCTTTTATATCCAAAAGTCCTTTTTAGGGAGGCATCCCTTTTTGCGAGTTTATTTGCCACATAGCTTATGGCAAGAGAGATAACATCGCTTAAATTATGGAGGGCATCAGAGAGTAAAGCTAAACTACCACTCAGGAATCCACCTATGATTTGAGCCAGGGTAATCCCAATATTAAGAATAATAGCTATAAGAAGATTTTTTCCTCTTACCTGGCTGGAAGAATGATGATGGTGATGCCCCATAAAAGATCTAGACTGGAATTTTATCTACTCTTTTTTGATGTCTTCCACCTTCAAAAGCAGTATTTAAAAATACATCCACCATGTCTACTGCCTGTGGTTGAGAAACGAACCTGGCCGGGATACTAAGAATATTTGCATTATTATGTTCCCTGGCAAGTTTTGCAATTTCTCCAGTCCAGCACAGGGCACATCTTATTCCCTGGTGTTTATTCGCTGTCATAGAAGCTCCATTTCCACTTCCACAAATTATTATCCCAAGATCCACATTCCCGTTCTCAACATCATTGGCAACAGGATGGACAAAATCGGGATAATCTACGCTATCAACAGAGTTGGTTCCATGGTTAATAACTTCAATACCCTTTGATTCTAAATGCTTTACCACTGCATTCTTGTACTCTGTACCTGCATGGTCATTACCAATTGAAATTTTCATCTTTAAATATATTAGGTTTTGACAAAGGTAAAAAATGGCTTGTTAACTGTTATAATTAACGTTGTTAATTACTATTTGCAACAGCCTTATTTTAAAGGGATTGATAATATTGATAAAATGTGGATAAGATAAAGTGAGAATCTAACAACGCAATTTGCATATGTGAGGAATTTACCGAATAGAAAAATTTAGCCGAGTAAATCAAATTATAACTCCTGTATTTTTGTAGGAGTTATAAGCAGCTAAAAAACGCTTGTAAACATCCGAAGATTTTATAGTTATCAAACTTTTGTATTAACATTCCCTTATTAACTTCTGTTAAGTAAATCTTAAAACCCTATAGAATTCAAGGACTTGCGAATTTAAGCTTTTGTTAACAACTCGTTATTGAGTGTTCGTAGTGAGAAATACAAATTTTTCTAAAGAAAGTTATGCCACAAATTAACAAGCAATAATAGACATCAGTTTTAATTTTTTAAAAAGAATAAAAAAGAAAATAATATAATAAGTGTTCATAAGTCTAAATTGGAATAGGGGAAAATAAAATGATTTGTTTTGTTTGGGAAAAGAGATATCATTGATTAGGCTGCAGGTTTTTGCCTTTCCAGGTACCGGAAATACTGGAGTTAAGGAATACTTATAACTGGAAGGCCCTATGAAGGAAAGTGGAGTACAGCTCTTGTTTGGACGTTTGCCCAGTCACCTGAGAGTGAGTATTCTATAACGGTGTTCTTATTTAATGTCCTATTGACATACAGGATCACCCCCAGGATCCCTCCTAGAAAAATAAGAAAAAATAATAGCGAAATGCGGTTGGACCTACTCATAGCATTACGAATTAATATTAAAAAATAGGGGGATGTTTGTGGGGAGATTTTGAGACAAAATTATGAAAACTTTAATATTAACCTAACAATTATTTAATTTTTTTTCTCTTAACTATTTGTTAATCAGTTTAGAGTATCTAACTTAGGACATCCAAGCCTTTATTTACGCTTAACAAAACTTTAGCCCCTTATAATTTCTAAGTCAGTTTTTAGCCGTAATTTTATCATTTAAATACGTATATGAGTAAAAAGAATAAGAATAAAAGTGGTGCAGGAGCCCAGGGAAATTTATCAAAAAGTATTAAAGATATCCTGAGGAAATCCCCGGATGCTACTTTTAACTATAAACAAATAGCAGCCAAACTGGGAGTTGAAGATGCCAATACCCGTAATAAGATCATTCGCACTCTTGCACAGCTGGCAGCAAAAAAGGAAATTGAAGAAGCAGAAAGGGGAAAATTTAAAATTGTAGCCAATTTAGATTATTACACCGGTACCCTGGATATGACCACAAAAGGTTTTGGTTATGTTGTGGTTGAGGAACTGGATGATGATGTATTCATTCCTGCCAATTCCCTTAATAAAGCTCTTGATGGCGATGAAGTAGAAATTTATATCTATAATCGCAGGAGAAAGAGAAAATCTGAAGGAGAAGTTGTAAGGATCATAAATAGGAAACGCACTGAATTTGTTGGAGTTCTTCAATTACAGCAAAATTTTGGATTCGTAGCAATACAGGATCCTAAGATGTATACAGATATATTTGTTCAAAAGAACAAGATCCTCGATGCCCAGGATGGAGATAAAGTAGTAGTTACTATGGAAGAATGGCCCGAAAAAGCCGATTCTCCTTTTGGAAAAATAACCCAGGTTTTAGGAAAACCGGGAGAGCATCATACAGAAATTCATTCTATTCTTGCACAATATGGCCTTCCTCATGAATTCCCAGAGGAGGTAGAAGAGTATGCTAATAACATTGATACTTCCATAAAGGAAGAAGAAATAAGCAAAAGAAGGGACTTAAGGGATGTGCTAACTTTCACAATAGATCCTGCAGATGCCAAGGATTTTGACGATGCTTTGAGCTTTAGGGAATTGGAAAACGGCAATATTGAGATTGGGATTCATATAGCCGATGTTTCGCATTACCTCGAACCAGATACTATCCTGGATGAAGAAGCTTATCAAAGGGCTACTTCCATATATCTTGTAGATAGGGTAGTACCTATGTTGCCTGAAGTCCTTTCCAATAATGCCTGTTCTTTGCGCCCGAATGAAGAAAAATATACCTTCTCTGCTATTTTTGAACTGGATTCAAAAGGACATGTTAAGCAGCAATGGTTTGGAAGGACAGTTACCAATTCAAATGTACGTTTCGCCTACGAGGAAGCACAACATATCATAGAAACGCAGAAAGGTTTTATTCCGCAGGAGGTTTCTATACAGGAGCGGGAATATACGGTAGAGGACGATGTTGTAAATGCTGTGGTTAAACTTAATTCCCTTGCGCAAAAAATGAGGTCTAGGAGACTTCGGGAAGGTTCTATTTCATTTGACAAGGTGGAGGTGAAATTTCAGCTAAATGAGGAAAACGAACCTACAGGAGTTTATTTTAAGACTTCAGAGGATGCAAATAAACTTATAGAGGAATTCATGCTTCTGGCAAACCGAAAGGTTGCTGAATTCATTGGAAAAAAATCGCCTAAAAAAACATTTGTCTATCGTTGTCATGATGAACCCGATGAATCCAAGCTTGCTGCCTTACAAACTGTGGTATCTAAATTTGGTTATAAGATCAACCTAAAGGATAGAAAATCTGTAACCTCTTCCCTTAACAGTCTTCTTAGCGATGTACAGGGAAAAAAAGAACAGAACCTTGTAGATACACTTACAATACGTACAATGAGCAAAGCTTATTACAGTACAGAGAATATAGGACATTATGGCCTTGCATTTGATTACTATTCACATTTTACCTCGCCAATACGCCGTTATCCAGATGTTATGACCCACAGGTTGTTGCAAAGGTATCTCGATGATGAAAAATCGGCTATAGAGGAAGAATATGAGGAAAAATGCAGGCATAGCAGCAATATGGAAAGTCTTGCCACAAGTGCAGAGAGGGATTCCATTAAGTATATGCAGGTCAAATTTATGATAGATCACCAGGACGAGGAATTCCTTGGAGTAATCTCAGGGGTGACAGAGTGGGGAATCTATGTAGAGATCATTGAGAACAAATGTGAGGGAATGGTGAGACTTCGTGATATTAAAGATGATCATTATGAATTTGATGAGGAACAATACGCAATAATTGGTAAAAAAACCCAAAAGAAATATACATTGGGAGACGAGGTGTATGTTAAGGTCAAAAATGCCGACTTAGTGAAAAAGCATCTTGATTTTACACTTATTGGAAAAGAAAGCCAGGGCAATAATTAATTACTTTTGCCGTATCTGATAATTGGAGATCTACTTAAGATTTTTATTGATGATGAAGCATTTATTACTAATTTCTACCTTATTCCTGGGGTTAAGCGCCACCGCCCAGGAGATCACTATTGAACTTGAAAATTTTTCCGATGTCGAGGTCACGCGCGGCCTAAAGGTAAATTTCACCAAAGCTGGTGAGAACAAAGCTATAATTACAGGTAATAGCAGGGATAAGGTCCAGGTTAGGGTTGAAAAAGGTGTGTTGGTGATAAAAACCAGCCTTAATCAATTATTAAAAGTGGACAATACTGTGGTAGAGGTCTTCTATAAACAAATAAATTCCATTACCTCAAGACAAAATTCCTCTGTGGAGTTTTGTGGCAAGATCACGCAACCCATTTTAAGGGTGCGAGCCAGTGAAGGCGCACAGGTCCTGGCAACCATAGATGTTGAAAATCTCATTGCCTTAGCCAGTACAGGAGGAACTGTAAATCTTATGGGTAAGGCTCTTGTTCAGGAAATTGATGTACGTGCTGCAGGAGAATTCAAAGGAGAGAATTTGAAAGGAGATAATATCAATGTAGACCTTAATGGAGGTGGAAATGCAAATGTTTTTGCAAGGAAATATGTGAATGCAACTGTTAGGGCTGGAGGTAATATTTATATCTATGGAAATCCTGAAAGGGTGGAGGAAAAGACCAGTTTTGGTGGTAGCATCAAAAAGATAAACTAAAAACTTATCTTTGTCCAAATAAACTTGAGTATGATTCAAGATATTTTGGCGGCAATTCCCCTCGGTTTTTTTTTGGCATTCCTATTGGGACCTGTATTTTTTGTCTTACTTGAGACTGCTGCCATAAAGGGTTTTAGGGCGGCATTTTTTTTTGACCTTGGCGTTATCGTTGCCGATATTGTATTTCTTTTCATAGCATATCTTAGTACATCCAAGCTTCTTGCCCGTCTTAAAGATGATCCTGCGCTTTATATTTTCGGAGGAGTGATTCTTGCTACCTACGGGGTGATGACCTTTATACGCACAAAAAAATCCCTGACCCTCGAAGATGAAACGCCCGAAGTTAGGAAACTTAGCCGTAATGACTACCTGGGCCTTGCAGCAAAGGGGTTTTTGCTCAATTTTATCAATATAGGGGTATTGGGTTTTTGGTTGGGATTGATCATTGTATTTGGTCCTACCCTTGAAATGGATACCAACAGGATCACTGTTTTCTTCTCATCTGTCCTTATAACCTATCTTATCCTGGACATATTTAAGATCCTCCTCGCTAAAAAATTGAACCGAAAGCTTACTCCTGAAAGAATTTATACAATGAAAAAGGGAATAAGCATTGTGATGGTAATTTTTGGAGGTATCCTTATAGGCAGAGGAGTATTTCCGAAGAAAATAGAACGCTTACAGGATCAAATTGAGATCATTCAACCCGAGAATGTGGTATATGACCTGCAGGATTCACTTAAAAGGAATTGAAGAAATAATGGTTTAATCTAATTTCCAGAATTTCAAAATGGGTAAAAAAGAAAAAGCTCCCTTAAAATTAGAGGGCACTGAAAAAGTCCTCTAAATAATTACATTTTAGGATAAATAAAAAGGAGCGAAATCATAATGGTTTCGCTCCTTTTTTGTATTTTCATGACTGATTTCTAATGTCTCCCATATGTTGTTACCGCAGCAAAAAATGCAATTAAGTGCATATTCTGATTTATATGCTTTAATTATACCCAAAGATAATCTTCTTAGAAAAATCAACGAATTAATAGATTTTACTTTCATCTACGATGAACTAGTGAACAACTATTGTTTAAATAATGGGCGTAACGCAGAAAGTCCTATCCGGATGTTCAAGTATTTACTATTAAAAACGATCTATACCATTTCAGATGTTGATGTAGTTGAACGTTCCAGATATGATATGTCCTTCAAATATTTCCTTGAAATGGCACCCGAGGATGCAGTCATAAACTCCAGTTCATTGACTAAGTTTCGTAAGCTGCGTTTAAAAGATACCGATTTATTGAATCTGCTTATAAATAAAACTGTCTCAATATCCATTGAAAAGGGAATCATTACATCTAAATCCCTTATTGTTGATGCCACACATTCTCTATCCAGATCAAATCCATATTCAGCACTTGAGGTCCTGAGAGAGCGTTCAAAGCTGCTTCGCAAAGTGGTTTACGCTGTAGATGAAAATATGAAAGAACGCTTCCCGGAAAAGAACGCTTCGGGTGAGTTGGAAAAGGAACTTGCTTATTGCAAGGAACTGGAGAAGTGTATTGAATCAGACCAAACATTAAGTTTAATTCCTGCAGTCAAAGAGAAGTTGAACCTGTTAAAGGAGACTGTGGAAGATACCCAGGAAAACTACATTCTTTCTAAGGATACAGATGCCAAAACCGGCCATAAATCAGCTGACAGTAAATTCTTTGGTTACAAGACCCATCTGGCCATGACAGAGGAACGCATTATTACGGCTGCAGTTGTCACCTCGGGTGAAAAAGGTGATGGTCCTGAGTTGCCAATGCTTGTAAAAATAAGCCAGAACAATGGAATTCAGGTGGATACAGTAATTGGTGATAGCGCATATTCAGGTAAGGAAAACCTTAAGCTCAAGGATAAAGATGATCAGAATATTAAAATCGTAGCAAAGCTGAACCCTGCAATCGCACAAGGCTCTAGAAAGAATGAGGATAAATTTGATTATAACAAGGATGCTGATATGTTTGTGTGTCCGGCAGGACACCTGGCCATCAGAAAAGCACGACAAGGGAAAAAGGAACGAGGCAAGAACCAGGTAGATACTTATTATTTTGATGTAGAGAAATGCAAGACCTGTCCATTACGAGATGGCTGTTATAAACCGGGAGCTAAAACTAAAACTTATTCGGTCTCTATAAAGTCAAGCTTACACCAGGAACAGATAGTGTTTCAGGAGTCTGAATATTATAAAGAAAAATCTAAACACCGCTATAAGATCGAGGCTAAAAATAGCGAACTAAAAAATGTTCACGGTTATGATCGTGCTATAGCATATGGCATTAATAGCATGCAAATGCAGGGGGCTTTGGCAATATTCACCGTAAACCTTAAGAGAATCCTTAAATTAACCATATAAGTTTCAGATTCGAAATAAAATGAGCTTTAAGAGCTCAGATTAATCATCCTAAGGGATTGGTCATCAATAAAAAAACCGCCACCGGAAATCCTAAATAAAAAAGCGATCGAGTCAAAAATAGATTTTTGCTTGATCGCTTCAATAAGTTCATCTCAAAAGAGATAGTTTTTCAGTGCCCTCTAAAATTAAGGAAGCTTTTTTGAGGCATCGAGCGGATTCGAACCGCTGTACAAGCTTTTGCAGAGCTCTGCCTAGCCACTCGGCCACGATGCCAGTAAAACTGGTTGGCAAATATAATAAAGTTTTCCAGTTAACGAAGAAAATTTCTACCGTGATTTGCTCCTGGAAACAGTCACCATTCCTACATCTCCACCAATGGGAGGGTTAATTTTTGAGACATCAACCCTAACTTTCTGTACCAGTTGAAGTTCCTCCAGGACACGGTTTAAAATTCGTTCTGCCACTGTCTCCAGTAACTTTGATCGAATAGACATTTCCTCTTTTACGATCTTGTTGAGATGTACGTAATCTATGGTATCCCCCAGGGTATCAGTCTTTGCTGAATGTGACAGGTCGCCCTTAACAGTTAGATCTACCCGGTAATCGCTCCCAATCTTGCCTTCTTCAACAAGACAACCGTGGTAGGCAAATACTTTGATGTTATGAAGTTTGATCTTTCCCATTAATTAATTTTTCAGCAAAGTTAAAATAGCTGGAGAAATTATAAGTCAAAAAAGGCCTTTAATAAGGAAATACTGGAAATAATGGGGTAGTAAAAATTAGCTTCCAGCCGTAAATTCATATATTTTTCTCCTTTCCCTGCTTCTCCTTGGCGATCCCTTGGTGTCCCATTAATATAATGTGAATTTAAGCCAGGACTTATATATAGTTTGAGATAATGTCAATCAGAAATCTGGGGTGATTTTGAATCTAAAATAGTTTGGGTAATTCCACCTTTTTTTGAGAATTGGGTAAAGCGCTGTTTTGCATTGACGTGGATTTGAGTCTGGGTTCTATATTCTAGCAGAGAAAGGGGCCTAGTCTCTTTAACCGGACAACAATGGTTGGCGTTCTTATTTTTGGTAACTTTGCAGGATATTTTTTGATTATAAAAAGATTATGGCCGAAGTAAAGAAATCACTCAATTTCATTGAGCAGATCATAGAAGAAGATCTAAAGAACGATTATAAAAGAGAAGACCTCAAATTCCGTTTTCCACCCGAGCCCAATGGCTATTTACACATAGGACATGCCTCTTCCATTTGCCTTAATTTTGGACTTGGTGAAAAATACAATGCCCCTGTTAACCTTCGGTTTGATGATACCAATCCTATTAAGGAAGAGCAGGAGTATGTAGACGCTATTAAGGAAGATGTATTATGGCTGGGCTTTAAATGGGAAAAAGAGTGTTATGCTTCAGATTATTTTCAGCAATTATACGATTGGGCTGTTGAATTGATAAAAAATGGCTATGCTTATGTAGATAGCCAGGCTTCAGCAGTGATCGCCGAACAAAAAGGAACTCCAACCCAACCGGGAAAAAACAGTCCGTACAGAGATCGCTCTGTTGAAGAGAACCTCGAACTTTTTGAGAAAATGAAAAATGGGGAAACTACTGAAGGGGCCCATGTGCTGCGGGCTAAGATAGATATGGCTTCCCCAAATATGCTTATGAGGGATCCAATTATGTACAGGAGCCTTCATAAAAAACATCACAGGACCGGCAATGACTGGAATATTTATCCAATGTATGACTGGGCTCACGGGGAGAGTGATTTTATAGAAAATATTTCACATTCCTTTTGTACCCTGGAATTTCTTCCTCACCGTGAATTATATAACTGGTTCCTGGAAAAGGTGAGTAGGGAAGGCGAATTTTTACCTAAGCAAAGAGAATTTGCAAGGCGTAATTTAAGCCATACAATCGTGAGCAAGCGTAAATTACTTCACCTGGTGGAAAAAGAGATCGTAGCTTCCTGGGATGATCCAAGAATGCCCACCATAAGTGGTCTTAGAAGAAGAGGATATACTCCCGCTTCTATAAGGAAGTTTGCAGAAACTATTGGGATCGCTAAGAGAGAAAATGTTATCGATGTTTCCCTTTTGGAATTTTGTATAAGGGAAGATCTAAATAAAACTGCACCACGGGTCATGGGGGTGCTTGATCCCGTTAAACTTGTAATAACCAATTATGCTGAAGGTAAGGAAGAATGGCTCGAAACAGAGAATAATCCTGAGGATGAGGAAAGCGGTACAAGGGAAATTCCATTTTCTAGAGAACTTTATATTGAAAGAGAAGATTTTAAAGAAGAGGCAAACCGTAAATTCTTTAGACTAAGCCTTGGAAAAGAAGTGAGGTTAAAAAGTGCTTATATTATTAAAGCTGAAGAGGTTGTAAAGGATGAAAATGGAGAGATAATAGAGATACATTGTACTTATGATCCAAAAAGCAAGAGTGGGAGCGGGACAGAGGAATCCCTGCGGAAGGTAAAAGGTACCCTTCACTGGGTGTCAGTCCCACATTCTGTTGAAGCAGAGATAAGGCTTTATGACAGGCTTTTTACTGAAGAGACCCCAGATGCCGATAAGGAAAGGGATTTCACCGATTTTATTAACCCCGATTCCTTAAAGATAATCAGGGGCTTTGTGGAACCCGGCCTTAAAAATGCAGGTGTGGCAGATAAGTTCCAATTCCAGCGCATAGGATATTTTTGTGTTGATAAAGAGAGTAGCAAAGACAATCTTATATTTAACCGTACGGTTACACTTAGAGACTCGTGGGCTAAGAAAGGCCAGTAAAATAAGGGCTTTTAAGAATATTTTGGCAAAGCATATTAACATATTAACCGGTTATTAACAGGGACAGGCTGCAGTTTAAAGTATATTTGATAGAATATTTAACTAATAAAATTAAATTATTATGGCAAATACTGGAAGCACATTACTGGCTTTAATAACTGGTGCCGCGATTGGTGCCGCAGCTGGATTGTTATATGCACCCGATAGCGGTGAAAAAACCCGCAAAAAATTGAGTGAAGATGCCCGTAAGGCGCAGGATCAATTCAATAAAAAATATCAGGAAACCAGTTCAAATTTAACAACCAAGGCTAAAAAAGCCCGTACGGATTTTGAGACCAGGCTGGAAGAGACATTATCTTCTGCAAGCTATAAGGCCGATGAGATCCTTGCTGCTATGGAAACAAAGCTGGAAGAGTTGCGCAAGCAAAATGCCAAATTACAGCGAGATGCTAAAGCTGATTCCGGAGAGACCACCAGAGAACAAACCGGCGGTAAAACAGGAAACCAAACAACAGGAAAAGCGGTAATATAACAAATGGCTTTTGAGAAACTAACCAACAGTATTAATGATCTAAAAGAGAATATACAGGCTTTTAAACAAAGTAGTGCAGAGTACTATAAGTTAAGCCTGTATAAAGGCATTGTAAAAGGTGCTATCTCTGCCGTCAATGCGGTGTTGATTGGTTTTTTTGGGCTTTTTGCTTTGTTGTTCCTTTCTATTGCAGTAGCGGTCTACTTAAGTAATCTCCTGGATTCACCTAGCGCAGGTTACTTTATAGTAGGTGGTTTCTATCTGCTTCTCCTTATCCTTATCTTGGTTATAGGAAGAAAGTATATCAAGAAGACCATTCTCATTAAGTCTTCCAGAAGTTTCTTTAACGACTAAGCCTATATTATGAAACAATACAGCTCATTCGAAGAAATTGACCGGGACCTTAAGATCCTTAAACTGCAAAATGAAATAGACAAGGAAGAGATCAAATTAAGCATACAGGAGACAAAGGATAATATGTCTCCTCTTTCCCTTGCAGGAAGCCTTATAACCTCTGCAGTAAAAAAAGCCATCGCACTTAAAGCGATAGCCAAGCTGTGGGGAAAAAAGCTTAAAGACAAAAAATAAAACAGCCGGGAGCTTTTTAATATATTCCATTGTATATGGAAATATCTAAAAACTCCCGGCATTTTTATACCTATAGATTAAATATCCTTATCCCTGTTATCGTCTTTTTTTCTTGGCTTTCTAACCATTCCTGCTTTTTCATTCTTTTCTCTCATAGCTTCCCCTATTTGATTGGAAGCAGTAAATGAAGCTATCATATTGTTCAACATATCACTGCCCGCCTGGGGTGAGTTTGGAAGCAGGATAAGGTTCGTATTGGTTTCTTCTCCTATAGCCTGTAAGGTGTCGTAATGCTGGGTAACCACAATCAAGGCTGAGGCCTCCTGGGAATTGATCCCTACTTTATTCAGGACATCCACACTCTCTTCGAGTCCCCTTGCTATCTCGCGTCGCTGGTCGGCTATACCCTGCCCCTGTAATCTTTTGCTCTCTGCCTCTGCACGTGCTTTAGCTACGATCTTAATTCTTTCAGCTTCTGCCACATACTCTGCAGCCACTTTCTCGCGTTCTGCTGCATTTATTCGGTTCATGGCACTCTTTACCTGTGCATCTGGATCAATGTCTGTTACAAGCGTTTTAATGATGTCATAACCATAGTCAGACATCGCCTGGTTCAATTCTCTTTTGACTGCAACAGCTATATCATCCTTTCTCTCAAATACATCATCCAGTTTCATTTTTGGAACTTCTGCACGTACCACATCAAATACATAAGAGGTAATTTGATCATGTGGGCTTTCCAATTTATAAAAAGCATCATAAACATTGGTTTTGATAACCTGGAACTGTACAGAGATCTTCAGCTTCACAAAAACATCATCCTTTGTTTTGGTCTCTACAAGTACATCCAGTTGTTGTACTTTTAAATTGATCCTGCCGGCAATTTGATCTATTATGGGGATCTTAAAATGCAATCCCGAATTGCGTATACTCATAAATTTCCCGAACCGCTCAAGTACTGCAGAACTTTGTTGTCTAACCGTGAAAATCCCCGAGAATAGTATTATCAAAGCCAATACTATAAAAATGGGAAGGAGAACATAACCTATCATATTTTTTGCTTAAAAATTAAGAACTTCAAGATACTGATAAAATAGCTACTTTTATCTTTTATAAACTTTTGAAATATGATGCTGAAAAGAAGTCTTTTTCTATTGGCCTTTTTCCTGATTTTCGGGGAGGCCTTTTCTCAAAAAAGATATCCCAAGGATGTTTATAATACCCTGGGAATACAAGCAGGCATCAATTATGGAGGACTTAGCAGTGACAATTTAAGTTTGTCTCCCGGGGTGGGTTTTTCTGCCGGCCTGTCGACCCGCGCAAATGTTTACAATAATTTTCTTTTTTTATATGGTATTAAATACTTTCAATATAACACAGGAATAGACGTAAGGCAAGAGGGGAGGAGTGAACTTTCACAAATTAATTTGAGGACCAATGGTGTACAACTTAACTTCTTTGGAGGGCATAAAATAATAGGGGACCACCTAAGTATTGAAGCCGGTCCTGTAATACAGATCAATAGTAAATTATTGACAAATGAGGGCTATGAGAATGCTATGGTTGACGGGTATCTTTTAACTGCTGAAAGCCTTGAGGACATTTCAAAGATCAATTTTGCTCTTGCCGGGCAGGTCTCAGCAGGACTTCGCCGATTAAAAGTATGGGCTCAATACCAGTATGGTTTGTCCAACATGTTCAGAAATCTCGAGCCTGAAGAGGAAGGAGGAAACGGTTCCCGGGTCACAGACCTACAGGGGGTAGTAAGACTTGCTACCGCGGGAATCGTATTTTATTTTTAACCTAAAGTATTTTTAGCAAATTCCAGCCTTCGTACTGTTTCCAGTTTTCCAATTAAAACTGCGATCTCAAAAACATCGGGGCCCTGCATGGCTCCAACCAGGGAAAGGCGCAGGGGCTGCATAACCTTTCCAAAGCCTATATTATTAGCTGTGATCCATCCTTTGATCTCCTCCTGCAAATTTTCTGTAGTATAAGGTTCTGTTTCAGAGACTTTTTCAATAAGTTCGTCAATGATCTCTCCTGTATCTTCTTTCCAAACCTTTTTAGCCGCTTTTTCTTCAAAACTTTCCGGGGCCTTAAAGAAATAGCTTCCCAAATCCCAAAGATCATCCACAAAAACAGCCCGTTCCTTGAGAAGGGATACGATCCTGGTAGTATAATCAACATCTGTCCTTACACCTTTTTCTGCAAGAATGGTCATAAAGTGTGCTGCAAGGGTTTCATCCCTTTGTAACTGGAAATAATGCTGCTGGAACCATTTGGTCTTTTCGGGGTCAAATTTGGCACCAGATTTATGTACCCGTTCCAGTTCAAAAGCTGCTACAAGTTCTTCCAGGTTGAAAAACTCCTGTTCAGTCCCGGGGTTCCATCCAAGGAAGCTTAGCATATTCACAACAGCTTCAGGAAGGTAATTTTCCTCACGGTATCCTACCGATATTTCTCCTGTCTTTGGATCTTTCCACTCCAGCGGGAATACCGGGAAGCCCATTTTATCTCCATCCCTTTTGCTAAGTTTTCCTTTACCCTGTGGTTTTAGGATAAGTGGTAAATGTGCAAATTTGGGGATTTGCCAGTTAAAGGCTTTATATAGTAAAACGTGTAGAGCTAGAGAGGGAAGCCATTCTTCTCCACGAATCACGTGGGTGATCTCCATAAGGTGGTCATCAACAATATTAGCCAGGTGATAAGTAGGCATCCCGTCACTTTTGAAAAGCACCTTATCATCCAGGATATTTGTATCAATCTCCATCTCCCCCCTTATTTCATCCTGTAATTGCAGGGTTTCTCCTTCTGGTGACTTAAATCTTATTACATAAGGTTCATTAGCCTGTAATTTTTTATCTGTCTTTTCTTTAGAGAGGGCAAGGGAGTTCTCCAGCTTTAGCCGGTTATGCCAGTTATATATGAATGTTTTACCTTTTTCCTCGTGATCCCTGCGATGATCATCCAATGCTTCAGCAGTATCAAATGCATAGTACGCATTGCCACTGGCTATAAGTTCATCGGCATATTTCCTGTAAAGATTTGCCCGGTCACTTTGGCGGTAAGGCCCATATTTTCCTTCCTTGCCGGGACCTTCGTCAAATGGGATCCTGCACCAGTTTAAGGATTCAATGATATAATCTTCAGCTCCTTCCACAAATCGGTTTTGGTCTGTATCCTCAATGCGCAAAATGAAATCTCCATTATGCTTCTTTGCAAACAGGTAATTATATAATGCGGTCCTTACGCCTCCTATATGTAAAGGCCCTGTGGGGCTGGGTGCAAACCTTACTCGTACTTTAGCTGCCATAGAATCTAATTTTAAAGCAAAGGTAATAGATAATTTTTCGATAAGCCATTTTATGTAAGTGGCATACTGCTTTTCGAATTTTGCCATTCTTATCCTAAGTCACATTTCAAATTCTTCCGGGGAGTGGGGGAGGGTTCTAGTTTGAGGAAATTAAGTTCTCTGCGTGTCCTGGATTTAGGAATGACTACAATTTGAATTTGTTTTCATAACCTCCTGCAGGGATTGATTCCTATTTTAAAACTGAAACAGAATGATTTATAATATCTTATATACTTGTAAACCTGAAACTAATAAAAGAAATTTGTAGTTTTAGTACCATATACGAAGAGGGAAAAGAATGGAGGATTTTAATTACATAAAAAAGCAGCTTGCGGCCTTTACAAGAAAGTATTATCTCAATGAATTATTGAAGGGAGCCATTCTGTTTTTTTCTATTTGGCTGTTATATTTCCTTCTTGTTTTATTTATCGAATATTTCTTCTGGCTTTCGCCTCCCAATCGCAGTATCTTATTTTGGGCTTTTATAGCAGTCTCTGTAGCATTGTTGATCAAGTTCATCGTCGTACCCCTTTCAAAATTATTTAAACTTTCCCGGGGGATTAATGAACTGGAGGCTTCCCGGATCATAGGAAAACATTTCCCGGAGGTTAATGACAAACTTCTTAATGTATTGCAATTGCAGCAGTCTGGAGAACATTCTGATCTTTTACTCGCAGGAATAGCTCAAAAATCAAAGGAATTAAAGCCTGTACCCTTTAAAACAGCGGTTACCTACAGGAGTAGTTACCGCTACTTTAAATACGCTGCCTTTCCAATTATTATTATTCTTGCTGTGATCATTACGGGAAACCAGGCGGTTTTTTCTGAAAGTTATTCCAGGGTCATCCACTATAAAACTGCCTACGAACCACCGGCACCTTTTAATTTCAATCTTCAAACAGATGTACTTCAAGTGGAAGAGGGTAATAGTTTTCCCCTTACTGTATCCACACAAGGCACTATGGTGCCTGAAACAGTTACTATTCATTTTAATAATGAAACTTATTTCCTCCGGACCCTGGAGAATGGTATGTATGATTTTGTTTTTCAGGGTGTTAAGGAAGATGTTGACTTTTATCTAAGTGCAAACGGAGTAAGAAGCCATACCTATACCCTGGAAGTCCTGGAGGTGCCCCGCCTGCTTGAATTTAAATTAAGGATGGAATATCCGGGATATCTTAAAAGATCTTCTGAAATTAAAAAAGGCAGCGGAAATGTAATTGTGCCAGAGGGAACTAATATCACCTGGGAACTGGATACAAGATCAACAAATGAAGTAATCTTCAGTACCAGGGACACTGCTGAAAGTTTTAGACGGGAGGGATCAAAATTCAGTTTTACATCAAGCTTTTTCAACAATACAAAATACCAGGTTACGACGTCCAATGAGAAACTAAGAGATTATGAATCGCTCGATTATTCTATAGAAGTTATAAAAGATGAATTTCCTCAAATTGAAATTCAGCACAAAAGAGATAGTATTAATAATGGGGAACTTTATTTTTTTGGAAAAATAAGCGACGACCATGCGGTTGCCGGTTTGAACATGGTTTATTATAAGGGAACAACAGGGGAAGAGGCGGCAAACAGGACTGCTATTCCTGTAAGCAGGGAAGTTTACAATGAATTTTTCTATAGTTTTCCTGGTGATTTGAATCTTGAGAAAGGGGAAAATTACAGCATTTATTTTGAGGTTTACGATAATGATGGCGTAAATGGCGCAAAACGGAGCAGGAGTGAAACTTTTAGTTATAGGGAGAAAGCAGAAGAAGAGATACGGGAGGAGAAAATTAAACAACAGGGAGAGTCTATTAATAATCTATCCCAAAGCCTTGAAAGAATTCAACTTTCAGAAAAGGAACTGGAGGAAATCTCACGTCTTCAAAAGGAAAAGGAAGAGTTAAATTTCAATGACCGTAAAAAACTGGAAAATTTCCTTGAAAGGCAGAAAAGCCAAAATGAAATGATGAAAGACTATTCCCAAAAATTAAAGGAAAGTTTACAACAGGAAGGACAGGAAGATAAAGGTGAATTCAAGAAACAGCTGGATGAAAGATTACAGCGCAATGAGGAAAGGTTAAAGGAAAATGAAGATTTGCTGGAGGAGTTGCAGGAGTATGCCGATAAGATTAACAGGGAAGAACTTTCTGAAAAACTGGAGAAACTTTCCAAGCAAAACACAAATAAACAAAAGAGCCTGGAACAATTACTGGAATTAACAAAGAGATACTACGTACAGGAGAAGACCCAAAAGATTGCCCGGGATCTCGAAAAACTGGGGGAGAAACAAGAGGGAATGGCTGCAGAAGATTCCACCAATACCGTTGAAAAGCAGGAAGAATTAAACAGGGATTTCGAAGAGGTTATCGAGAAAATTGAGGATGTTGAAAAGGAGAATGCAAGTCTTAAAAAACCCTATGATCTGGAAAGGGATATCGAGGAAGAAAAAGAGATAAGTGAGAAGCAGGAGAGTGCGGGTGAACAACTAAAGGAAGAAAACAAAGAGGGTGCCAGGCAGGAACAGAAAAAAGCAGGAGAGATGATGAAGAAGATGGCAAAGAAAATGCAACAGGCGCAAATGAGTGCTCAGGGAGAACAGTTAAATGCCAATATCGAAAGCCTGAGACAAATTCTTAGTAATTTAATGGTTTTCTCTTTCGAGCAGGAAGAGCTATTATTAAATTTTAGAAAACTTAGGCCTAATGACGCCTCTTATGCCGGTGCGCTTAGAAAACAACAAGTTCTTAAAGAGCATTTCCAGCACGTGGATGACAGCCTTTTTGCCCTTGCGATGAACAACCCTATGATATCTGATAAGATCACCACTAAGCTCACAGATATTGAATTTGATATTGATAAATCCCTTGATCGTTTAGCACAAAATGAAATTCCGCAGGGAACTGCGAGCCAGCAATATGTTATGACCGGCACCAATGAACTTGCTTTGATGTTAAGTGATGTGCTTGGGAATATGCAGGAGATGGCCAACCCCAGTATGTCACCCGGTGGCGGGGGAGAGGAACAGCAATTGAGTGATATTATCATGACCCAGGAGGAGTTAAAAAAGCAAATGCAGGAGGGTTTGAATGAGCAGGAGCAACAACAGGGGCAGGAGGGTGAAGAAGGGGAAGAACCCCAGGAAAGAGAGGGAGGTAGTGAAAGTCGTGAAGGTGGTTCGGGACAGCAGGAAGAAATGAGTGGAAAGCTCTTTGAGATCTTTAAACAACAACAGCTACTAAAACAGCAACTTGAAAATAGATTAAAAGAAGCACAGGGGGATACCCAACAAGGTGAACTTTTACAGGAAATGGAACAGGTTGAAAAGGATATATTGAATAAAGGCTTTAATGCTCAAACTCTCGAAAGAATGAACAGGATCATTCATAAAATGCTGGAATTAGAACAGGCAACTTTTGAACAGGAAGAGGATGAGGAAAGATCTTCAAGGACTAATACCACCAATTTTGAGAACACGGCTAAGGATCAAAATCTTAAAGCCCGGGAATATTTTAATTCAACCGAGATTTTAAACAGACAAACCTTACCTTTGCGGCAAATTTATAAAGCTAAAGTAAAGCAGTATTTTGAAGCCGTCGAAAATTAATTTTTATTCCGAAAATTCTTTCAACCTTGAAGCACAGGAAAAATATGCCGGCTGGATTGAGCGGGTCATATCTTCTGAAGGGAAAAAGCTGGAAGAGATAAGCTACATCTTTTGTGATGATGAATACCTCCTTAAACTTAATGAGGAGTATCTTCATCATGACACATATACCGATATTATAACCTTCGATTATTCTGTAGGAAAAATATTGCAAGGTGATATTTATATTAGCACCGAAAGGGTTGATGAAAATGCGCGGGAATATAATGTTAGTTTCGAAGAAGAATTGCGACGGGTAATAATACACGGGGTTTTACACCTCGCAGGTTATAAAGATAAGACAGAGGAAGAATCCTCTTTGATGAGAGAAAAGGAAGAGGAAAAAATGAAATTGTTCCACGTGGAACAATGATAAGAATTTGAGATATATGTTTGATAAAGTTTATGACGTAATAGTAGTAGGTGGTGGCCATGCTGGTAGTGAAGCAGCTGCTGCCGCTGCCAATATGGGTTGTTCCACCCTTCTTGTTACTATGAACCTTCAAAATATTGCCCAAATGAGCTGCAACCCGGCTATGGGTGGAATCGCAAAGGGACAGATCGTAAGAGAGATCGATGCCTTGGGGGGTTATAGTGGTTTGGTGAGTGATACCAGTGCTATTCAATTCAAGATGCTTAATAAATCAAAAGGTCCTGCCATGTGGAGCCCGAGAGTTCAAAGCGACAGGATGATGTTTGCCGAACATTGGAGGCTTAGATTGGAGCAAACCCCTAATCTGGATTTCTATCAGGAAATGGTTGCCGGTTTAATTGTAGAGGGGGAGAGTATAAAAGGAGTAAAGACATCCCTTGGTCTTGAAATAAAAGGGCGAACTGTTGTGCTTACAAACGGTACCTTTTTGAACGGACTCATTCATATTGGTGATAAAAGTTTTGGTGGAGGACGTTCCGGCGAAAGAGCTGCGACCGGTATAACAGAGGAACTTGTTCAATTAGGTTTTGAAGCCGGGAGAATGAAAACAGGAACCCCGCCGCGGGTGGACGGTAGATCTCTTGATTTTTCAAAAATGGTGGAGCAACCGGGAGATGATGTGCCTTCCAAATTTTCTTATTTGGATGAAACTAAACCTTTGTCAAGACAAAGGTCTTGCCATATGACTTATACCTCCCCGGTTGTGCATGATCTATTGAAGGAAGGATTTGAACGCTCTCCTATGTTCAACGGCAGGATTAAAAGTATTGGTCCGCGATATTGTCCTTCTATAGAAGATAAGATCAACAGATTTGCTGATAAGGACAGGCATCAACTTTTTGTGGAGCCTGAAGGTTGGAATACCGTCGAATATTATGTCAATGGCTTTTCAACTTCGCTGCCCGAGGATGTACAATTTAAAGCACTAAGGTCTGTTGAAGGATTTGAGAATGTGAAATTTTTTAGGCCAGGCTATGCGATCGAATATGATTATTTTCCACCAACGCAATTAAAACATACCCTGGAGACAAAACTCGTAGAGGGATTATATTTTGCAGGACAAATAAATGGAACTACAGGGTATGAAGAAGCAGCATCGCAAGGATTAATGGCAGGACTAAATGCAGCTTTAAAAGTGCAGGAAAAAGATCCATTTATTTTGAAAAGGGATGAAGCATATATTGGGGTGCTGGTGGATGACCTTATCACAAAAGGAACAGAAGAGCCTTACAGGATGTTTACCTCCAGGGCAGAATACAGGACCTTGTTGAGACAGGATAATGCCGATTTTAGGCTAACGCAAAAATCCTTTGAAATTGGATTGGCCAAAGAATCGAGGATGAGAAAGATGGAAGAGAAGAAGGAGAAATCTCTAAAATTCGTAAAGTTTTTAAAAGAAACAAGTGTTTTGCCTGAAGATTCGAATCCTGTTTTAGAGGACAAGGATTCTTCAAAAATGAAGCAAAGCGATAAGATCTTTAAGATCTTCTCCAGGCCGAATATTACAATGGAAGATGTGAGAAAATTTCCGGGCGTTAACGAATTCATTGAAGAAAACCAGTTGAATGAGGAAATGCTGGAGCAAACTGAAATTCAGGTTAAATATTCGGGTTATATCGATAAGGAAAAAAATAATGCTGACAAACTTCACAGGCTGGAGGAGGTGAAGATTCCCGGTAATTTTGATTATTCAAAAATCAAGTCAATGTCTTTTGAGGCACGGGAAAAATTGAACAAGATTCAACCCGTAACAGTTTCGCAGGCATCACGAATTAGCGGTGTGAGTCCAAGTGATATTTCAGTGCTGTTGGTTTATATGGGAAGATAATGTTTCACGTGGAACATCGGGATATTTTTGTAATTTAACAAGGTGAAATTTAAGCTCTTCCGTGAAAAATAAAATAGAGAACCCTTCTTTACAAGAGTATCATATTTGTAAAGATCATACAGTAACGGGTAGGTCTTTTAGGTTGCTCTATGACCAGGAAAAAGACATGTTGATCACATCTCCAAAACCTACTGTTGAAGAATTACCTTTTTATTATCAGAGTGAAGATTATATCTCCCATACCGATTCCAGGAAAACCTTAACCGACAAAATTTACCAGCAGGTGAAAAAATTCATGCTGGTCAAAAAAATTAAATGGATAGATAAAAAATTTCCGGAGCGGGGAAGGATTTTAGATATTGGAGCAGGAACCGGGGACTTTTTGCTGGAGGCAAAAAAAAGGGGGTGGAAGGTAAACGGAATTGAACCAAATATAAAAGCCCGGGAGCTCGCCCTTGAGAAAGGAGTTAAGATAGATAAGGATGCGGGAAATTTTAAATCGGGAAAGTTTGATGTCATCACCATGTGGCATGTTCTTGAACACGTCCCCGATCTTAGAGCACAGGTCATAGAAGTGGAACATTTGCTAAAAAAGGGAGGTCTTTTGATAATAGCCGTTCCTAACTTTAAAAGTTATGATG
The DNA here is from genome assembly GCF_006159205.1 of Antarcticibacterium flavum. Taxonomy (NCBI): domain Bacteria; kingdom Pseudomonadati; phylum Bacteroidota; class Flavobacteriia; order Flavobacteriales; family Flavobacteriaceae; genus Antarcticibacterium; species Antarcticibacterium flavum. The sequence continues at coordinate 2,242,594 of NZ_CP040812.1, read as the reverse complement.
CATCTTACTATAAAGAAGATTGGGCAGCTTTTGATGTGCCCCGACATTTATGGCATTTTTCCCAAAACAGTTTTAAACATCTTTTTAGCGGTACTGGTTTTAAACAATCTGATTTTCGCCCATTGATGTTTGACTCATTTTATGTGAGCCTGCTCTCAGAAAAAAATAGGACAGGTAAAACAAATTACCTGAGAGCTGCCTTCATTGGTTTAAAATCTAATTTCAAGGCCAGGTTCACATCTGAGTATTCTTCTATCGCCTATTTCTTCAGAAAACTAGGCTGAAAACGATTTTAAAGCTTTTTAAGGGCTTTTCTCTTCCTATAAAAGGAAAGGCTATTCCATAATACAAGATAAACGAATCCTGCTGCTCTAATTAATCGATTTTTCATTTGATTTTATTATAAGACTTCTTTTTTTAATAAGATTATCCTATAGTAGGAAAAATTAAAAAAATATTCTTTTCCAATCTTACTTTCTTACTTTTGTCTTTAAATAAATTTTAACAGTGATGAAAAAACTTTTAATGGTTGTATTGATTGCAGCCGGTCTTACAAGTTGTAACCAGGAAAAAACAGCTTATGTGGATACCACAAGATTGATCCAGGAATATACCGAGATGCAGGAAGTGGAAGCCGAATTCAATACCCGCTCTGAGAGTGTTAAAACCCAACTTGATTCCCTTGCCCGTGGTTTCCAGCAGGAAGTACAGGAATACCAGGCTAATATGGGAAGTATGACTACTGCTCAAAGACAGGAGATTGAAGAAGAGCTTATGCGTAAACAACAAACTATCCAGCAGCAACAACAAAGAATGGGAAACCAGTTACGGCAGGAGAGCGATGTGGTGATAGATTCTATTGTTGATAAGGTAAAGGATTACGTAAGGGATTATGGCCAGGAGAATGGTTATACTTATATTTTTGGCTCAAACGAAAGCGCCAACATTATGTATGCTAAAGAAGGCCGGGATATTACAGATGAGGTTCTTGAGAAATTGAATGAGAGCTACAGGAAACCTGAATAATTAAAGATTACACCAAAAAAAAATCCCCGGCACTGCCGGGGATTTTTTGTTTTAAGATTGATTTGATATTTATGACATGATATATACTCCCAGGATGACAACCACAAAATATCCTGTGATCGTAAAAGCACCCGCATAGTCCTTGGCAACCCGTTGTCCAAACAATAACATAAGCAGAGTAATGGCAGAAAGTACTGCAGCGTACAAGGCAAGAGTGACCTCTCCTGTAGTTAATATCTCCACGATCCCGGCAATTGCAAGTAAGCCGGCAATCACTTCCAGAACCAGGATGATGCCAACCATCAAAGGTACCTGCCCCGCCAAAAATGTTCCTGAAAAATGCTCTTTTAGCCATCCTGTATTTCCTTTCCAGTCGACGATCTTATCTATGCCAGACTGTAAAAATGTGATGGTGATAAAAACGAGTATAAGCAACTCTGTTAAAAAAGCATTGAGATATTCCATAAAAAAGATTGATTATGCCGCTTTCTTGTGAAGCAGGCGGGTTAATTTAATTGAAAGGTCTGTAAGGATAATACGGGAATTTCCGTTTCTTTCTATGTGATAAATCGCATCTTCGATCTCCTTGCTTATTCCCAGTATATTGAGATCATTTACAAATGGCGCAAATTTTTCCAGCTTAAAGTCGGCAGCCTGCATTTTCATGTATACCAGGTTTCCAGCATTGTAATTAAGCAGGAGTGCCTGCCTGAAGAAATTTAGGCAGTATAATAAAAAACTCTTTTGAGATTCCCTGCCCATTCCTGCGATCTCTTCACTCCAGGAAATGAGATCAATTATAGAAGCTTTATTACCCTTTGCTTTAAAAGCCGTACGCACCCATTTTATAAACAGCGCTTCAAATTGTTCATCACCGGCATCTTTTCGCATTATATGCAATGCCCTGGCATAACTGCCGTTGGCCTGCACTGCAATATTGGTAGCATTCCCTGGGTCCGCCTGGTGATAATTCTCCAATGCTTCAGCAATAACCGCTTCAGGAAGTGGGGGAAAACGCAGGATCTGGCATCGTGATCTAATGGTTTGAATTATTTGTTCCTCATCTTCAGCAATAAGGATAAAGAGGGTTTTATCTGGCGGCTCCTCTATTAATTTCAGGAGTTTATTTGAAGCGGCAGTATTCATCTTATCTGCCATCCATATAAGCATTACCTTATAACCTCCTTCATAAGATTTGAGTGATAGGGATTTAAGGATATCCTGGGCCTCATCTACTCCTATTTGACCTTGTTTATTTTCAATTCCCAGTTTTTGGTACCAGTCATATAAACTGCCATAGGGATCCTCCTTCACAAACTCTCTCCAGGAGCTAAGAAAATTGGAGGAAATTGGTTTGGATTTTACCTGCTCTGTTGTAGCGACAGGAAAAGCAAAGTGGAGGTCGGGGTGTGCAAGATTTGAAAACCTTGAATTACAGGAGGTATTCCCGGTGTTGTTCTCCTGCCCGTTATTATTGCAAAGGATATATTGGGAATAGGCTATTGCCATAGGTAATAACCCGCTGCCATGACTGCCCACAAAAAGTTGTGCATGCGGTATACGGCCCCTGTCTGCAGTGGTGGTTAAATGGTTTTTAATATGCGGTAAACCCAGGACTTCAGAAAAAAGCATAAGCAAAGATAAAATTTATCTACACTTTATATCTTCAGAAAAAATTATATTTGTGATATATACTTTTACTTATGAAAACACTAGACGATTATAATTTCAAAGATAAACAGGCTTTAATTCGGGTAGACTTCAATGTCCCTGTGAGTAACGGGGAAGTGGGGGATGCCACCAGGATTGAAGCGGCTAAACCCACTATAATAAAGATCCTTGAAGATGGCGGCAGTGTGGTGCTTATGTCTCACCTTGGAAGGCCCGAGGGGAAGGAAGCAAAATATTCTCTGGAACAAATCACAGATACCGTTTCAAATATCCTGGGAGTAAAGGTGAAATTTGTAAATGATTGTGTGGGTGAAGCGGCAGAAAAAGCTGCTAGTGAATTAAATCCCGGGGAGGTTCTTCTTCTTGAAAATCTTAGATTTTATGACGAAGAGACTGCCGGGGATGAAGGTTTTGCCAAACAGCTTGCAGGTCTTGGGGATATATATGTAAATGATGCTTTTGGAACTGCCCACAGGGCTCACGCCTCTACAACAATTGTAGCGCAATACTTTGATGATAAATGTTTTGGCTATCTCCTGCAAAAGGAAATAGAAAGCTTAAATAAGGTGCTAAAAGCTGCCGAAAAACCTGTAACTGCAATCCTTGGTGGTGCCAAGGTTTCATCAAAGATAACTGTCATAGAGAATATTCTTGATAAAGTAGACCATCTTATCATAGGTGGTGGAATGGCATTTACATTCGTAAAGGCCAAAGGTGGGAACGTGGGTGATTCCCTGGTGGAAGAAGATAAGCAACAACTGGCACTGGATATTCTAAAGAGTGCAGAGGAGAAGGGGGTAAAAATTCACTTACCCGTGGATTCTGTGATAGCCAACAGCTTTTCCAATGATGCCAAAACCGATGTAAAGCCTACCGGAAATATTCCTGAAGGCTGGATGGGACTTGATGCAGGACCTGAAACCATTGAAAATTTCTCTAAAGTAATTGCAGGCTCCAAAACTATATTATGGAATGGTCCAGTGGGAGTATTCGAAATGGATGCTTTTGCAAACGGGACAATTAAAATTGGGGAGGCTATAGGTAAAGCTACCTCCAATGGGGCCTTCTCCCTGGTTGGTGGTGGTGACTCTGTCTCTGCAGTGAAAAAATTTAATCTGGAAGATCAAATGAGCTATGTTTCAACCGGCGGTGGTGCCATGTTGGAAATGCTGGAAGGAAAATCCCTGCCGGGAATCGATGCTATTCTTAAAGCTTAGGCACGAAAATCCTAAGATTTTCGTTCTGTTTTTTAACATGAGGTAGATAGTTACATCTGTAAGGATTCTGTATTTTAAGAACTGAAAATAGGTGTAGATCAGGCCGGTTAAAATCTTATTAATTTATGAAAAAAGTTATCTCTTTACTCATATTCTTGATCACCCTGGGGCTAAGTGCGCAAACGGGAAAAAAGAAGGAAGCTGAAGATCCTGAACCTAAACAAGCCAATTTCAGGGTACAGGTCTTCAAAAAATCTGAAGATGGAGATATAAAATTAAAGGAGGCCGATCCTGAATTTAAGAAGCGCCTGCCCATTTCGGCTAATATTGAAAGTCCTGCCTTACTGGACTTAAATGACCTGCCACGCGCCGCTAATATAGATTCCGTTTGGAAGGCAGAGCTTTTAAATTCAGACCTCTTTGAGAAAATGAGGTCAGAGATACTTGAACAGGACTATGCAGAGGTGGTTTATAAAGAATTACCCACAGATACTTTAAAGGCCCGACTGGAAAGACTTAATGCCCGGACCCCTTTTAATGTAGAGTATAATCCAATCCTGGAAAGCGTTATAAAATCATATCTCAAAAGGAATAAAAGATCCATGGAAAGGCTAATGGCCTTAAGTGAATACTACTTTCCCCTGTTTGAACAACACCTGGACAGGCTGGATGTTCCCCTGGAGATAAAATATCTCGCAATCGTAGAATCGGCCCTTAATCCCCGTGCTAAATCGCACATGGGTGCCACAGGACTGTGGCAGTTTATGTTTGCCACCGGTAAGATGCACGGGCTTGATGTAAGTTCTTACGTTGATGAACGTATGGACCCTGTGCTTTCATCCAAAGCAGCAGCCGAGTATCTTGCTGCTCTTTACAGGACATTCGGTGATTGGGACCTGGTGCTGGCAAGTTATAATTCTGGTCCGGGGAATGTTTCCAAAGCGATTAGAAGAAGTGGAGGATCTACAAATTACTGGGACCTGCGAAGGTTTCTTCCCCGTGAAACAGCTGGTTATGTGCCTGCATTCCTGGCGACACTGTATTTATTTGAGTATGCCGATGAGCACGACTTCCAGCCCAACCGACCTGAAATTGCATTTTTTGAGACCGATACTATCCACGTGAAACAACTGCTCACTTTTGACCAGATCACAGAAGTTACAGGAGTTGAAAAGGAAATGCTGCAATTCCTTAATCCTAGCTATAAACTGGATATTATACCTTATGTGAAGGATGAGGCTTATGCGCTTAGGCTGCCCAGGAGCAGTGTGGGCCTCTTTGTGAACAATGAAGATAAGATCTATGATTTCACAAAAGAACAGCTGGCACAAAAGGAAAAAGATTTGCCTAAATTCATAAAGGCTGAGGACCGGGTGAGATATCGCGTTAAAAGTGGTGATTATCTTGGGAAAATAGCCCAGAAGTATGGAGTGGGCATAAGCAGTATAAAAAGCTGGAATAACCTGAGGAGTAATAATTTAAGGGTAGGACAATACCTTACTATATACCCCAGGAAAGCTGTTTCTTTAACTGAAACAGCCTCAGAAAAATCGGGCAACAGCAATGTTTCTAAAAGTTATACTGTGAAGCGGGGAGACTCCCTTTGGAGTATAAGCAGAAAGTTCCCGGGAATTACGGTACAGAATTTGAAGAGTTGGAATGATATATCAGATTCTAATTTAAAACCGGGAATGGTCCTTAAGCTATCGAGAGGCTAACCCGGCAATTAACTATAGCTTTATGAAGAATATATTATTCTCACTGGTTTTCACTTTACTTTTAGTAGGATGTAATAACGGAGAAGAAGATGAAAGAATACTTGCCACCTCCTCCGGTAATATCAATAATGTAACTGTAGTGATGGAGAATGACCGGTGGGAAGGCTCCATAGGAGAAGCTCTTAGAAATACGCTGGCCGCTCCGGTAGACGGCCTGCCGCAGGAAGAACCTCTATTTTCCCTAAACCAAATGCCTCCGGAAGCCTTTACAGGTTTCGTAAGGAAGAACAGGCTCTTTATTAAAATAGAGCAGGGGAAGGATGCAAATTTTGGAATTTTCAGAGAAACCTTTGCAAAGCCTCAAACCGGCGTTCTAATAACGGGACAGAATACAGATGAGATCGTGGATCAAATCTATAAGAATGCCGAGGAAATCGTAAGGACTTTTAAGAATACCGAAATTAAAGAGAAACAACGCCGAATTAGAAAATCTTTAAAAGATGACAGCAGATTAAAAGAACAGCTAGGGGTTTCTTTAAAATTTCCTACCGCCTACCGGTATGCCATAGAAGATGAGGACTTCTTCTGGATTAGAAAGGATATCCCGAAAGGTATGATGGAATTAATGGTCTATGAGGTCCCGCTGCATGTGATAGAAAAGGATACTAATATTATAGCTAATATTATTAGGATGAGGGATTCTATAGGACAGGCACACATTCCCGGGCCTGTAGAAGGAAGTTATATGATCACAGAGGAAGCTTACGCTCCTTATTTATTTGAATCGCAACTGGATGGCAAATTTGCCTGGGAGACCAGGGGCACCTGGGAAGTTAAGGGTGCTTTTATGGCCGGCCCCTTTATTAATTATGCCGTAAGGGATAGTGTTAATAACAGGTACGTGGTACTTGAAGGATTTGCTTTCTCTCCTGCCACAGGAAAGAGGGATAATATGTTTGAGCTGGATGCTATTCTGCAGTCCTTAAGAATAGAATAAAAAAAAGCCCAATCTTAAATTGGGCTTTTTTTAAATGCTATAAATTTGATTATTTGTTCTCTTCAGGAACCTTTTTATCGTCTGAATCGTCTTTGGAGGCGTCCTTAAATTCTTTGATACCACTACCTAAGCCCCTCATTAATTCAGGTATCTTACGCCCACCGAATAATAACAGGACAACTATCACAATAAGGATAATTTGCGGTGCTCCAATCATTAAAGGTAAATTAAATAAAATCATAGTAATATGTTTAGATTTACAAATTTAGGAAGAATTGCTCAATCTAAACGATCTTATGTGATAAATAGTATAAAATTAACTTTGTAGTATCTTTGCAGGAGCAGGAAATTGTATGACCAACGAAAAGAAAAATAAGAAGAAATTTGCTAAAAAGTTACTTCACAAGTACCGCTTAGTAATTTTAAATGAAGACACATTTGAGGAGCGGGTTTCTTTTAAACTTACCCGCCTCAACGTTTTTGTAGTGGTAACCCTTAGTGCGATCTTTCTCATTGCGGCCACAACCTTTCTCATTGCATTTACAGGATTAAGGGAATATATTCCGGGATACTCATCTGCTGCTCTAAAAAGACAGGCAACCGAGCTGGCTTATAAGACAGATTCCCTTCAAACGGTGCTGGTGGTGAACAACCAGTATTATGAATCCATAAGGAGGGTGCTTACCGGTGACATGGAACCTTCAAGACTTAATCGTGATTCTTTGGAACGCTCTTTCCAGGCAGATCCTTCATTGCTGGACCTAAACCCATCCAGGGCAGATTCCCTCTTAAGGCAGGAAGTGGCACAGGAAGACAGGTTTAATGTTTTTGAAACAGCTGGCTCTGCAGGTGAATTCTCATTGTTTCCACCGGTACAGGGACCAATTACAGAGGGTTATGACCTTAGGACCAGGCATTATGCCGTAGATGTAGTGGTAGCTAAAAATGCACCTATTAAAGCCGCTGCAGATGGACGCGTGATCTTTGCTGAATGGAGTGCAGCCACAGGTTATGTTATTATGGTAAAACACGATTACGGACTCATTTCTGTTTACAAACACAACTCCTCTCTTACCAAGGAGCAGGGGGATCTTGTAAAGGCAGGTGAAGTAATTGCTGCCGGTGGATCCTCCGGGGAACTTAGTACCGGCCCGCATTTACACTTTGAACTATGGAAAGAAGGAAACCCGGTTAATCCTACAGATTATATTGACTTTGAATAAACAGGTATGTCTATAAAATCCTTTGCAGCCAAAATATTTGCAAACCACATTAGAAAAAAAATAGATAAATGGGCCTCCAATCCTATGGAAACCCAGGAAAAAGTGTTTAATGAACTTCTGCAAAAAGGTAAAGAAACGGCCTTTGGAAAAGACCATGGTTTTGAGACGATCACCTCTTATTCCCAGTTCCAGGAAAAGGTTCCTATCAGGGATTATGAAGAGCTTAAGCCATACGTAGACCGAATGGTTGCGGGTGAGCCGGATGTCCTGTGGCCGGGAAGACCTCTTTATTATGCCAAGACCTCTGGCACCACCAGTGGCGCCAAGTATATCCCTCTTACCAAAGATTCCATGCCTACCCATATTAAGGCCGCCAGGAATGCTATTTTATGTTATATAGCAGAGACTGGAAAAGCTTCTTTTGTAGATGGGAAAATGATATTTCTACAGGGAAGTCCGGAAATGGATGAGAAGAACGGGGTAAAACTAGGAAGGCTATCCGGGATCGTGGCGCATTATGTCCCTGCTTATTTGCAAAAGAACAGGATGCCCACCTGGGAAACAAATTGTATAGATGACTGGGAAACAAAGGTAGATGCCATTGTGGAGGAGACAAGGAAAGAAAATATGACGGTCATAAGCGGTATTCCCTCCTGGGTTCAAATGTATTTTGAAAGGCTGCAGGAGAAGACCGGCCAAAAGGTGGGAGACCTATTCAGGAATTTTAACCTGTTCATTTACGGGGGGGTTAATTATGAACCCTATCGTGCAAAATTTGAAAATCTAATAGGGAGGAAGGTAGACAGCATAGAACTTTATCCTGCTTCTGAAGGTTTTTTCGCTTTCCAGGACAGGCAGGAGGATAAAGGAATGCTACTGCAGCTGGACTCAGGAATGTTTTATGAATTTGTAAAAGCCGACGAGTTTTTTGATGAAGTTCCTAAAAGATTAACCCTGGGAGAGGTGGAAATGAATGTGAATTATGTTATGATCATTTCAACCACAGCAGGTTTATGGGGATATAATATTGGCGATACAGTGATGTTTACTTCGTTAAAACCATTTAAATTGGTAGTTTCAGGTAGGATAAAGCATTTTATTTCAGCGTTTGGAGAGCATGTGATCGCAAAGGAAGTGGAAGAGGCAATGCAAACTGCCACAGAGAAAACCGGGGCGAGAATTTCAGAATTTACCGTGGCACCGCAAATAACCCCGCAGGGAGAGGAGCTGCCTTATCACGAATGGTTCATTGAGTTTGAGCAGGAACCTTCAGATCTAAAGGAATTTTCTGCCATACTTGATGAAGCCCTTCAGCAACAAAATTCGTATTATCTGGATCTCATTTCAGGAAAGATCCTTCAGCAATTAGTAATAACCAAAGTGCCCCGGGATGGATTTCAGCAGTACATGAAATCTATTGGGAAACTGGGCGGGCAAAACAAATTACCCCGCCTGTCCAATGACCGGAAAATAGCCGATGCGCTTGAAAAAATAATAAAGACAGAGAAATAATATATGGCAAATTTAAACCTGATGGGCAGGACCCGTGCCCAGGAAAGCACCAATTCAATAGAGCGCCTTTACATTACTATGAGGCACCTTTTTAACCGGGGCTTTTATAAACCAATGGGAGTATCTGGAGAAACCCTTAGAGAAGCGCTTATGACGCTGCGCCCCGAAATATATGGTACGATCGCCGAGGAGAAAGTGGAGCTTAATGGCCTTCTTTACGTGATGGACCGTCTTCCCAAAGGCATTGAGGAATGCAGGTATATTAATTTAACCAGTGACGAGGGTTATGCAAATTCGCACTTTAAACCTATTGTTCCTCCAAAACGTCGCAGGAATTGTTACAGGATCGATGAGGAACAAATAAACATTGAGATCACCCGTGGAAGGTCTGAGATCTATGATATCCTTACCCACCTAACTTTCCTTTTTATGGAATCCCATAAAATTATGAGAAGGATCATTATTGATGAGGATGGAAGTGTTTCAAGGGACTGGGATAAACTGGAGGCCGCTGTAAAAAAGAAGGACCTCTCCCAAAATGAACGAGAAATAGCTTTAACGCATATGGCCAATATACTGGGAAGGACCTTTAAGGAGGTTACAGAGATATATCCAAAATTCATGATCCCTGAGAATGAAGAAAGACTGCTGCATATAGTCTACTGGCTGGGGAAACTTGCGCTTGATGAAACGGTTAATAATAATAAACGTATAGTAACCTTTAGCCCTGTTCTGCGCGAGCGACTGGGACACCATATTCACGGGGAAGTTTGGGCAGATACTATCAAGAGGCAATTGCTGGAAAAAAACCTGATGCACCGCCCAATCCATATAATAAGTGCTAACATGCACAGTGTGATGAACACACTTTTCACACCCGAAGCCCTTGAAAAGGAAATGGGGAAAAAGCCGGTTATGGAAATGTATGAGGCTTTAAGCGATAAAGGCAATGGCCAGCTGCGCAATAAAGTGATGAAAATGGCACTGGAGAACGGCATGCAATTCATTGAAGATAAGAGCGGCACCAATATAGATGTCCAGATCTTTGATACAGCCCTTTTAAAGGTTGGGTATCGCAACGCAGCATTTCATGAAATGGAGGCAGATTCAAAACCCGTGATCCTGGTGATGGATTATGCTTTTGGAGAACAGGCCTATGAAACTATGGATGAGCTCCTTAAACCATACACTTATGAGGATAACGAGATACATTTAAATGTTGTGTCGATCTCAATTATGGGAAAGGCCGGTATCCTGGAGGGTGGGAAAGGAGATATTATGATCCCCTCTGCCCATTTATTTGAAGGCACTGCAGATAATTACCCCTTTTACAATGAACTACGCAAGGAAGATCTCGATGGGCAGGGAATTAAAGTGGTAGACGGGACTATGATCACTGTACTAGGAACTTCCTTGCAAAATAAGGACCTGCTTAAATTCTTCCAGGAATCAACCTGGAATGTTGTGGGGCTGGAGATGGAAGGAGCGCATTACCAAAAGGCGATCCAGGCAGCTTCACGTCTACGGGATAATATAAGGGAGGATGTGCAGGTGAGATATGCTTATTACGCCAGTGATAATCCCCTGGAGACAGGGAGCACCCTGGCTTCGGGAGGCCTGGGAACAACCGGGGTAAAACCTACATACCTGATCACAGAAAAGATCCTGGAACAAATTTTTAATTCATAATATTTACATGAAATTTCATTCAACCCCCTTAAAGGATTGTTTTTATATAGCACCAGATGTCTTTAGAGACCACCGTGGCATCTTCCTGGAGAGTTACCGCAAAAATAAATTCAGGGAAGGCACAGGCCTGGATATTGATTTTGTACAGGATAACCAATCGGTTTCCACGAGAGGCGTATTAAGGGGGCTACATTTCCAGGGGGGCGATCACGCGCAGGCAAAGCTTGTAAGGGTGATCTATGGCGAGGTGCTGGACGTAGTGGTAGACCTTAGACCAGATTCTCCTACGTTTAAAAAATCCTTCAGTATTTTGCTGAATGATAAAGAGCACCACCAGCTGTTCATTCCGCAGGGGTTTGCACATGGATTTTTAACCCTCTCTGAGGTCTCTGTATTTTCTTATAAATGCGACCGATATTATTCCCCCGGGGCAGAGAGCGGCGTGATCTATAATGATCCTGAACTTGCAATTGACTGGGGAATGCCTGAAGAGGATCTTATATTATCCACCAAGGACAAGCAGCTTCCAACCCTTAAAATGCTTTTTCCATGAAAACAGTTTTGATAACAGGAGCCGGTGGGCAACTGGGGAAATGTTTTGAACTTGCTACCCGCGAGATGGATGATATTGACTGGTTATTTATGGATTCCAATGAAGTGGATATCACTTTAACCTATGATCTACAACAGGTCTTTAGCAGTAAAAGAATAGATTTTTGTATAAACTGTGCGGCGTATACCAACGTAGAGAAGGCGGAGGATGATCGTGAAAAAGCATTTCTTATCAATGCAACAGCGGTAAAGAACCTGGCAGAAATTTGCAAAAAAAACAGGACAGTTTTATTCCATTTTTCTACAGATTATGTTTTTGACGGCAGTGCATCTACTCCTTATAAGGAAGAGGATCAAACGGCCCCCATAAATGTTTATGGTGCTTCCAAACTAAAAGGGGAGCAATTTATAGAGGAAATAAGCCACGCATATTTCATCTTTAGGACCTCCTGGTTATACTCACAGTTTGGCCATAATTTTTACAAAACTATATTAAATAAGGCAAGGGAAGGGGCAGCATTGAATATCACGACCTCTCAAACCGGTACCCCTACCAATGCAAATCACTTAGCCAGGCTCATTGTTGGGTTAATAAAAGAAAATAACAGCAATTACGGTTTATATCATTACAGCAACACAGGACAAACCACCTGGTATGGATTTGCAAGGGAGATACTTAAGATTTCGGGCAATCTGGATTCTGTAAGCCTTAAAGAGGACAATTCTTACCAAACCATAGCAAAGAGGCCGGCCTATAGTGTGCTGGATAAAGAAAAGGTGCAAGCTGGTTTATCAAAATCGATTGCGTCCTGGGAAGATGCTTTGAAAGAATTATATGAAACCGGTTCTGTAAAAGATTGATCTTTCAATATTTTCGTTAAATTTAGGCTTAACATAAATTCTATTTGATGGCAAAAAGAATACTCATTACCGGGGCAGCGGGATTCCTTGGATCCCATCTTAGTGACAGGTTTATAAAAGAAGGTTTTGAAGTTATTGGAATGGATAACCTCATTACCGGGGATATGAAAAATATTGCCCACCTTCTCAACCATCAAAATTTTGAATTCTTCAATTACGATGTTACCCAGTTTGTACACGTTCGGGGAGAGCTTGATTATATCCTGCATTTTGCCTCGCCGGCAAGTCCAATAGATTATTTAAAGATCCCTATTCAAACCCTAAAGGTTGGTTCTCTTGGAATTTGGCACCTGCTGGGCCTTGCAAAGGAAAAGAATGCAAGGATCCTTATTGCGTCAACATCTGAAGTGTATGGAGATCCCCTGGTGCACCCACAAACCGAGGATTATTACGGGAATGTTAATACGATATGTCCCCGGGGAGTATATGATGAGGCCAAACGTTTTCAGGAATCAATGACCATGGCCTATCACCGTTTTCACGGCGTTGATACCCGTATAGCAAGGATCTTTAATACATATGGCCCCAGGATGAGGTTGAATGATGGCCGGGTGATCCCCGCTTTTATTGGTCAGGCCTTGAGGGGGCAGGACCTTACAGTCTTTGGGGATGGTTCCCAAACCAGGTCTTTTTGTTATGTGGATGACCAGGTGGAAGGAATTTACAGGCTTCTGCTTAGTGATTATACAGATCCTGTGAATATTGGAAACCCAGATGAGATCACTATTAAGGATTTTGCTGAAGAAATCATAAAACTTACAAATACCACTCAAAAAATAATTTATGAACCCTTGCCGGCAGATGATCCCATGCAGCGACAACCCGATATTACCAGGGCAAAAGAGATCCTTGGATGGGAGCCAAAGGTTTCAAGGCAGGAGGGAATGAAGATCACATACGAATATTTTAAAGGCTTAACAGAGGAAGAACTTTTTAAGAGTGAGCACAAAGACTTTTCCAGGCATATAAAACGCTAATATAGCTATGCACGAAGCGTCTAAGGTTTCTGTAATCATGCCGGCATATAATTCCGAAGCATATATTGCAGGGGCGATAGAATCTGTTCTTCATCAAACCTGGGACAATTGGGAACTTTGGGTTATAGATGATGCATCAACAGATCCCACTGTGAAAATTGTGGAGGAATATGCGCAACTCTATCCCAATATTCACATTATTAAAAATCCCATTAACCGGGGAGCGGGTGCGGCTCGAAATAAAGGCATTAAAGCTGCTACAGGAGATTATATTGCGTTCTTGGATGCCGATGATCTTTGGATGCCTTTAAAGCTTGAGGAGCAGCTTAAATTTATGCAGGAGCATGACCTCGCGATGACCTTCTCAAGTTATATCCTGATCGATGAGGATGGAAAGCTTTTGCAAAAGGAGATAAAAGCCCTTCCACATCTTACTTATCAAAAACTACTTAAATCAAATTACGTGGGAAATCTTACCGGCATTTATGATGTGAGGAAAGTGGGAAAGGTATATGCTCCAGTTATTAGGAAGCGGCAGGACTGGGCTTTGTGGCTGGAGATACTAAAAAAAGTTGGGTCAACACGTGCTATTACTGCACCTCTTGCCTGTTACAGGGTTAGAAAGAATTCGGTCTCAGGAAATAAATGGAAACTCCTGCGCCATAACTACAGGATCTACAGGAGCTTTCTTGAATATGGTTTTCTAAAAAGCCTGGGAGCAATGAGCAGGTTTCTTTGGGAACACTTTCTTGTAAAGAACCGTCAGGTTAAAAAGCTTAAATAAGAGAGGTGAATTGTTTTAGCTTCCCGCTTATATTCCTTTGAAGGATATTCTTTCTTTCCAGTTCTACCTGCAGGTTCTTACCCACAAAAGTCTCTATGGCCGTAAGTATCCTTTGCACCTGGACGGGGGTGAATTCCTGCTCGCTCACGTATTCGATCTTAAAAGTATCCAGTGCTGTTTGAACGATCACAAACTCCTTAATGCTACCTGCGTCTTCTATAATTGATTTTGTCACATAGTAGAAAGTCAAACCCGGGACCACTTTGCCATCTGCCAGTTTTGCCACATCATTTGTCCTTCCGGTAAGTTTTTTAAGTATTGGCCGCTTTAAGGTGCTTCCGGGCATTAAGGTGCCGGTATCCCCAATATCATAGCGTATCATGGGATGAGCCTTATTGTATAGCGAGGTGATCACAATACGCCCTTCCTCACCATTCGGCAAGATCTGGTTATTCTCATCAAGGATCTCAATAAAGAGGCTTTCAGAATTTACGATCCATTCCCCATTTGAATTTTCAAAAGCTATAAGACCCACCTCGCTGGCTCCATATTCGTTTACAACAGGCACTCCAAAGAATGTCTCAATAAGCTGTTTGTCTTTTTCAAAAAGTTTTTCAGAAGTAACTATGCACACCTTAAGAGTAGGGCACAGATCCTTTAATTTTAAATTTTTCTTCTGTAAATATTTGGCAAACAATACAATTGCACTGGTATAGCCATTGACATAATCAAAAGGTGACTTCCTGAACCTCTCGAGGAAAGCCAGCATTTTCTTCTCGCTTAGATCAAAGACATTAAAACGCCGGCGAAGGCTTACCCGGTCTTTAAAACGCTCCAAAAGATTGCCATAGAAATCCAGGGGGATCCCGTAGAATCGTGCTTGTAAGGAGCTGTTAAGGTCAATATCTATCCATTGGTACCTGTCGATGAACTCTGCCCAGGTAAGGGCATGGCAAAACCTGTCCTTTGCAAAGATAAAGGGATGACCGCTGGAACCAGAAGTTTTACCTATGTAGCAGGTTGATTTTGTATAAGGTTTGCTTAGCCGCTGGTCCAGGGGGCGTTGCAGGTCCTTCTTTTGCATTACAGGCACCTCCTCCCATGATGTGAAATTATTACTGCCATAAAACTGCCGGTAATGCTCGTTATGCTGCAGGTGATACTCTACAATATGACGGGATTGCTCTTCAAGGTATGCGCCATAGACATCCTCGGGTATCTTTTGAATTTGCCATAGTTTTTCCTGTGCCCTGTTGATAGGGAACCTGTTAAGCTGAAGGGAGATCTTAAACCAGTTCAAGGGAAATTGGCTTTATTTTATTGGAATTTATTAGTGCTTCAATTTACAAACAATTATTTTTGGCACAAGAATATAAAACAACTTCCATATGAATATTTTAATCCTTGGCGCCGGCGGGCGTGAGCACGCATTCGCAGTAAAGATCAAAGAGAGTGCAAACTGCTCAAATCTATTCGTTGCCCCCGGGAATGCAGGTACTGCCCAGGTAGCTGAAAATGTCAATTTGAAAGTAACCAATTTTGAAGCGATCAGGGAATTTGTATTGGAGAAAAATATACAAATGGTAGTTGTAGGGCCTGAGGATCCTCTGGTAGAAGGAATATATGACTATTTTCAGGAAGATCCCGACTTAAAGGAGGTGATGCTTATAGGACCTTCAAAAAGGGGAGCGCTGCTGGAAGGAAGTAAGGAACGTGCCAAGGAATTTATGGGGATACACAAGATACCAACTGCGGCTTATCAAAGTTTTACTGCTGAAAGTCTTGAGGCAGGGAAGAAATTCCTGGAGACCTTAAATGCGCCGTATGTCTTAAAGGCTGATGGGCTGGCTGCCGGAAAAGGGGTTTTAATTTTAGAAGATCTGGCCGAAGCAAAACAGGAACTGGAGAATATGCTTGTGGACAGCAAATTTGGTGCTGCAGGAGCTACTGTGGTTATTGAAGAATTCCTTGAGGGTATAGAACTAAGTGTTTTTGTTCTTACAGATGGTAAGAATTACAAGGTTCTTCCTACAGCAAAGGATTACAAGCGAATTGGCGAAGGCAATACAGGTTTAAATACCGGTGGTATGGGTGCCATTTCCCCTGTACCATTTGCCAATGAGGAATTCATGAAGAAGGTGGAAGAGCGTATTATAAAACCTACCATTGAAGGGCTTAGAGAGGAAAAGATCGATTATAAGGGTTTTGTCTTCATTGGTTTAATGAAAGTAGGTGATGATCCTTATGTTATTGAGTATAATGTGAGAATGGGAGATCCCGAAACAGAAGTGGTTTTACCGAGGATAGAGAACGATCTGGTACTATTACTTCAAAAAACTGCTCAACAAAGGCTTGATGAGGTTGAAGTTAACATTAAGAAAGAATCTGCTGTGACAGTAGTTCTGGTTTCTGGCGGATATCCTGAGGATTATGAAAAGTCAAAGGAGATATCAGGTCTGGATAATGTTGACGGCTCGGTAGTGTATCATGCCGGCACTACCCAAAAGGACGGAAAGATCCTTAGCAGCGGCGGGCGTGTGCTTGCTGTTACCTCTTTTGGAAAGGATTACAAAGAGGCACTAAAAAAATCTTATCAAAATGTCGATAAACTCCATTTTGATAAGATGTATTATAGAAAAGACCTTGGATTTGATTTATCCTAAAAAGGAATGTGCAGTAGGATCACGGTTTTCCTCGTCATTGTCATTGAATTTCTTAAGCTGCTTCATCCAGTATGCGAAGGCAACAATTACAACAAGTACAAAGATCCAGTTTATAATGTTAGCTAAAAACCAGGAGGTTTCAAACTCTACATCTCTAAGCATATTAAATGGAAGAAATAAAATCTCCTCAAATAACCAGGCAATTCCCTCAAAAAAATCTCTCATTTCTTTAGTTTGAAATATTATTTTCACAAAAATATAAAAAACGGTAATGCTAACAAGCTTTTTTAGCAAATCAAAACCTATAAATTTTCTTGCCGTCATATTATTCATGGCGGCTTTTTATCTGCTGGCAAACTTGCGGCCACTGCTTGACTCCTTTAGTCTTTCAGGAACGACGGCAAAATTTGGGGTCCTTATTGTTTTTATTATAAGCGTTTCTGTGCTTAATTTTATAGCCAAGAAAAATGACCTTACAAAACGCAGTGCCTTTAAGATCCTCATATTTGGGGTGCTTTCGGTCTCTTTTTGGGAAATATTGCGCAATGATCAGGTAATTATCGCCAATCTATGTGTACTGCTGGCATTGAGAAGAGTAATAAGCCTGCGATCGCAAAAGGACATTAGGCAAAAGATCTTTGACGCCACCTTCTGGATATGCATTGCTTCCCTGTTCTATTTTTGGGCGATCCTCTTTTTATTGATCGTATACAGCGGGATCCTGCTTCACGTTGCAAACTATTTTAAGAACTGGCTGGTTCCCGGGATTGCCTTCCTGGCGGTCTTTGGATTGGTAACATCCTTTAGCATCATTATGTATGATGACTTTTATACGTTCTCCCTGTGGTTTGAAACCAGCAGTTTTGATTTTGAACAGTACAGCAATCCGGCGTTATTTATTCCCCTAAGCATCATTCTTGCCCTATGTGTTTGGACGCTTTTCTTTTACCTGGGACTGCTTCAAAAGGCCAATATAAACTCCAGGCCCACATATATACTTGTACTCCTTACTTTGGTTACCGCTATTGCAGTTGCATTGTTTTCGCCGGTCAAGAATGGCAGTGAATTATTGTTCTTTTTCGTTCCCCTTTCTATAATCTCTTCCAATTATTTTGAAAGTAAAAAAGAAAAAGTCTTTAAAGAGATCCTGCTCTTTGGCCTTATTCTCATGCCCATTCTAATACCCTTCATATTTTGAATTCCCGGCAGCTGTTTCAAATAGAGGACGAATTAAAAAAGCGGCTGGATCATCCATACAGCTGGGGAAGAAAGCAAAATGATCAATGGGATAGATTTTCTGGCTTTATTTATAGAACACAAAGCTGGGAGGAGGTCCTGGAGCAGGCAGGGAAGGTTGCCGAACAGCAAAACCTGGAAAAAGCTTCTTTTATTAATTATGCGGCAAACAGGTGGTATAACTTCTGGAGCGCAAAAGCCGTTGAAAGTATTTTCTGCGATTTACCGGGTGTTACCCCTGCGCGGGACGAGAGGGACAGGCTTCGGGATTTTAATATTCAGGGAGTGGATATGGACCTAAAGACCAGTATTTACCCCAGAGGCTTTAACCACGCTTTGGATTATGCACAGCGACATCCCGGTGATTTGGTTACCTGGCTATACCGCAACCAAAGTTCACAGCAAAGAATGCATTACTATAACAGGTTGTTCCTTATAGTATATGCTGAAGGGGGTGATCATTGGAAATTAAAAGCAGAAATTCTGTTTCTAAAGGAGGTGGTTGAAGATTATGTTGTTAATTTTGACTCTCAAAAATTGCTGAAGTTTCAATACCAACCCGGGAAATTCGCCTTCTCAGACATTATTTGGGCAATAAAATGAATTACATAGGATCTAAACATAAACTTGCCGGTTTTATTCGCTCCACCGTAGAGGAGGTTATGGGGCTGGACCTTACAGGAAAAGTATTTTGTGACCTCTTTGCGGGTACGGGTATTGTGGGCCGTAGTTTTAAGCCATTGGTAAAAAAAGTACTGGCCAATGATATCGAATATTACAGCTATGCATTGCTTAAAAATTATATTGGAAATAATCGGGAGTTAAATTTTAAAGAGAGGATTGAAGAATTAAACAATTTGCCCGGCAGGGAAGGATTTATTTTTAAGCACTATGCTGAAGGAGGAGAGGAAGGAAGGCTTTATTTTTCTGCTGAAAATGCACGCAAGATCGATGCTGCGAGGATAAAACTGGAGGATTGGCGTGAAACATCTGTCATCGAGGAAGATCTTTATTATTTTCTGCTGGCTTCTGTTATTGAAAGTGCAGATAAAGTGGCCAATACAGCATCGGTTTACGGGGCTTACCTCAAGAAATTAAAACCTTCAGCAATAAAAGATTTGCAGATCCTTCCCGCCCATTTTGAGATCGCAGGAGATGGCCATAAGGTTTACCGGGAAGATGCCAACGATCTTATTGAGCGCATTGAAGGTGATATCCTGTATTTAGACCCACCTTACAATGCCCGGCAATACGGAGCAAACTACCATTTGCTTAATACTATTGCAAAATATGATACCTTTGTACCTAAAGGAAAAACAGGCCTAAGGGACTATTATAAGTCATCATATTGCAGAACCGGGGAGGTGAGGGACTCCTTTGAAAACCTCATTAGATCTGCAAATTTCAGCTATATTTTCCTTAGTTACAATAATGAGGGCTTAATGCCTGCGGAAGAAATTAAAAAAATCATGCAGCAGTACGGGAAATACGACCTGGTAACCAAAGACTATCAGCGTTTTAAAGCAGATAAGACAGAGAACAGGAATCACACAGCTACTGCTACGACCGAATATTTACACATCCTAGAAAAAAATCAATAGTATGTTTTCAGATAAAGCAAACCAGATATTCCAAGAAGTAATAGAGAAATACCACGAGATAAACAGCGTGGAGCAGCCTTTCGAGAATCCCTATGACAGGGAGAACGAGCTGCTGGAGCATTTGCTGTACCGCAAATGCTGGATAGACACTGTACAGTGGCATTATGAAGATATCATTCGTGATCCCAATATAGATCCTGAAGCGGCTCTTAAACTTAAAAGGCAAATAGATGCCTCCAACCAGGACCGTACAGATACGGTAGAATATATTGACAGCTATTTCCTGGAAAAATACAAGGATGTTACTCCAAAGGAAGATGCCACGATAAATACTGAAAGTCCCGCCTGGGGGATTGACAGGCTTTCTATCCTCGCCCTTAAGATATATCATATGAATGAGGAGGCCAACAGGGAGGATGCCAGCCAGGAGCATCAAATGAAATGCCAGGCAAAACTTGATGTGTTACTGGAACAAAGGGTAGACCTCTCAACAGCTATCAATCAATTACTTGAGGATATAAGCAAAGGCGATAAGTATATGAAGGTCTACCGCCAAATGAAGATGTATAACGACGAGGAGCTTAACCCTGTTCTGCGGAAAAAATAAAACCTTTTGAAATGAGCGGCAATCGATCTACCGGCGGTGCTTCCCGAAATTCTCCCAGCAATTCCCGGGATAAAAAGGAGCACATCCTGGTAATTCGCCTCTCGGCCATGGGAGATGTGGCAATGCTGGTGCCTGTGCTAAGGGTAGTCACAGCCACATATCCGCATTTAAAGATCACAGTCCTTACCCGGAAGTTTTTTGCACCTCTCTTCAAAGGGATCCCCAACGTTGAGGTTTATGATGCCGATGTCACCGGAGTTCACGCCGGGGTCATAGGCCTTGGTAAACTTGCCCAGGAATTAAGGGATCTGGAAATAACAGCGGTGGCAGATATGCACGATGTGCTGCGAAGCAATATCCTTAAAACCGTATTTTGTTTTTACGGTCTTACTGTAAAGCAAATCAACAAGGGAAGGACAGAGAAAAAGGAACTTACAGCATTTAATAATAAGGTTTTTAAACAACTTAGGTCTACACATCA
Organism: Antarcticibacterium flavum; assembly: GCF_006159205.1. Classification (NCBI taxonomy): domain Bacteria; kingdom Pseudomonadati; phylum Bacteroidota; class Flavobacteriia; order Flavobacteriales; family Flavobacteriaceae; genus Antarcticibacterium; species Antarcticibacterium flavum. Next base: position 2,221,719 of record NZ_CP040812.1, on the reverse strand, counting down.
AAGGTATGCCGATGTTTTCTCTCACCTTAGATACCCTATAAACCTGGAGGACCATTCCTATCCTGAAAAGCAAAAGTTATCACCCAACACCCGGGAGATCACCGGCAAAGACTTAAAAAAATGGGTGGGCATTGCACCTTATGCCCAGCATGATTCAAAAGTGTATCCTGAGGATCTTTTGATGCAGGTGCTGGAAGACCTTGAGAAGGATCCAAATATGAAGATATTTCTTTTTGGCGGAGGGAAAGCCGAGAAGCAGAAGCTGGACCAAATAGCGGGGAATTACAAAAACACGATCTCTCTGGCCGGCAGGCTTACTTTTGAAGAAGAGCTGGCTTTAATTTCCAATCTGGATATAATGCTTTCAATGGACAGTGGCAATGCGCATCTTGCAGCCATGTACGGGATCCCGGTGGTTTCGCTGTGGGGAGTGACACATCCATTTGCCGGTTTTAAACCATTTGGGCAGCCTATGGAAAATAGTCTTTTTCCAGACCTACATAAATATCCTGCGATTCCCACCTCGATTTATGGTAATAAGGTGCCTGTTGGTTATGAGGAGGTGATGAGGACCATCGCGCCCCAAAAGGTTGTGGAGAAGATTAAAAATCCACTTCTGCCTGTTGGTAAGACATAAAAAAGAGATCACGTAGACCTCTTTTATATATTACAATTTCCCTTTTTTCAAACTGCAGGGTGCATTGAAAATGCCCCTAAACATCATCATAATCTACCTTTAGGGTAGGCGTAAGAGCCTGCGCCTGGCACGTAAGAATAAGCCCTTCAGCTATCTCACTGTCAGTAAGGATCTGGTTTTTGCGCATCTCAGCTTTACCTTCGGTAATCCTGGCTATACAACTGCTGCAAATACCTCCCTGGCAGGAATAAGGGACATCCAGATCGTGCTCCAAAGCTGCATCAAGAACGGTTTCCTTACTGTCCATTGTAAAGGTGGTTTCCTCATCATCTACCGTGATGGTTAACTCTACCTGGCCTTCCACACCAGTCTCTACCGCTCCCGTACCTTCAGTAGTAAATAATTCAAAAAGAATATTTTCCTCTTTAATCCCATTCTCTAAAAGTATGGTCTTCACATTTGTGATCATCTCCTCCGGGCCACAAAGGTAAAAGGTCTCTATGGAAGAGTCCTTGAACTTATTTTTTAGCACGTAATTAACGGTACTGGTCTCAATACGTCCAAATTGTGCATTTTCTTCCCGTGTACGGCTGTAAATGAATTCAATAAAAAGCCTCTCCGGAAATTTTGCCTGCAGTTCGAGCAGTTCCTTATAAAAAATCGTATTCTCTGTTGATTTATTCCCGTATACAAGAATAAAATTGCTCCCCGGTTCGCGGTTGAGCACTGTTTTTATAATGGATAATACAGGTGTGATCCCGCTTCCGGCCGCAAAAGCAGCATATGTATTTGACCTGCTGGCAGGTTCAAAGATAAATTTCCCCTCTGGTGGATGAACTTCAAGGATGTCCCCTGCCTTTAGAATATTATTGGCAAGCACAGAGAACTTTCCACCTTCAACTTCCTTAACGGTGACTTTGAATTCCCCGGTTCCAGGTGCCGAACATAAGGAATAGGCCCTTCTTATTTCTTTTCCTTCCAGGTTTGTCCTGAGGGTAATGTATTGTCCCGCTTTATAATTAAAAACCTCTTCAAGATCTACAGGGATCTCGAAAGATAAACTTACGGCTTCGGTGGTTTCCCGTATAACTTCTTTTATCTTTAAAGGATAAAATTGACTCATATTCTAATCTTTGAGGCAAAAATACAAAGTCTGGAGTTTTTTAAATGTAACAATTTGGTAAATTTCCACACTACTAAAGAAAGAAGCACAGGATTATGTACAAGAGGTTAGTCTTACTGGAGTGGAAAGCCTTTTTTAGATCGGCCAGTGTTGGCAAGAGCATCGGGCTTAAGATACTCATGGTTTTCCTGGCATTGTATTTTGCCACCCTTTTTCTATTTACAGGGATTGGCCTGTATCCCCTCATCCAGAAATATTTCCCGGGAGAAGATCCCATAACAGTGGCAAATCGTTTTGTCCTGCTTTGGTTACTCGCAGAGCTTTCTATAAGATTCTTTTTACAAACCCTGCCCATACTGGATATTAAACCCCTGTTGGTACTTCCTGTACTTAAACGGAAGGTTGTGAATTTTGTACTTATAAAATCCTTTTTTTCTTTCTTTAACTTTCTTCCGCTTTTGGTGATCATTCCTTTTGGACTATTTAATATCTATAAGGATGAATACAATGCAACGGCGGTAATTTCCTGGATGATTGCCCTGTGGGGATTATCCCTGGCTGTTAATTTCACCAATTTTATTATTAAGAAGAAATTTACTGAAAACCTAAAGGCCCTTCTTCCTGTAGCATTGGGGATCGCGGCTTTAGGTGTACTGGATTATTTGGGCATTTTGGATATTTCTGGCAGCTTTGGCAGCTTGCTTGATCAAATCCTTATTTATAACTGGGCCGCCGTGATCCCAATCCTTATGGTAGCTGCTCTTTACATCTGGAATCGTATCAACCTTGAAAGGAAGTTTTTCCTTGATGCACATTTGAAGGAAAGGACCAGCAATGCCAATACCCGGGAATTTACGTGGACGAGGCGGTTTGGCGATATTGCTCCTTACCTGCAACAGGATCTTAAGATGATATGGAGGAACAAAAGGCCAAAAACAACTATATACATGTCACTTTTGCTTCTTGGGTATGGAATGTTCATATATCCCCAGGATATCTATTTGGATATGCCTGCCTTTTATGTTTTTGTAGGCATCTTTATCACGGGCATATTTATGATAAATTTTGGCCAGTTCATCCCGGCCTGGGACGCCTCTCATTATCCCCTTATTATGGCCCAGAATATCCCGGTTAAAAAATATCTTGAGGCAAAAGCCGGGCTCATCACGTTTAGCGTGGTAGTTCTTGCAATACTTGCCACCCCTTATATTTATTATGGATGGCGTATATTTTTCCTGAATTTGGTATGTGCCGTATATAATATCGGCGTAAATATCCCCATTTTGCTCTACGCAGGTTCGTTTAACAGGAAGCGTATAGACCTGGATAAAAGCCCATTTATGAATTACCAGGGAATGGGTGCGGCCCAGTGGTTGGTTGGCCTGCCGCTCCTTATATTGCCGGTCCTCCTTTTCTGGATCTTTTACAAGTTTATATCCTTTGAGTGTGGCGTCGCCGTGTTATTGGGATTAGGGTTACTGGGGTTGATCTTAAGGAATCGCATTTTGGAATTTATAGCACAAGTATATAGAAGAAAAAAATACGCTATGATAGAGGGATTCAAGCAAACAGGAGAATAATAAAAAGCACAGGTATGATCACAGCAAGCAATCTAACAAAAGTATATAACGGGGTTACAGTTCTTAGTTTAGAGCACCTGGAAATTCCTGCAGGACAAAGTTTTGGACTTGTAGGAAATAACGGTGCGGGAAAGACCACTTTTTTTAGTCTTTTACTCGATCTTATACAGCCTACCACAGGGAGTATCTTCAACAATGATATTACGGTAAACCAAAGTGAGGAATGGAAATCATATACCTCCTCTTTCATCGATGAAAGCTTTCTCATAGGATATCTTACCCCCGAGGAATACTTTTATTTTATTGGAGATCTACGCAAGCAGAACAAAGCCGATGTTGACTCCCTGCTTACGGGTTTTGAGGATTTTTTCAACGGGGAGATCATTGGTCGTAAAAAGTACTTGCGGGACCTTTCCAAGGGAAATCAAAAAAAAGTAGGCATAGTTGCCGCTCTCATTGGAGATCCAAAAGTTGTTATCCTGGATGAACCCTTTGCAAACCTTGACCCCACAACACAAATAAGGTTGAAAAAATTAATTAAGGACCTTGCAATGGAAAGGGATACCACCTTTCTTATCTCCAGCCATGATCTTATTCATATCACTGAAGTCTGTGAACGAATCGTGGTGCTGGATAGGGGTGAGCTGGTAAAAGACATCCATACCTCCAAAGCGACCCTTAGCGAGCTGGAGAGCTTCTTTTCAGGGGAACAACACCTGGAAGCCCAGAATAATTTTTCGTAAAATTCCCCCAATGCCGGTTTATAAAAAGAAATGTACTTTAGCATACTAAATACAGGACATTTAAGTTATATATTTTATCCGGAACTTATTGATTTTGAATAAAAATACCATTGGGATCCTATGCGTTCTTTTGATGATAGCCATTTCGGGATGCTCCCGTAAAAAGGATAAATTCATCAACAGGAACTGGCACGCGGTTACTACTGAATATAATACCCTTTACAACGGGAATCTTGCCCTGGAAATGGGCAGGGAACAAATAGCCACTTCTTACAGGGAGAACTTCTGGCAGCTTTTGCCGGTTGAAAGAATGCAAATTTCTGAAGAGATACGAGTGCCGGGAGCTGAAAGAAATGAGAATTTCCAGATCGCTGAGGAGAAGGCGACTAAAGCTATCCAGAGACATTCCATGCTCATACAGGGGAAGGAACGAAATCCTCAAATAGATGAGGCATACCTTTTACTTGGAAAAGCCAGGTATTATGATGAACGTTTTATTCCAGCCCTGGAAGCTTTCAATTATATCCTTCACAAGTACCCTGCAAGTAACACAATAAGCCATGCTCAAATTTGGCGGGAAAAGACCAACATGCGGTTGGAGAATGATAAACTTGCCATTAAAAATCTTAAGCGTCTTATAGAATCTGGCCGGCTGGAAAAGCAGGACAGGGCAGATGCGCACGCTGTTCTTGCCCAGGCCTATATCAACACAGGCTCTATAGACAGTGCAGTAGCGCCTATAAGAACTGCCGCTGTCCACACCACGAAAAATAAGGAGAAGGCGAGGTATCATTATATTGAGGGCCAGCTGTACAACAGGCTTCAAAAGAGGGACAGTGCCAATATGGCTTTTGAAAAGGTGATAGATCTAAACAGGAAGATCCCAAGGGAATTCCTCGTAAATGCAAGGCTGGAAAAAATGCGCAATTTTGATTTCAGCACCGGCAACAGGCATGAATTCCTTTCAAGGCTTCAGGAAATGGAGGAGGACAGGGAAAACCGCCCTTTCCTTGACAAGATATATTTTCAAATTGCTGAATATTACAGCTTCTTAGACTCTTCTGCTGTGGCTATTGATTATTACAATAGATCATTAAGAACCCCCTCGGGTGACAGGTTTTTACAATCTGTAAATTATGAGACTTTGGGGAATATATATTTCGACAGGTCGCAGTATCGTACAGCGGGGGCTTATTTTGATAGCACCCTTACCAGGATCCCCAACACTACGAGGGATTATTTTGTGGTAAAGAGAAAAAGGGACAATTTGCAGGAAGTCATTATGTATGAGGAGATGGTGGAAAAGAATGACAGCATCCTCGACCTGGTAGCTATGAGTGACGCACGCCGGGAGGATTATTTTATTAAATACACCAATGAGCTTAAGGAGCAGGCAATAGAAGAGGCGCGCAGTGGGTTTCTGGCAGAGTCACCTGCAGTGGTACAGGGTCCTCCAATAAGAAGCCCGGGTGGTCCCCCGGGACTGGGAGCTCCCAATACGATCTCAAATTTTTATTTCTACAATCCTGCAAGGGTAAATACAGGAATGCAGGAATTTCTACGACAGTGGGGTGCCCGTGAACTTAAAGATAACTGGAGAACAGACCCCGGGAATATTGCAACAGGAGGGGAACGGCAACTGGATGAGGTTTCAGAATTGATCATTGCCAATAATCCAAAATTCAATCCCGCAACTTATATTGAAAGAATCCCAAGTGATTCCCGAATTATTGACAGCCTTCAGTCACAGCGTAATAACGCCTACTACAGGCTGGGCCTTATTTATAAAGAGAAATTTTCTGAAAATCAACTGGCGAAAGAAAGGTTGCTCTCGCTTATGGATTTCACTACTGAAGAGAGGTTAATTTTACCAGCCTCATATTATCTCTACCAAATTTACCTCGAAGAAGGAAATGCTGCTGAAGCTGAACGTTATAGGAACAAGGTGCTTCGGGAATATCCTGAATCGAGGTATGCCTCCAGGATCCTAAACCCCGGCTCTTCCTTAGAGATGGAAGATTCAGTTGAAGTGAAATATAAAGAAATGTATGCTCTTTTTGAGGAAGGGGAATTTGAAAAGGCCATTACATTAGGGGAACAATACCGCAAGGATTTTAATGACCACGAACTATTGCCAAAGATTGAACTTTTACATGCTACTGCGACAGGAAGGTTATATGGCTTCCTAGCCTATAGGGAAGCTTTAAGGCAGGTTTCGGTGAACCATCCGCAAACACAGGAAGGACTCAAAGCGCGCGAACTGCTGGATAATGCACTGCCAAAAATGGCAAAAAGTGAATTTAGCGATTCACCCGGCAAAGTGAAAATGCTTTATACTTTTCCTGTACTTCAAAAAGAGGAGGCGTTAGACCTGCAACAGAGGATAGATGCTGCTTTGGAGGAACTGCAATATAAAAATTACACCACATCCTTAGATGTTTATAATGTGGACACTATATTTGTAGTGGTTCATGGCTTTGAGAATATGGAACGTGCCGGCGGTTTTGAGGAGCTGTTGCGTGTTAATAAGGATTACGCTATTCAAAGAGAGCCGGTGATCATCTCCTCAGAAAATTATCATGTAGTACAATTGCATAAAAATCTTGATGCCTATTTGAACCGCAAAACAACCCCCTAACCCCAAATTTTTTACCCCAACCCCAAACCCCACTCTCATGTTTAAAAAAAACTCCCCCAACCCAAATCCTGAAGCCAGTAAAGAACAAAGCAGGATAGCAGCAGGAACTCTCATCACCGGCGATATTGAAGCCAAAGGAGGTTTTCGTATCGAAGGGACTATTAAAGGCAATGTTACTACCTCCGGAAAAGTGGTCATAAGCAAGGGCGGATACATTGAAGGAAACCTTACTTGCCATAATGCCGATTTTGAAGGAAAATTTAAAGGGAAACTGGTGGTGCAGGACACCCTCACCCTGCGTTCAACTGCGGTAATTGAGGGAGAGGTGGTCTCAGGAAAATTATCTGTAGAACCAGGTGCAACTTTCAATGCCACCTGTGAAATGAAAGGAAATATAAAAACCCTCTCCAAAGATGGTCAAAAACAAAAGGAACGCTCCGCATGATAAATACCTGGAGTTCGTAAACATTGCGATCCAGATGGGAATTATCATTGCTGCCGGCGTTTTCCTTGGCATTTGGCTGGATAAGGAGTATCCAAATGAATACTCTGCATTTACAATTGGGATCTCTCTCCTGGGTGTTTTCATAGCACTCTATCAGGTCATAAGAAAAGTGATCCAAATGAGTAAAGACGAATAATTTTAAATATGAAAAACCAACTCTTGAAGTTCCTGGCAGTGCTCCTGCCGCTTACCCTGTTTCTTTTTATTGCTCAATATCTTCTCATAAATTTCGCTCTGGAAGAATATGATTTTTTCTATCCTACCTATGCGATCTATTTATTTCATTTTTTTGCGACCTTTCTCATTTATTTGATATTGGTATTGATCTATCATAATTTCAGGGATAAAACAGGCTTTGCCTTTATGGGAGCCAGTTTTCTTAAAATGCTTGCGGCCATAATCTTTCTTCTTCCAATGTTGTTAAACCACACCGGTAATGCATTTGGAGATTTACTCAGTTTTTTTGTTCCCTACTTCCTCTACCTGGTTTTTGAAACTTTTTATGCAGTGAGGCTAATAAATGCGAAATAAGGAATTGGCACTCAATAAGCTTCATAAAAATTGCAAAAGAGGCAAAAAAAATAATCGGGGGCTTTTAGATAAGAATTAAAAGCATACCTTTGCACGGAAATTTTGAGCCCACAATTATTAAGTTTAACAGGACTATGACAGCACAAAAATCTTTGAAGATTATAGTGACATTTGCACTGGCTATTCTTCCTTTTCTTTCCTTTTCACAGGAAGAAGGCAGCGCTGTAAAGGAAGCTTCAGAAAAATTTAATGCTACAGATATGATCATGCACCACATTGGTGATGCTCACGAATGGCACTTTTTTGGGGAAGGAGATCATTCCTATACCTTACCCCTTCCTGTTATTTTATATACAGATAATGGATTTGTGACATTTATGTCCAGCAATTTTAACCACGATCTTGAAGGGCAGGTAATTGTGGAAAAAAATGGAATGAGTTTCGTGAACTATCATGAAAAGATCTACCGCCTTGAGGATGGGGAAACAGCTTTGGAATTTGGAGAGGATGGGTATCCTGTCAATGCCGGCAAGCCTTGGGATTTCTCGATAACAAAGAATGTGGCTGCAATGTTCATTACTGTGATCCTGATGCTCTGGTTCTTCTTTTCACTGGCCAACTACCACAAAAAGAATAAGCAGGCGCCTAAGGGCTTTAATAACGTTTTAGAGAGTCTTGTGTTATTTGTTCGTGACGATATTGCTATCCCTCAAATTGGTGAGAAAAAATATATGAAGTTTATGCCGTTCCTTTTAACTGTGTTCTTCTTCATTTGGATCACCAATCTGCTTGGATTGCTACCCGGGGCAGCAAACGTAACCGGAAATATCGCCGTTACTGTTTCTCTTGGTTTATTCACTCTTGCTTTGATATTTATCAATGGGAACAAGGACTACTGGAAACACGTTTTCTGGATGCCAGGTATTCCAACATTCGTGAAACCTATTCTTGCTGTGGTGGAAGTGATGGGGTTGTTCATTAAACCTATCGCTCTTATGATTCGTCTTTTTGCCAACATTACGGCAGGACATATTATCATCTTAAGCTTACTTGCTTTAATATTCATTTTGGAAAGTGCCGGAGTTGCCGGGATCTCGGTTCCTTTTGCACTATTTATAACAGTACTGGAATTGCTGGTTGCATTCCTACAAGCGTTTATTTTTACAATGCTGTCTGCCCTGTTCATCGGGATGGCGGTTGAGGAACATGAACATCATTAATTTTAATTTTTAATTTAATTACTATGGAGTATTTACACATTGGACTTGCCGCATTAGGAGCTGGTCTTGCAGTTATTGGAGCTGCTATTGGTGTTGGTAGAATTGGTGGATCTGCAATGGATGCCATCGCTCGCCAGCCAGAAGCTTCTGGAAAGATCCAGACTGCTATGATTATTGCTGCGGCTCTTGTAGAGGGTGTTGCCCTTTTTGGAGTTGTTGCTGCATTACTAGGGGTACTTACTGTACCTGCTTAGTCCTTAAGTTTAAGAACCGGTTCCCAACGGTTGGTTGGGAACTGGTTTTAATTAATGTTATTGATTAAAAATTTATATATATAATTAATTATGGATTTAATAACTCCTGAGGTTGGCTTATTTTTTTGGCAAACCGTAGTTTTTCTGGTTCTTATCTTTATAATGGCAAAATTTGCCTGGAAGCCTATTCTTGGTGCTGTTAAGGAGAGGGAAGATTCTATTAACAACGCACTGGCATCTGCTGAAGAGGCCAGGAAGGAAATGCAGAATTTGCAGGCAGACAATGAGAAGCTATTGCAGGAAGCACGTGTTGAGCGTGATGCGATCCTTAAAGAAGCCAGGGAGATCAAGGAAAAGGTGATCAACGATGCTGCGACTGAAGCACAACTTAAAGCCAATAAGATCGTAGCCCAGGCACAGGTGACCATTGAGAATGAAAAGAATGCTGCTATGGCAGAGATCAAGAACCAGGTTGCAACCCTGTCTCTTCAAATCGCTGAAAAAGTAGTACGGGAAGAATTATCCAGTAAGGAGAAGCAGCACAAGCTGGTTGAGACTATGCTGGAAGATGTTACCTTAAACTAAAATAATGAAAGGGACCAGAGCAGCACAAAGATACGCAAGGGCAATATTAGACCTTGCAAAGGAACAAAATGCCTCTGAAGCAGTGTATGGTGATATGGAAACTATTTCCAAAACCATTACCGCAAGTAACGAGCTACAGGATGTTCTTTCCAGCCCGGTGGTAAAATCCAGTCTTGTGAAAAATGCATTGACAGAGATCTTCAAGAATTCCCACGCGGTTACCCTTGGAGCTTTTGATATCCTGTTAGAGAACAACCGTATCTCGATTTTAAAGCACGTGGCTCAAAAATATATGCTCTTGTATAATGAGCTTAATAATATACAAATTGCTACTGTGACCACTGCTATTCCTCTTGATGCTTCCCTGGAAGAAAAGATACAGGCTAAGATCAAGGAGATCACCGGTAACAGTGCAACTATAAAGAATGTTGTTGATCCCTCTATTATTGGAGGTTTTATCCTTAGAATTGGAGACCTGCAATATAATGCAAGCGTTGCGAGGAATTTCAGCAACCTGAAGAGAGAGTTCAAAAACAACACATATACATCACAAATTTAATTAAAACAGGTACGCTTTAGACGTGCCAATTTTATTCCAAATATTATGGCCGAAGTAAATCCTGCTGAAGTTTCAGCAATATTAAAAAAACAACTTTCAGGTTTTGAAGCAAAGGCTTCTCTTGATGAGGTGGGTACAGTACTTACCGTGGGAGATGGTATTGCACGTATTTACGGTTTGGGTAATGCCCAGTATGGTGAATTGGTGGAATTTGAAAGCGGACTTGAAGGAATTGTATTAAACCTGGAGGAAGATAATGTAGGGGTAGTGCTTTTAGGACCATCAAAAGATATCAAAGAAGGGTCTGTTGCAAAAAGAACCGAGCGCATTGCTTCTATTAGGGTAGGTGAAGGTATTACCGGAAGGGTAATCGATACCCTTGGAAATCCAATCGATGGTAAGGGACCTATCCAGGGAGAGACTTTTGAAATGCCACTGGAGCGTAAAGCACCGGGAGTAATTTACAGGGAGCCTGTAACAGAGCCACTTCAAACAGGGATCAAGGCTATTGATGCAATGGTACCAGTAGGAAGAGGACAAAGGGAATTGGTAATTGGTGACCGCCAAACGGGTAAGACCGCGGTGTGTATTGATACTATCCTTAACCAAAAGGAATTTTACGATGCAGGTGAGCCTGTATTTTGTATATATGTTGCTATAGGACAAAAAGCTTCTACCGTTGCAGGGATTGCAAAGGTTCTTGAAGACAAGGGAGCTCTTGCCTATACAACGATAGTGGCCGCAAACGCATCAGATCCTGCTCCTATGCAGGTATATGCTCCGTTTGCAGGTGCTGCAATTGGGGAATATTTCAGGGATACTGGACGTCCTGCACTTATCGTGTATGATGACCTTTCAAAACAAGCGGTAGCTTACCGTGAGGTATCTCTTTTATTACGTCGCCCACCGGGACGTGAAGCGTACCCTGGAGACGTTTTCTTCCTTCACTCAAGGTTACTGGAGCGTGCTGCAAAAGTGATCAACGATGATAAGATCGCGAGTGAAATGAATGACCTGCCAGATTCTATTAAGCATCTTGTAAAAGGTGGTGGATCGTTAACTGCACTTCCTCTTATTGAGACTCAGGCGGGAGACGTTTCTGCATATATCCCAACCAACGTAATTTCGATTACAGACGGGCAGATATTCTTAACCTCAGATCTTTTCAACTCGGGGGTTCGTCCTGCGATCGATGTGGGTATCTCTGTATCACGTGTGGGTGGTAGTGCACAGATCAAGTCTATGAAAAAAGTTGCCGGTACCCTTAAACTGGACCAGGCGCAGTACCGTGAACTTGAAGCATTCGCCAAGTTTGGGTCAGACCTTGATGCTGCCACAATGAGCGTTATTGAGAAAGGTAAGAGAAACGTGGAGATCCTAAAGCAGGCAGAAAATGATCCATTCCCGGTTGAAGAGCAGGTAGCGATCATCTTTGCAGGTTCCAAGAACCTTCTAAGAGCGGTTCCTGTAGAAAGGGTTAAAGAATTTGAGAAAGAATATCTTGAGTTCCTTAATATGAAACACCGTGATGTCCTTGATGGCCTAAAAGCCGGAAAGCTTACAGACGAGATCACAGATACGCTTACGAATGTAGCGAAGGAACTTTCAGCAAAGTATAAGAAGTAGTATTGAGTATAGAGAATTGAGTAATGAGATACTCCTTTTCTGTTTCAAAGTTGAATTATAAGTATTGAGATTTAGATCTAATATCTAATATCTCAATACTCAATACTAAAATAAAAATGGCAAACTTAAAAGAATTACGCAGCAGGATTACATCGGTATCATCTACGATGCAAATCACCAGCGCCATGAAAATGGTATCTGCCGCTAAGTTGAGCAAGGCACAGGATGCGATTACTGCAATGCGGCCTTATTCTGAAAAGTTGACAGAGTTATTGCAAAGCCTTAGCGCGACCATGGAAGAGGATGCAGGGAGCAAGTATTCTGAAAAAAGGGAGGTGAAGAAAGTGTTGATCGTTGCGATCTCCTCCAACAGGGGGCTTGCAGGGGCGTTCAATACTAATATCGTTAAAGGGGTGAGGGAACTTGCTTCTACTACCTATGCAGGGAAGGATGTGGAACTTCTTACCCTGGGTAAAAAGGCAAATGATGTATTGAAAAAGACTTTCACTATCTCAAAGACCAACAGTGCGATATATGATAACCTGGACTATGAGCATGTGGCTGAAATTGCTGAGGAGCTTATGGAATTGTTCGTAGATGAGAAATTTGATGAGATCGCTATCATATATAACCAGTTTAAGAATGCAGCTACTCAAATTGTTACTACAGAGCAATTTTTGCCTATACAGCAATTTAAAACAGATGAGAACGTAACCCTGGATTATATTTTTGAACCTTCCAAAGAGGAGATCGTAAAGGACCTTATTCCAAAATCTTTAAAGATGCAACTTTACAAGGCGATGAGCGATTCCCTTGCGGCAGAGCACGGTGCACGTATGACCGCGATGCACAAGGCCACAGATAATGCTACAGATCTTAGGAACTCTCTTAAGCTGTCCTACAACAAAGCGAGACAGGCATCTATTACCAATGAGATCCTTGAGATTGTTGGTGGTGCCGAGGCTCTTAATAATTAGAAAAATTATTGAACTGCACCACATTTCGGGGCGAAATAATATAAACTTACCCTTTAAAACCCTGTTGTAAAAAGCAGGGTTTTTCTTTTGGCATGCAATTTGTTTTATACCTTTATATCGCAAGGCTGTTTTAGCCTTGAGAGAACCCTCTAAAAGAAGACCACATGAAAAATCTATTACCTTATATCGGTTTGGTATTTACCCTTGTCCTTTTCAGCAGTTGTGCTGGAAATAAAGGATTACAGGAAAAAGCACCCGCGCAGTTTCAACCGGCATATTTCACTACCAATGCTGCTTCAGTCCAGTTATTTATTCCTGTGAGTTCAATTCAGACGGAGAGGGTAGAGCTTAACAGCGTATATTTTAGAGGAAGGAAGGCTCCCCTTGAAGTACATCCCGAAAGGCCTGGAGTTTATATGGCCAATTTTGATACAGGGAAGCGGGATATCATAATGCACGAGGATCCAAAGAAGGAATATGGTAACAAGGTTCCTGAAGTGCATGAAAAACCTCCGTTTGACCTCGATGAGGATGAAGCTTTAATTGTCTTTACAGAGAATAACAGTACAAAGTTCTACAAGATCACCGGTATAGAGCAACGATAGTAGAAACTCCCTTAAAAAAACCTGCACATTACGGTAAGTTTGTCCGGAATTTAGGATATTTAAGCTCTAAACCAAAAAAAGCTTTTGAGTACCCTAAAACGGTTTTTCCAGGATACAATTGTTTATGGATTTGCAACGGTATTGCCGCGGCTCATGAATTTTATCCTGGTGCCGCTCCATACCTTTGCGCTAGGCACCGCCGGATATTCAATCAATACCACCTTCTATGTTTGGGCAGCTTTTTTTAACGTGGTACTTACCTATGGGATGGAAACAGCCTTTTTCAGGTTTTTTAGCCATTCAAAGGAAAAAGCAAAGGTGTTTTCAACAGCTTTTATCAGTTTAACGGTTACTACAATAATCTTTTTCCTGGTGGTTTTTACCTTTAGGGAATGGATCACCGGGCTTGTAGACCTGCAACCGGTGTATTTTAATTACCTCTTAGGTATCCTGGCACTGGATACCCTGGTTGTGGTTCCGTTCGCTTATTTAAGGGCACAGGGGAGGCCTTTGAAATTTGCCACTGTCAAGATCATCAACATTGGCGTGGTAGTATTGCTTAACTTCTATTTCCTATGGTTTGTGGCACAATTTCCAAACCTATCGCCAGAGCTTGTTCTTTCAAACTATACAGAGGCAGATAAAGTAGGATATATTTTCCTTGCAAACCTTGTGGCGAGCGCGGTGACTTTTCTTATCCTTTTACCATATTTTTTCAATACAAAGATCGAATACAGCTATAGCATCTTTAAACAAATGTGGAAATACGGCTGGCCCATAATGGTCGCAGGGCTTGCATTTGTTATAAATGAAAATCTTGATAAACTTCTTCTTAAGGATATGATCTCACCCCAAGTGATGGGGGCATACGCCGGCTGTTACAAACTTGCTGTTTTCATGATGATCTTTATTCAGGCCTTCAAAATGGGAGCAGAGCCTTTTTTCTTTAATCACGCCAAAAAAGAAAATGCGCGCGAGACCTATGCCCTTATCCTACAGTATTTCGTAATTGCAGGAAGCCTCATCCTTGTGGTCCTGGTAGTATATATAGATCTCTTCAAAAAGTTGATCATTCGTGATGAGGATTACTGGATCACCATTTCCATTGTCCCTGTGGTACTGCTCGCCAATCTCTTTTTGGGAATTTACCACAACCTTTCCGTATGGTATAAGCTTACAGATAAGACAAGGATAGGGATGTATATCTCTATTTTTGGAGCAATAGTAACAATAGTATTTAATCTTATATTTATTCCCATTATAGGTTTCATGGCAGCAGCCTGGGCCACCCTCGCGGCTTATGGCAGTATGATGGTAATTTCCTATTTTTTGGGTAGAAAATATTATCCCGTACCTTATAACTTAAAAAAAATTGGATTATACCTGTTGATCTCTATTGTGATCTCTTTTATTTCCTATATTTTCTTCCGGGAAGATTATTTGACAGGAACAGCTTTTGTAATTTTGTTCCTGGCGAGTATAATTTTCCTGGAAAAGAACCAGTTAAGACGTATAATGTCCTAATACCACCCTAAATGAGCAAAGATACAGCTGTGCAAATAAAAATAGTTCTTAAGAACAGCAAACCTCCTATATGGAGAAGGGTTCTGGTAGATAGTGCTATTAGCTTTGAAGAGCTGCATTATACTATACAGCTTAGTATGGGCTGGGGTATTTACCACTTATATGAATTCAAGGTAGATGGATATAAGATTGGGGTGATAGATGAGGAGATGGATGACTATGGCTTTGGAGCTTCAGAAATGATAGATTCTGAAGAGATCATCCTGGACGAAATCATTTCCAAAGGAATTAAAAAATTCACTTATGAATACGATTTTGGTGATTCCTGGGAGCACAGTATAGAAATTGAAAAAACGCTGCCTATGGATCCTGAAAAGTTCTACCCGGTATGCATTAAAGGAAATATGAATTGCCCTCCTGAAGATGTGGGGGGTATCCCCGGCTACCTTTACCTTCTCGAAGTGCTGAAGGATCCAACTCATCCCGAATATGAAGAACTTAAAGAATGGGTTGGAGGAGAATATGATCCCGAGGATTTTGATCTCGATGAGACCAATTTTTTCCTTCGGGAAATAGGGGAGATCATGGATAGCGATGAGGACGATGATCTATTCCCCGGGGATGCAGAGGATGATGATGACGAGGAAGAATTTTAAAGCTCAAAAAGGCTAAGCTTATTTTAATTAGTTATAAAAAATAGATCCTTCAGAGAAAGAAGGAGCAAATCAATAAATATAATTTTCAGAAATGACAATAAAGATCATAAACAGGTCACAGCATAATTTACCGCATTATGAGACCGAAGCTTCAGCAGGAATGGACCTTAGAGCCAATATATCTGAAGTTGTTACGTTAAAACCTTTGGAGCGGGCCATCATTAAGACCGGCCTTTTCATTGAACTGCCGGTAGGCTATGAAGCCCAGGTGCGTCCAAGGAGTGGCCTGGCAGCAAAAAAAGGTATTACGGTGCTAAATGCTCCTGGTACCGTAGATGCCGATTACAGAGGTGAAATAGGAGTGATCCTGGTGAATCTTTCCAATGAGGAATTCAGGATAGAGAACGGTGAACGTATTGCGCAGCTGGTGATCGCTAAACACGAACGCGCACAATGGGAAGAGGTTGAAGTCCTCGAAGAGACCACTCGTGGCGCCGGCGGATTTGGCAGCACTGGAACAGTATAAAAAGAATATTAATTGTAAAGGGAGGATAAAAAAAATAATGAAATTTTTAAATCTCCTGTTTAAATTTAAATAATGAAGATCATAGTACCAATGGCAGGACGTGGATCACGCCTGCGACCACATACACTTACAGTACCAAAACCACTAATTCCTATAGCAGGAAAACCAATTGTACACCGCCTGGTAGAGGATATCGCCCGCGTCCTTGATGAAAAGATCGATGAAGTAGCATTTATCATAGGTGCCGATTTTGGTGAAAAGGTGGAAGCAGACCTTAAGGAAATAGCAGAAGCTATGGGCGCTAAGGCCAGCATCTACTACCAGGATAAACCTCTTGGGACAGGACACGCAATTATGTGTGCAAAGGATTCCCTGGAGGGCCCTGCAGTGATCGCTTATGCAGATACGCTTTTCAAAGCAGACTTCACCCTGAACAAGGATGCCGATGCCGTGATATGGGTAAAACAGGTGGAAAA
Source organism: Antarcticibacterium flavum (assembly GCF_006159205.1). Taxonomy (NCBI): domain Bacteria; kingdom Pseudomonadati; phylum Bacteroidota; class Flavobacteriia; order Flavobacteriales; family Flavobacteriaceae; genus Antarcticibacterium; species Antarcticibacterium flavum. The sequence continues at coordinate 2,204,954 of NZ_CP040812.1, read as the reverse complement.
TCCCAGCGCTTATGGAGTGGTAAAACTCAATGAGAAAAGGGAGATCACAGATCTTGTGGAGAAACCAGAAGAGTTTGTATCAGATCTTGCGGTTATAGGAATTTACTATTTCAAAGATGTAGCTGTACTTAAGGGAGAGTTGCAAAATGTACTGGACCAGAATATCATTCGCGGCGGGGAGTACCAAATCAATGATGGTATCGAGGCAATGAAACAAAAAGGCTACACGTTTGTGCCCGGGAAAGTTGATGAATGGATGGACTGCGGGAATAAAGATGTAACCGTGGAAACCAATGGCAGGATGTTGAATTTTCTTCACGGCGATGGCGAAAAACTTATTTCCAACTCGGTTAAGATCACCAATAGTGAGATCACAGAGCCTTGTTTTATTGGCGAGAATGTAGAGCTGGTGAATGCCAAAATTGGACCTAATGTTTCTATTGGTAACGGCTGTATTATAAAAGATTCCGCAATTAAGAACAGTCTTATCCAAGAGTTTGCTGAAGTTCGCAATGCAAAGCTGGACAACGCGATGATTGGTAATTTTGCCAAATTTGACGGGAATTTTACCCAGATTAGTATTGGGGATTATTCTGTTTTGGAATAATTTTAAAGGCCCGGGACTTTGTCCCCAAAGGCAATATATTAATGTAGAAAGAGATGAAGGCCCTTGTAATTTTTCTTATGCTGTTCGGGTTTACTGCCCCTGTGCTCCTGGCACAGGAGGATGGTCTGCCTTTAAGAATTACAGTTGCCAATGAGGACGATCTTGGGAATGTGACAGATGAGTTTCAGGAGAACTTCTTTGAAGCCCTTAAACAAAAGGCTATAGAGAATTATGAAAGAGCCCTGGCATCCCTGGAAAAATGCGAAAAGCTCCAGCCAAATAATCCAGTTGTACATTTTGAAAAGGGAAAGAATTACAAATTCCTGGAAGATTATGACCTGGCAATAAGCAGCCTTCAAAAAGCCAACCGCCTTAAGCCCGACCAGGAATGGGTCCTGGCAGAACTAATGGATGCCTTTTATCGCAATGAAGATTATGAAAATGCTATTATCATAGCCAAAAACCTGGTTCCCATCAATACCAGATATTATGATAACCTGGCAGATCTCTATATGAAATCTTCACAGTACGAGGAACTTTTGAAGCTATTGGACAGGCTGGATGCCGAACTTGGGATTGCCGATTACCGCCTGGGGTTGAGACAGCAGGTATATGCTATCACCAATAATACCCCTGCACGCATCCAGGTCCTGCTGGAGGCTATCGAAACAAATCCTGAAAAGGAGGCAAACTATCTTAACCTAATTTTCGTTTATAGCGAAGAGGGGATGGAGCAGGAAGCCTTTGGTGCTGCACAGGACATGCTTGAGAAATTCCCCAATTCAAAGGTGGTTCACCTGGCCCTGTATAAATTTTATCTTGAAAAAGGAGAACCTGGAAAGGCTATGGAATCTATGAAAATTGTTTTAAAGGCTGAAGAAATAGATGCAGAATCAAAATTCAGGGTTTTAAATGATTTTTTACTTTTTGCAGCTCCAAATCCGGAATATGAGGAGGAAATAAAAGAGGTGATCAATATTTTTTCTGAAGCTGAGAACAGCCCCCAGGTGTATCAAAAATTAGGGGAATATTTTCTCATAAAAAACCAAAAGGAGCAGGCTCTTAGTTATTTTGAGCTTGGGATAGAAAAGGATCTTGATAATTTTGAACTTCTTAGAAATACCCTGCTTCTTCAATTGGATATGGGTAGGTATAATGACGCCGAAAGTCTAAGTGAGAAAGCCCTGGAGATCTTTCCTGCCCAACCTGTGCTCTTCCTTATACAGGGGGTGGCATTAATTGAGCTGGAAGAATACAGGAAAGCAGAAGAAATACTTACTTTTGGCCTGGATTATGTTATAGAGAATGAGGCGATGGAAGCCGATTTCTATGAGCAGTTGTCCAAAGCCTATACAGGGCTGGGAGATGCAGCAAAAGCTGCCGATTTTGGTGACCGGGCAAAGGAATTAAAAAATAAAATAAATTAGATGATCAGGAAAATAGTTATAATCCTTGTAGTAACCCTATTTACCGCCTCCTGCGGAAGCAGAAAAAAAGCAGCTGAAATCGAAGATGCCGCCACTGCAGAAGTAATAACCAGGCATTATGATAATCAGGCCGATTTTAAGACATTAAGCAGTCGTATGCGGCTCAATTACCAGGATGAGGAAAGGTCTCAATCTGTTACAGTAAGCTTTCGTATGGAAAAGGATGAGACCATTTGGATAAGCGCACAGCTACTGGGTATACCACTTGCCAAGGCATTGATCACCCGGGACAGGGTAAGTTATTTTGAGAAAATTGGAAAAACTTATTTTGATGGAGATTACAGCCTGTTGAGCAAATGGCTGGGCACCCCGCTGGATTATGATAAGCTTCAAAATCTTTTGCTGGGACAGGCAATTTATGACCTTCGGGAGGACCGGTATGTACTTACAGAATCTTCGAGAGGCTACCAACTTGTGCCTGCAAATGGCGCAGCCGATGCTATAAGAAAGATGTTCCTCCTGGATCCCCAGAATTATAAAGCTTCTGCACAACAACTTAACCAGGACAGGGAGAACAGGAATGTTACCGTTACCTATCCTAAATATCAGCGTGTTTCAGGACGTACGCTGCCAGAGGAGATCAAGATCGTGGCCAACGAGGGAGGCAGGGGTACTAATATCGATATTTCCCTGCGCTCAGTAAGCTTTAATGAAAATTTGAATTTTCCGTTTGAGATCCCATCTGGTTATGACGAAATTGTGATCGACTAATGAAGTTACAAAAGCTTTTACCCCCGGTACTTTTATTTATATTTCTGTTTTTTGCTGTGGTACCCGCCTTTTCTCAAAGTACCCGGGAAGACCTTGAGCAGCGAAGGATAGAACTAAGGGAGGAGATAAAGAGGATAAATTCCCTTCGTACTACCAACAAGCAGCGGGAGAAATCTGTACTTACAGAGGTGGAGGACCTAAACCGGCAAATACGCACCACAGAGAATTTGCTTAAGGTCACCAATCAACAGGCTAATCTCATTACAAGAGATATAAATTCCAATACCAATAAAATCCAACAATTACGAAAAGAGTTGGAAAAGCTTAAAGAAGATTATGGGGAGATGATAGGGAAATCCTATAAAAGTAAATCCCAGCAAAGCAGGATCATGTTCCTGCTATCCTCACAGAGCTTTTTACAGGCTTATAAGCGCCTGCAATACATGAAACAGTACGCCAACTACCGCAAGAACCAGGGAGACGAGATACAGGAGCGTACGAAGGAATTACAGTCCCTGAACTCCAGTCTTATTGCCCAGAAAAAGCAAAAGGAAAGATTGATAGCTGAAAACAGAGAAACAAGGGCCCAACTGGAAAGGAACAGGCAATCACAACAATCTCTTATTAAGACCATAAGACAAAAGGAAGGACAATTTGCCTCAGAGATAAGGAAGAAACAACAGGAACTTACCGCAATTGATAAAAAGATCGATGAGATCATTAGAGCATCTATAGCACGGGAGAACAAGGAAAGTGGTTCCACTTCCAGAGATACTTATGCGCTTACGCCAGAGGCTAAAGCCCTGGCAGCCAATTTTGCCAGTAACAAGGGTAAACTACCCTGGCCTGTGCGATCTGGAGTGGTGGTGAGACGCTTTGGTTCACAACCCCACCCGGTAGTGAGAACTGTTACTATTGAAAGTAACGGGGTTCATATTGAGACCGATGAGGGCAGTACAGCCCGCGCTGTTTTTGGAGGAACTGTTAGTGAGGTACAGGCTGTTCCCGGCTCCAATAAAGCTGTAATGGTAAGACATGGAGATTATCTGTCTGTATACAATAACCTGGGAAAGGTGTATGTAAAAAGAGGTGATAAGGTTTCCCTTGGGCAGGACCTTGGGGAGATATCGACCAACAGCAGCTCGGGTAAGACCACCCTTTATTTTCTAATGTACAGGAATATGGATAAAATGGATCCGGCAGACTGGATCCTGAGGATGTAAGGAGGAAATTTCTGTTATAATTCTTCCGGAGCTACCGCAGAAGGAATTTTCATTTTATTTTGCTAATTTTAGCTCACATTCCTACTTTCTATGATCAGGATTCTCTGCGTTTTACTAATTACTATTTCCTTGTATAGTTGTATCCCGGAGAAAGTAAGAATTATTTCTGATAAAAGAATTTCGATTGAAGGCAAGGTTCTAAATACAAATCTGCCGATTGGGGGCGTCCCGGTGGTCTCTTTTGGAGTATCTGGCACTTATGTTAATTCTCACCCTTCGCATATACTTGGCTATGGTAGAACTTCAGCCTCCGGAGAATTTAGTTTTATATCTCTTGATTCCAGGAATATGAAGCTTTCCATTAGTGTTAATCCTCCATATGAGGAACTTTATAATGACAATTTTGCTACTCTACATTTTTTGTACCCGGAAGGAGAACGTCCGGCAACTATTAGACTTGAAGAAATAGATCTGCCAAAGAAGGTAAATTTTACAGTAAGGCTGGAAAATACATCTGGCACTCCGGAAGAGTTGACTTATACCCTTGATTTTAGAAATCCTGAAAGCACCTACCTGTTGGAACAAAGTCCCGAAAACGAAGAGGAAGCAGCATTGAACTTGCGGAATTTTGGCAGTAAGGGCGGGACTCATAATCTTTCAGATGGAATTAAAGAAGAGGTTTTACTTACACTTGAGGATTCTGAGATCATATTTAAATACATCCTTGGAGAGAGGGAACCACAGGAGATCTCTATTCCTGTAACTCCACAGGTAAATGCGTATAGCTTTGAATATTAAACTATTATTTTTACTGCTTTTTTGTGGCATTACTTTTTGTAATGCACAGGAAATCCCCGGGGGAAATGATGATTTTAATGATGATCCCGAGACGGTTTTCTTTAATCTGGAAATATTCAGGCCTGTAGGAATTGGAAATTCCTTTTTAGCAAAGGACTATAATGACGGTGCCGGTCTTGCTTTTGATTTTAACTGGTTTTTCCTTCCGCAATTTACCCTAGGTACCCATATTAATATTTTTGGAAGCAGCGTAAAAAATCAATCTGCAGTTGGGAATATACAGAAAACCTCTGTTAGCATTTTTGGTCTTACGGCAGGATATTATCACGAAATGGACCGGCACTGGAATTTACATGCCACCGCAGGCTTTGGGGCTTTAAATTACAGAAATACGGCCCCGAGGATAAGTTTTCTGAATCTGGCACTTCCTATTGGGTGCAGGTGCAGGTAGCTTACAGGTTTAATAAGACAGTGGCCGTTTATTTTAAAATGGAACCACGGCTCGATAGGCTGAAAATTATGGCCCCTGCTGGATTGGATGATTATTTTAACCGGCACTATATTTTGAGTCCGGGATTTGGATTGCGGTTAAATTTTCACAACCCCGGGGGATAATTTAATCCTTAAAAAGGGCCTTAAGCTCTGTAGCATCGTGCGGCTTCATTTTTCCCGCCAGTACCAGGCTTAATTGCTTTCTTCTTAGTGCGGCATCAAATCTTTTTTGTTCTAGCTCTGTTTGCGGCTCCAGTGGTGGTACATTTACAGGGGATCCTGTTTCGTCTACGGCTACAAATGTATAAATAGCTTCGTTGGCTTTAGAACGCTGGCCGCTTTCCCTGTCTTCCACCCATACATCTATAAAGATCTCCATGGAGCTTTTAAAAGCCCTCGAAACGGCTGCCTCAACAGTTACCACGCTTCCCAGGGGAATGGCTTTATTAAAAGCCACGTGGTTGACAGATGCTGTTACCACGATCCTGCGGCTGTGCCTGCGCGCAGCGATACTTGCCGCACGGTCCATACGCGCAAGCAGTTCGCCTCCAAAAAGATTGTTTAGGGGATTAGTCTCACTGGGTAAGACCAGGTCTGTAAGAGTGGTTCTTGAGTCTTCCGGATATTTTGCCTGCATTGCCAAATTTTTGGCAAAGGTAAGTCGCAGAACTTGCTGTTACAAGTTAAGGAACTATTAAAGTTCCTGTATCAAAAGCCAGGCACCGTCATTGGTTTGCTTTACTTCTCTTAAAGTCTGTAAAGCTTCGGCCCTGGTTTTATGGCTGCTGTAAACCACCTGGTGCAACCCGTATTTGTTCTCCCCAATGTAGCGTGCCTTATGGCCTTCAGCCTTAAGTTCGCTTACGGTTTGATGAGCATTTTCCTCAACTCGAAAAGCTCCGGCAACTACATGATAATTACCGCTTTGCCTGGTTACCTTAAAAGTGATTTCAGGCAGTGGATTATCAATTACAAATGTTGCCTGCTGGATCTTTTGGTGAAGTTGAGATTCTGCAGCCTGTTGTTCTGCCACATTGTGCTCATTCACCTGGTTGCTGTAAAGGTTAAGCCCTGCAAAGCCCGAGAGGCCAAGAGCGATCAACCCAACTGCGGCATATCGTAGATATGGCCTGCTGTTCCTTCTCTCTGGCGTAAACAGGAATGGTGTTTTTTCTTCAAGTTCCTCAACCTGCTTTTTAAGTGCTTCTCTTTTCACTTCAAGAGCAGGAACCTGGCTAAGTCCAAAAGCTTCAGTTAAATAGTTTGTTTCCTTAACAGGCTCAAACTGAAGGCTGTCTTCACTGGAAAGTGTAAAACTTCCAAGGTTCTCCAGGGAAACTGTTTGCTTCTCCTCCAAACGGGTATGTAATTTTTGAACATACTCATCGATCATGTAAACCGCCTCTGGATATGATATTTGCCTGGCATCTGCAACATAATTGGCTAGAAGGCCATCGTTCTTCTTAAGCTGCGCATTAAACGAAAGCACTTTTTTAGGCGGATAGAATGCCTGTGCCTTTTCATTGTAATGAGCCGGTTCTTTCTGGGTCAAAAACGCACCGAATCCTGGCAGGATCACACATTCGTAACGGTACAATAAATCGGAGATGTGAGAAGCTATAGTCATAAAAACAAAAGTAAGATTTTATGGAACAGGATAAAATTAGCTAAAGATATCTTATTAACAAATCTTTTTTGGCAGAAATACCAACAAAATTATTAACTGTTAATTACTGAAAATCAGTAAAAAAGAACTTTATTATTTGCCCCTAATTCTCTTATTTTGCTGAAAATTTACCGCCACCGGCCTGGTCAGGATTTACAGGGGCTTTTTCCTGTACCCGTGGCATGATGTTATGGAAAAGAACGAACTTCTATATATTCTGGCGCTGCAAAACCTTCCTAATCTGGGAGACAGTACCGCCAAAAAACTCATAAGGCACCTTGGAAGTGCACAACAGGTATTTTCTGAAAAGAAACAGAATCTCCTTAAGGTAGACGGGATAGGCGACATTAAATTGAAAGGCCTGGAAGACCCCGCATATCTTAAACTGGCAGAAGAGGAATTAAGGTTTATTGAAGAAAACGAAATACAAACCACCTACTATAAAGACAAGGATTATCCAGATAAGCTGAAGCATTGTGCAGATGGTCCCATCCTGCTGTTCTCCAGCGGGAATATAGACCTTAAGAACAAGCGAATCATTAGTGTGGTGGGAACCCGGTTGATCACCACCCAGGGTATTGCCTTCTGTGAGCAGTTCATTGAGGAATTATCGCCCCTGGAACCGGTTATTGTTTCTGGCTTCGCTTATGGTGTAGATATTACTGCTCAAAAGGCAGCTGTAAAGAACGGCCTCCAGACTATTGGAGTTCTTGCTCATGGCCTTAACCAAATCTATCCAAAGGTGCATAAGAAATACGTGGCACAAATAGAGGAGAACGGCGGCTTTTATACTGATTTTTGGAGTAGTCACGCATTTGACCGTAATAATTTCCTGAAACGAAACAGGATCATTGCCGGGATAAGTGAAGCAACGGTAGTTATTGAGAGTGCCGAAAAAGGAGGCTCCCTGGTCACTGCAGATATTGCCAACTCCTATAACCGGGAAGTTTTTGCGGTGCCGGGCAGGCCAACAGATTCTCAAAGCAAAGGCTGTAACAATCTTATTCGTTCCCAAAATGCACATTTACTAACCTGTGCGGCAGACCTGGTGTATATGCTTAACTGGGATGTAAAGGATAAACCGGCAGCAGTTCAAAAACAGCTGTTTATAGAACTGGAACCACAGGAACAGCAGCTTTATGACTACCTGCAAACAACCGGCAAGCAGCAACTGGATTCTATAGCACTGGGCTGTAGTTTTCCAACCTATAAAGCTGCAGGGCTGTTATTGGAAATGGAACTTAAAGGGGCGGTGCGGCCCCTGCCTGGAAAACTCTTTGAAGCTATCTAGTAGCCAAGTTTTGTCCGTACCCGCTCCAGCACCTCATTAGCAACGATCCGTGCTTTTTCAGCTCCTACCTGGAGAGCAGCTTCGATCTCCTCAGGGTGGTCCATATAATAATTGTAGGATTCCCTTTGTTTTGCAAATTTTTCAATGATGAGGTCAAACAAGGCCTGCTTTGCATGTCCATATCCAAATCCTCCCGAAGCATAGTTGGCCCGCATCACCTTCACCTGCTCCTCGTTCCCAAGAAGTTTGTATAAGGCAAAGACATTACAGGTTTCTGTATCCTTAGGCTCCTCTAAGGGGGTACTATCTGTTTGGATCCCCATGATTTGTTTTCGCAGTTTTTTATCTGGCAGGAATAGGTTAATGAGATTTCCTTTGGACTTGCTCATCTTTTCCCCATCTGTCCCGGGGATATATTTTGTTTCTTCCTGCACCTTAGCTTCCGGCATTACAAATGTTTCTCCCATTTGCGCATGAAAGCGGGAGGCTGCGTCCCTGGTCATTTCCAGGTGTTGCAGCTGGTCTTTTCCCACAGGGACAATTTCAGCATCATAAATGAGAATATCTGCCGCCATAAGCATGGGGTAAGTAAATAAACCCGAATTCACATCCTCAAGCCTGTCGGCCTTATCTTTAAAAGAGTGGGCCAGGGTCAACCGCTGGTAAGGAAAAAAGCAACTTAGGTACCATGAAAGTTCTGTAACCTGTGGGATATCGCTTTGCCGGTAGAAAACTGTTTTTTCAATATCAAGTCCAAAGGCCAGCCAGGTGGCTGCTGTGGAATAAGTGTTTTCTTTAAGGGCTTGCGCGTTTTTTATTTGAGTAAGGGAGTGCAGGTTAGCAATGAATAAAAAGGATTCATTTTCCGGTCTGTTGGCCATTTCTATGGCTGGCATAATGGCTCCCAGTAAATTTCCCAGGTGTGGAGTGCCCGTACTTTGCACCCCTGTAAGAATTCTTGCCATGGATTTTTTAAATTTTGACAAAGGTACTTCTTTTATGGAATTGGTAAATTCATTTTACTATTTTTACCGCATATGGGAGTTATAAGGTCTATTGCGATCATTATTTGGAGAATATGGTTTTATGTACTTCTGGCATTACCCATTGTGGTAATGTTCCCCTTTTTGATACTTTTTACTTCTTCTGAAAGGTTTTATCCGCAGTACTTTGTATGTGCCAGGATATGGGCAAAATGTATCTTATATGGAATGGGATTCTTTCCGAAGAAGATATCTTCAGCAAAACTTGAAAGGGGAAAGAGTTATATGTTCGTAGCCAACCATACTTCCATTACAGATATTATGCTCATGCTTGCTGTGGTAGACCACCCATTTGTTTTTCTGGGAAAGGTAGAGCTGGCTCGTATCCCTTTATTTGGATATTTTTACAGGCGTACGTGTATCCTTGTAGACCGTGGGTCGCAAAGGAGCAGGTTGGAGGCTTTTGCTGAAGCTCAACGCCGGCTTAAACAAGGAAATAGTATTTGTATCTTTCCTGAAGGAGGCGTACCCAATGATAAAAAGCTGGAAATGGCGACCTTTAAGGATGGCGCATTTCGCCTGGCCATTGACCATCAAATCCCTATTGTTCCCATAACTTTCCACGATAATAAAAGGAGGTTCTCCTATACCTTCCTTTCAGGTTCTCCTGGAAATATGAGGGCAAAGATCCATGAGGTTATTCCCACGGCAAACAAGAGCCAGGCCGATAAACGGGAACTTAAGAATAAGGTCTATGATATTATCCTTAGCGAGTTGCGAAACCCTTCCCTGTAAATCTTAAAACTTAAAACTAAATCCTGAATAGATCCCGAAGAAATAAGGGTTCAGGTTGGTTGAATTTTGATAGGTATTGATCTGGTACTTAAAGATAGGCTCCAGGTTAAGTTGAAATTGTGGAGAGATCTTATAATCCACACCCACACCTATATTTGTACTAAAGCTTACATTATTAAGGTTATTGGCCTGCCCAAGATCTGTTGAGAAGTTGGAAGAATTTAATGAGATCATATTCTCATCAAGAAAAAGGGTACTTCCACCCCCAATGATGTTAAGCCCAATCTTCTTGTCTATTATTACGTATTCGATTTCCAATGGCACTTCAATGAACCCAAGGCGTTGATTTAGATACCCCGTAGCCGGTGCAGCAATGCTGGAACGATTAAATTCGGTAGAGGCATAGGCATTACCAAAGGGTCTTGCCGCCGTGTTTTCAATTCGATACTTTGGGATCTCACCCCCTCTGTAATCTATTCCACTAAGGGCAGAAGGGTTGACAGTAGCCGTAAATGCAATACCACGGGTATTATGACTTAAGTCCACCTTACTAATACCGGAACGGATCTTAAGTTTTTCAGAAATTTGATAAGCCAGGTTGATACCGTAGGACATTGAGACTTCCCCGCCACTTTCATTATTGGCAAATCTTGCATCTATAGCATTCCCGCTGCCCATATTCTCAAAATATACCGGGGCTGCAGTAGTGGTTACCCTAAGCTTTTTGGAAGCGGCCTTTTCCTGGCTGGTCTCTTCCTCTACAAGCGATATTTCTTCAAAAATATTTTTCTTTACAGGTAAATTATTTGGAAGGACCGGGGTGTCGGGATTATTCTCCTGCTCAATCATTGCACGCGTGGAGAAAGCAGAGCTGTTCACGGCCATTCTTGCCGTGCCTGTATTTTGAATCTCTGAAACTCCTCTAACAGGGTAATTCACCAATCCTGCAACTGCTCCTCCAGGAGTTTCTCCTGTGGCAGTTTCACTATTGGTGATCGATTCAATAGTCTCCTTATTTTTCGTATCCTGCATAATGGCCTGCAGGATTATGGACGACCGTATCATATTTTCATTGTAGCTGCTGGAAACAAGCCGTAGCTCTCCAAAAGGCCGTTCCTGTGTTGAGGTGACCGGTGCCTGCTCATATGCCGGGGTAGATTTAAAAAGACCACTGGCATAGTTGAAAAGAAGTGCTAAAACTGCAGCAACTCCTGCAATCCTGTACCATAGGGGCAAGGCGCTTCTTCTTTTGCGTTCCTTTTCCTGTAATCTTGCAGATATATTGTTCCAGACCGCCTCGCGTGGGGTAGCCTCGAAATCCTTGAATTTCTCCTGGTATAGCCTGTCTATATGCTTTCTTTCTTCCATTCTACAGCGAACTAACCGCCTTTGTTACCTGGTTGGCTTCTATTCTTTCTTTTAAAATCATTCTCGCCCTTGCAAGGTTAGATTTGGATGTGCCGGTAGTTATTTGCAGCATTTCGGCGATCTCCTTGTGGGAAAAACCGTCGAGTGCATACAGGTTGAATACCTGGCGGTACCTGTCTGGCAATTCCTGGATGATCTCCAGCAAATAATCCATTGGCACCGTATCCTCATCTATTTCAAGAGCCGGTTCTTTGAGATTTTCTTCACTAAAGATCTCAAAAACCGTTTGTTTTCTATATTTCTGAAGGGTGGTATTTATCATAATACGCTTCATCCATCCTTCAAAGGACCCTTTGTCCTGGTATTGCTTTATTTTCTCAAAAATTGTCATAAAACCATCCTGCAGGTTGTCTTCTGCCTGTTGGTAGTTACTGGAATACTTAAGACACACTGCAAAAAGCTTGTTGGCATATAGCCTGTAAAGCTGTTCCTGTGCTTTTATATCCTGTTTTTTACAATTATGTATGAGTTGCTTTAAACTCAAATGCCGGGAGATATTAGTTATTACTCTACTCCTGGCGGGGTTACGGGTACTTCTATAGTTAAAAATTGGTCTGTTCCTGCCGCATTTCGTCCCTGCCAGAATTTAAAGATATAAAAATCATCCCGTTCTGCAACAAAATTAATTACGGAGGTGGCCTGTAAATTTCCTGTTTCCACACAATTAGGGTTACTGGTTCTAAAACTTGTAACCACTCCTATGGTGATCTCATTCTCATCCCTGGAGACATCCAGGCCTGTAAATGTATGGCAGGAGGTAGGCCGTTTATACAATATTTCTATTTCATAGGTTTGACCAAATTCAAAAGTTTCGGGCATATCAACAGAGAGGACACTTGCGAGGTTTTGCATAAGGTCCCCGGCATCATCATCGCTACTGCAACCGGTGGAAAGGATTGTAATAAAAACAAGCAGTAATAGTCTCTTCATTCGCATAATCTTCGGGTGGCCCCGGTAGGTTGTATTCATCAGATGCAGAATAGCGAAAAGGGTTGCGTTGACGCAAATAAAAAAATCCCACCGAAGGCAGGATTTTTATAAATATTTAAAAATATTTTTAGGCAATTGCCAGTTTTATGGCATTTTTAATTTTGTCTTCAAGTTCATCCATAAGATCTGGATTGTCCTTTAATACAGCTTTCACCGCATCACGGCCCTGCCCCAGTTTTGTATCCTCATAGCTAAACCAGGAGCCACTTTTCTTGATGATCTCGTAATCTACTCCAATGTCAATGATCTCTCCAATCTTTGAGATGCCTTCCCCATACATAATATCGAATTCGGCTGTTTTAAATGGAGGTGCCACTTTATTTTTCACCACTTTCACCCGGGTCTTGTTACCCATGATATTGCTGGCTGCATCCTTGATCTGGGTGGACCTTCTTATATCCAGTCTCACTGAAGCATAGAATTTAAGGGCATTACCACCTGTAGTCGTTTCGGGGTTTCCAAACATCACCCCAATCTTTTCCCTTAACTGGTTAATGAAGATAACTGTGCAATTGGTCTTGCTTATACTGGAAGTAAGTTTTCTCAACGCCTGGGACATAAGCCGTGCATGAAGACCCATTTTTGAATCCCCCATTTCTCCCTCGATCTCACTTTTGGGAGTAAGAGCGGCAACAGAGTCGATTACGATAATGTCTATCGCGCCCGAGCGTATAAGATTATCGGTTATTTCAAGGGCCTGCTCCCCATTATCTGGTTGAGATATGATCAAATTTTCAAGGTCTACGCCAAGAGCTTCAGCATAAAACCTGTCAAAAGCATGTTCAGCATCAATAAAAGCTGCGATCCCACCATTTTTTTGAGCCTCTGCTATGGCGTGAAGGGTTAATGTTGTTTTACCAGATGATTCGGGACCGTAGATCTCGATCACCCTTCCGCGGGGATAACCTCCCACTCCAAGGGCGATATTTAGACCAACAGAACCCGAGGAGATCGCTTCCACATCAGATATCGCCTGGTCACTCATCTTCATCACCGTTCCCTTGCCATAGGTCTTATCCATCTTGTCCAGGGTAAGCTTAAGGGCCTTTAATTTTGCTTCTTTTTCTTTGTTATCTGCGCTCATATTTATGACTGTCTTTTTTAAATGCGTGCTGCTAAAATACTATAAGTTTTTCTATCGCTATAATTTTAACACGCAACCTTTTTGAAAATTCTGCATCTAATAAGTAATTAAAAGAAGCAGACATATGAGGTTTCTTAAGATGAGTTTAATTTTGAATCGATTCGGTTCTGCCACTACAATTCTTTTAAGTTGTAGTAGCAGGATTGATGGAGGCTAAGCGTTATTGGTTTTTTATGATAGTAAGTAAAAAATAATAATAACGAATTAGCCATTCAGAAAAATGCCCTGGGAAAGAATCTCAGGGCATTTTTTCTTCCCTTGATCTAAACCTTTATCTTTGCGCAAAATTTTTTCTTTAACTTAATAAATTGGTATAGCATGCAACTGTACAATAAATTAAGCGCAAAGGAAAGAGCAGCTTTAATACAGGAGGCCGGGGAAGACCGGCTCACTCTTTCTTTTTACGCCTACGCCAAAATTGGCAATCCGCATCTTTTTAGAAATTATCTCTTTATTGCCTGGGACCAAATGGAAGTTCTTGGACGTATCTATGTGGCCCATGAAGGCATAAATGCCCAGCTTTCTGTTCCTGCGAAACGTTTTAATGAATTCAAGGAATTTCTGGACAGTATCTACTTCCTCGAGAATGTTAGGTTAAACATCGCCATCGAGCATGACCTTATGTCCTTCCTTAAATTAAAGGTGAAGGTGAGGAAGAAGATCGTGGCAGATGGGCTTAATGATGAAACCTTTGACGTAAGAAATAAAGGTGTTCATGTAGATGCCCCCACCTTTAATCAATTACTGGAAGATCCTAATACGATCCTGGTGGATATGAGGAATCACTATGAGAGTGAAATTGGCCATTTTAAAGGAGCCATAACACCAGATGTGGATACCTTCAGGGACTCTCTGGATATTATAGAGGAAGATCTTAAGGATCATAAGGAAGATAAGAACCTTGTGATGTATTGTACAGGTGGTATACGATGTGAAAAAGCCAGCGCTTATTACAAACATAAAGGCTTTAAAAATGTATTTCAGCTGGAGGGGGGTATTATTGAATATGCCAGGCAGGTGGAAAATATGAAGCTGGAAAATAAATTCATAGGTAAGAACTTTGTATTTGATCACCGTCGCAGCGAACGCATTACTCCAGAGGTTATAGCAAGTTGTCACCAGTGCGGGAAACCATGCGATACACATGTTAATTGTGCCAATGAGGCGTGTCACCTGTTGTTCATCCAGTGTGATGAATGTGCCGCGGCCATGGATAATTGCTGCTCCACCAATTGTAAAGAGATCAACGCGCTTCCTTATGAGGAGCAAAAGGCCCTTAGAAAGGGGATACCGAACAGCAACAAGATCTTTAAAAAAGGAAGATCTGAGGTGCTTAAATACAAGCAGTAGGTAATAAGATCAAAAAAAATAGCGTACCAATAAATATTGGTATATTTACCTTTTAATTTTATTATCAAATCAAATTCGGCCTGCAAATTAGGTCAGGATTTTCAATATATATTATATGGGATGTACAAGTTGCTCGACCGGCAAAGACGGTCAGCCAAAAGGATGTAAGAATAATGGCACATGTGGTACAGATGGTTGTAATAAGCTCACTGTTTTTGACTGGCTGGCCAATATGTCCTTGCCAAATGGTGTTGAGGCCTTTGATTGCGTGGAAGTACGTTTCAAGAACGGGAGAAAGCACTTTTTTAAAAATACAGAGAATTTAAGTTTAAGTATAGGAGACGTTGTTGCCACAGAGGCTTCACCGGGACATGATGTAGGTATTGTTACCCTTACCGGGGAGCTGGTACGAGTGCAAATGAAGAAAAAGAAGGTAAGCCGCGACAGCGATGAGGTCCTTAAGATATATAGAAAAGCTTCCCAAAGGGATATAGATGTTTGGCAGGAAGCCCGTGACAGGGAAGATAAAATGAAGGTGCGTGCACGGGAGATAGCCATAAGGCTGGACCTGCGCATGAAGATAAGCGATATAGAATTCCAGGGGGATGCTTCCAAGGCTACCTTTTATTATACTGCTGAAGAGAGAGTGGATTTTCGCCAGCTAATCAAGGAATTTGCCAGGGAATTCAATACCCGTATCGAGATGAGGCAAATAGGCTTCAGGCAGGAAGCCTCCAGGCTGGGAGGAATTGGTTCCTGCGGGAGGGAACTTTGTTGCTCTACCTGGTTAACCGATTTTAGGTCTGTAAACACTTCTGCAGCGCGATACCAGCAATTATCCCTTAATCCGCAGAAACTGGCGGGACAATGTGGGAAGCTAAAATGCTGTTTGAATTATGAACTGGACACCTATCTGGATGCCCTTAAAGCCTTTCCGAAAACTGAAATAAAGCTGTATACTAAAAAGGGTACAGCGGTATGTCAAAAAATAGACATTTTCCAGGGTTATTTATGGTATGCCTATGAAGGAGACTGGATGAACTGGCACAAACTTACTGCAGAGCAGGCCAATAAGATCATAAAAGCCAATGTTGATAAAGAACCTGTTGCCAGCCTTGAGGAATATGAGATAGTGGCAGAGGCAGATGAGAAAACAAAATCAGATTTCAACAATGTGGTGGGGCAGGATAGTCTTACCCGTTTTGATGCTCCAAAAGGATCTGGTAATAAGAAGAGAAGAAAATCAAAGCGTCGTAAAGGAAAACCTTCTAAGAATGCATAGATCTTTTTTATGTGGGCTGCTTGTCCTTGCAGCCGCTTTTGTTACCTCTTGTGATAAGGACCGGGTTTTCGACGAATACAAATCTCTTCCCGGTACATGGAATAAAGATTCTGTTGTAACGTTTAAGCTTGAGAATATAGATACCTTACAAAATTACGACCTGTTTATTAACGTTCGAAATAACAATGATTTTGCCTATAGCAATCTTTTTTTAATAGCCCAGATCCATTTTCCATATGGGAAAGTGATCACAGATACCCTGGAGTATCAAATGGCGGCACCGGGAGGGGAATGGCTTGGCACAGGATTTGGTGACGTGAAGGAAAATAAGTTGTGGTATAAGGAACAGGTAAGGTTCAATGAACCCGGCCGGTATGAAGTCACCCTAAGGCATGCAATGCGCAAAAGCGACAGTGAGCAAGGTATCGAAAACCTGGAAGGAATTACCCAGGTAGGTTTCCGAATAGAGAATACCCAAAATTAATGTAATTGCACAAATGGCAAACCCATCAAAAAAATCTAAAAAAAACACCGGCTACAGTAAATATATTATTGGCTTCTGGACATTGTTTTCCCTTGGTATACTAACTATTATTTTCCTGTTCCTCCTTGCGAGCTGGGGCGCGTTTGGAAAAATGCCAAAATTCGAGGAGCTTGAAAACCCTGAGACCAATCTCGCTACAGAAATTTTTTCGGCAGATGGGGAAACCCTTGGAAAGTATTACAGCGAGAACAGGACTCCTATAAAATATGAGGATTTGCCAACCCATCTTGTACAGGCTCTAATTGCTACTGAAGATGAACGTTTTCATAACCACTCCGGGATAGATGCCAGGGGCACAATGCGTGCAGCGGTGTATCTTGGCGAAAGGGGAGGTGCCAGTACCATTACCCAACAGCTCGCAAAACAGCTTTTTACCGAGGATGTTTCCAGGAGCTTTACCGGCAGGGTCTTACAAAAGTTTAAGGAATGGATCATCGCGGTGAGGCTGGAAAGGCAGTATACCAAAGAAGAGATCATTACTATGTATTTCAATAAACACGATTTTGTGTACCAGGCGGTTGGAATACGGTCTGCTGCCAGGATCTATTTCGATAAAGAAGCAAAAGATCTTGATATAGAAGAAAGTGCTGTACTGGTTGGAATGCTTGTAAACGCAGCTTATTATAACCCTATGCGCCGGCCAGACCTTGTGGAGCAGCGGCGTAATGTGGTATTGGGCCAAATGGCGAAAAACAATTTTATCACAACCCAGGAAAGGGATTCTCTTCAAGCCCTGCCTATGGAAATCAAATTTACCCCACAGGGGCATGATGATGGGATCGCAACTTACTTCAGGGTATACCTTCAGGGTTTCATGAGGGACTGGATCGAGAAAAACCCTAAGCCTGACGGGGAACAGTATAATATCTTCAGGGACGGATTAAAAATATACACCAGCCTGGATTCCAAAATGCAGAAGTATGCAGAGGATGCTGTAGAAATGCACATGGCCAAACTTCAAAAGGAATTTGACAGGCAGAACGAGAATAATAAGACAGCTCCTTTTCGCGATATAGATGAAGCAGAGATCGAGGGTATCATCAACAGTTCAATGCGAATTTCTGACAGGTGGAAGCAAATGGAAGCCCAGGGAAAATCCAGGGAGGACATTGTGAAATCCTTTGATAAGGAAACTAAAATGCGCGTTTTTAGCTGGAGCGGGATCAAGGATACGGTGATGACCCCACGGGATTCCATAAGATATTATAAATCCTTCCTTAATACAGGAATGATGTCTATGACCCCACAAACAGGAGAAGTAAAAGCCTGGGTTGGTGGTATAAACTTCAAGCATTTTAAGTATGAACATGTGAAGCAGGCTAAAAGGCAGGTAGGTTCTACCTTTAAACCTTTTGTATATGCCACTGCTATAGATCAGCTAAAATTATCGCCATGTGATACGCTTCCCAGGAACCACTTTACTATTGAGGCAGGCAGGCATGGAAACCAGAATGACTGGTCTCCCCGTAACAGTGATAATGAGTACAGCGGGATGATGACCTTAAAGGAGGCATTGGCACAATCTGTAAACACCGTTACTGCCCGTTTAATTGATAAGACAGGAACAGGCCCGGTGATTGAAATGCTCAATAAACTGGGAATTGATACCAGGAATGTGGATAAGGGACCTGCAATTGCACTTGGTACGGCAGATATGAGCGTTTTCGAAATGGTCTCTGCCTACAGCACCTTTGTGAATGAAGGAGTTTATGTAAAACCGGTTATTGTTACCCGCATTGAAGATAAGAATGGAACTATCCTGTACCAGCATGTGCCCGAGACCAGGGATGTGATGAGCAAGGAAACAGCCTATGTCACAGTAAACCTCCTGGAGGGAGTAACACAGGGAGGTTCTGGGACCAGGTTAAGAGGAACCTGGGCAACCAACAATATCGATTACCAACGCGCTGTAACAGGATATCCTTATGATTTTAAGAACCCAATCGCAGGTAAGACCGGAACAACACAAAACCAAAGCGATGGCTGGTTCATGGGAATGGTACCAAACCTGGTAACCGGTGTTTGGGTAGGAGGGGAACACCGCTCTGTGCATTTCCCGGGCATACGTTATGGACAGGGAGCTACTATGGCCCTTCCAATTTGGGGGATCTATATGAAAAAGGTATATGCAGATCCTTCCCTGGAAATATCCTCGGGAGATTTTCCCCGACCCGAACGTCTTACTATTGAAGTGAATTGCAGAGACTATGGCAGGAATAATGATGATTATCAATCCCTGCCAGATGAACTTGAATTCTAAAACTCTTAGGTAAATCCAATTCACCATATAAAAAATAAGCCCTTTAACTTTTAAAAAAGTTGAGGGGCTTTTTTGTGTTTTAAGTCACACCCGGCTTTTTGAAGAAAACGTTGTAGTAAGCTCATTAATTTCGTAATTTTCGCAAAACTGAAATCTAATGATCAAAAAGACTGTAAAGAACGTACAGGAAGCGCTGGAAGGAGTTAAAGATGGAATGACGATGATGCTTGGAGGCTTCGGCTTAAGCGGGATTCCTGAAAATGCCATAAGTGAACTGGTAAGACTCAATGTTAAAAATCTTACCTGCATTTCTAATAACGCCGGGGTAGATGATTTTGGCCTGGGCCTTTTACTTCAGAAAAAACAAATCGACAAAATGATCTCTTCCTACGTGGGAGAGAATGCGGAATTCGAGAGACAAATGCTAAGCGGGGAGCTCGAGGTGGAATTAACTCCCCAGGGTACGCTTGCTGCAAAGTGCCAGGCAGCGCAGCAGGGATATCCTGCAATTTTCACCCCCGCAGGTTATGGGACAGAGGTGGCCGAGGGGAAGGAAACCAGGGAATTCAATGGAAAACATTATGTCCTTGAGGAAGCTTATAAGGCCGATTTCGCATTTGTAAAGGCCTGGAAAGGCGACGAGGCAGGCAATCTTATCTTCAAAGGCACAGCGAGAAATTTCAATCCGTTGATGTGTGGTGCTGCGACGATTACCGTGGCAGAGGTAGAAGAGCTGGTAAAACCTGGAGAACTGGATCCAAATCATATCCATATCCCGGGGATTTTTGTGCAAAGAATTTTTCAGGGCAGCAATTACGAAAAAAGAATTGAACAGAGAACTGTTAGAAAACGAT
This sequence comes from Antarcticibacterium flavum, assembly GCF_006159205.1. Classification (NCBI taxonomy): domain Bacteria; kingdom Pseudomonadati; phylum Bacteroidota; class Flavobacteriia; order Flavobacteriales; family Flavobacteriaceae; genus Antarcticibacterium; species Antarcticibacterium flavum. Next base: position 2,185,049 of record NZ_CP040812.1, on the reverse strand, counting down.
AGTGATATGAAGATCTGAAAATGAGGCGATTTGAAAATGATTTTTCTCCTTGAAGAGTAGCGGAAAAATCCTCAAATTCTCAAATCAACCAATCATCAAATTAAATCTTCAAATCAACACATCTTCAAATTAAAAAATATGTTAGATAAAAACGGAATAGCACAGCGCATCGCAAAGGAAGTAAAGGATAAATATTATGTGAACCTTGGGATAGGCATCCCCACTCTGGTGGCGAATTATGTAAGAGATGATATTGAAGTGGAGTTCCAGAGCGAGAACGGCATCCTGGGTATGGGACCTTTTCCTTTTGAAGGGGAAGAGGATGCAGATCTTATTAATGCCGGTAAACAAACCATTACAGCCCTGCCGGGTGCGAGTTTCTTTGATTCTGCCATGAGCTTTGGGATGATTCGCGGGCAGCACGTTGACCTTACTATCCTTGGAGCTATGGAAGTGGCAGAGAACGGTGATATAGCCAACTGGAAGATCCCGGGAAAAATGGTGAAGGGAATGGGAGGCGCAATGGACCTTGTAGCATCTGCTGAAAATATAATTGTTGCTATGATGCATACCAACCGCGAAGGGGAATCCAAGCTTCTTAAAAGATGTACCCTGCCACTTACGGGAGTGGGTTGTGTGACAAAAATAGTTACCAATCTCGCTGTGATCGAGGTAACCGATAAAGGCTTTAAGCTTCTGGAGCGAGCCCCCGGGGTGAGCGTGGAGGAAATAAAAAATGCCACAGAGGGAACCCTCATTGTTGATGGGGATATCCCCGAAATGAAACTAAATTAAAAAACAAACCCCGGAGCCACAAGCTGCCGGGGTTCGTTTTTATATAAGGTTGTCACTTATTCGATAATTGAGGTAGACTGTTTTTCAAGATTGATGAGGTTGTCAATGGCCTTGTTCAAAGGAATGATCTCCCCGCGGGCATTCACCTGCGAAAAATACTTGTGCCAGCCGGAGTCCGCCACCGCTTTCTCCAGTTCCTTTACAGCATCTATAGAAGGCAGGGTCCAAACTGCCATATAGCGGTAATCGCTGCGGTAGGGGGTATGCTCATCATTCATTGCCCAGCCGGTAAGCTCCACCCCCGAGCCCATAAGCTGCTGTATTCCCGGCCCAACTTTGTCAAAAAAATCCTTTCTCTCTTCCCTGGAAAGGTCCATCCATTTCTGGGTTACATTCCATAACTCTACATATAAATACATAATCTTTGGTTTTTGGTTAGTACTGTTTTACCTAAGTTACTAAAAACCTAATTATGAATAAAATAGTTTAGGGAAGATTATGACTTAATGTTCCGGTAAAGGAATCTGGACCGCTTTGCTGCTAGAATCCAGAATCTGGACCGATTTTTCTGTCATTTTCAGATTATCAGATTTATTGACCTCTATTTCTGTTTCAACTTTGAATGTCTTCAGGATTTCCAGTCGACATTGGTTTCAGAAATAAGATATACACTGAATTTAACCGGGAGTCTGATTTATGATCTTCTGAAAGTTCTGAGGATCTGTTGCACCTTCCGTATTATAGACCAGGACCCTTGTTTTTGCTGAGATACCCAGGGCCTCTTTAAGTTCAGCAAATCGGTTATCATTTATCAAAGCTAGAAAACCCGCAAAACCTCCTGCGCCAGATTCTCCTGCTTCCACGCGTGGATCATCTCCCTGTCCATTATGAAGCATCCTGATTGCCTGTTCCATGAAGCTGTCTTCAATGGCCATTGAGGCAGTCGCTGTATTCCTCAGGATCTCCCAGGCAGTGGTGGAGGGGATTCCGCAGTTTAAGCCTGCCATCATTGTTTTGGAATTGCCAGAAGGGCTGCTGCGCTTTCCGCTTTTAAAAGAGGTAAGGAAGCCGGCAGCTTCAGCAGGTTCCACGATGACCAGTTGAGGCCTATTTTTTCCATACCGGTTCTGGTAATACCAGGCTGCAGCGGCAGGCCAGCTGCCTACCCCCGCCTGCAGAAATACGATGTCTATACCGGGTTCCGGCAATGAGTGTATGCTGTCTTCCATTTCTTTGAAATGGGTAAAATAGCCTGCCATTATGTAAGCCGGGATCTCTTCATAATCTTCTGTGGCAGTATCCTGTACCAATTGCCAGCCGTTCCTGTCACTCATCTCCTTCGCCCTGGCGCAGGCAGCTTCATAATTTCCATCAACCACCTCTACCTCTGCACCTTCATTTCTTATTGCTTCAACTCTCGCAGTGGTGCTTCCTGCCGGCATAAATACATAGGCTTTCTTATCTAGCATTCTGGCGCTCCAGGCCACAGCGCGGCCATGATTCCCGTCTGTCGCCGTGCAAAAGATATCAATTTCAGGATTTTCCTCCAGGATCCTGTGAATGGCATAAGAAGCCCCGAGACCTTTAAAAGCCTTGAGTCCAAATCTGCGGGATTCATCCTTCACAAAAATGCTTTTTACTCCCAATTCCTTTGCTGCCTCTTTTAATTCTACAAGAGGTGATGGTTTATATTGAGCTAAAGAAGAATGAAATTTCCTTGCATCACTGCTGCTAAAAATTTGATGCGTAAGATCCTGAGGCAACTCCCCGGAAGGTTCATTTATATAATAAGCGGTGTTTTCCATTTCTTTAATTTTTCAGTCCGGACTATAGACTCCAAATCCTCGAAACCTGTGTTCCGGTTTCTATTCCAATTGCAAAATTTTAGTCTAGATTCTAGACTCTAACAGCGTAGCGGTCCAGACTCTTTATTACAGTCTCCACTTAAAAGACTTCTCATCTATGGCTCTCATAGTACATAGCACGCCGTTTAGATGGTCATATTCGTGCTGTAACAGTTCAGCTAGGTCATTTGTCAATTTCATCTCCTGCGGCTGCCAGGAGGCGTCCAGATACTTTATAGTAGCTGCTTTATGCCTCTTTACCTTCACCAGGAGATTAGGGAAACTCATGCAATCATCCCATACTTCAAACATTTCCTCACTTAGATACGTGAATTGCGGGTTTATAAAAACCACCGGCCGGTCTATGTTCATATAAATAAGCCGCTTCATTATGCCAAGTTGTGGCGCTGCAATTGCCCTTCCAAAGTTATATTTTGCCCTTATTTCCTTCATAACATTGTCCAGGTCCCGCACCCACTCATCAACCAGCGGTAGCTCGTTTTTTTCGACAGGTTCACACGTCTCATAAAGGCGGGGATCTCCAAGCAGCAAAAGGTCATCTAAATTTTTCATCTCAGGTAGTTATATTTCAAAGGTAAGAAATACCATGTTTTACAGCAGGGGCATTACGGGTATAAATACCTATAAAAAGGAATAAGTTCTACCCTTTAGCTTTCCATCTGAAGGTATTTTGAGGCCGGTAATAGTTTCTGTTTTCTGCTGAAGGGTTTTTGCTATTAAAACATACTTTAGAAATAACCTGAAATGTACTCTTATATCACTCCTCCTTCAGAAAAGATCTAGCTACTTCAATATCTTGCATTCCAAGGTTGCTGCCGGGTTTCCAATTATTAGTACCTTGAGTTATTATATTCAGAAAGAAACAATGAAGATCTCCACTTATAATGTGAACGGAGTTAATGGCCGGTTGCCTGTGCTCTTACGCTGGCTTAAAGAAGCGAAGCCAGATGTGGTTTGCCTGCAGGAATTAAAGGCGCCCAATGAAAAATTCCCTCAAAAGGAGATTGCCGCTGCAGGATATAATGCCATTTGGAACGGACAAAAGAGCTGGAACGGGGTTGCCATACTCACCAAAGACCTGGAAATTATCGAAGTGGCACGAACGCTCCCCGGGGAAGAGGACGATGTTCAAAGTCGTTATCTTGAGGCCCTGGTAGAAGATATTATTGTAGGATGCCTCTACCTCCCCAATGGCAATCCGGCCCCCGGGCCAAAATTTGATTATAAAATGCGGTGGTTTAAGCGTCTTACAGAGCACGCTTCAAGTTTACTGGATCTGGAGACCCCGGTGGTATTGGCAGGAGATTATAACGTGATGCCTACAGAACTTGATGTCTATAAACCCGAGAAGTATAAGAATGATGCCCTCTTCATGCCAGAGGTGCGCACTGCTTACAGTAATTTGCTAAGCCAGGGCTGGACAGATGCTCTACGGGAGCTTTTCCCCGGCGAGGAGGTCTATACTTTCTGGGATTATTTTCGCAATGCCTATGGCCGCAATGCTGGATTAAGGCTGGATCATTTCCTTTTAAGCCCGCAGTTACGGGACCAGTTAGTGACGGCAGGGGTAGATAAGGAAGTGAGGGGCTGGGAAAAGACCAGCGACCACGCCCCTGTTTGGATTGAATTGGCCAATAAGGGGAATTTCAGCTTTAAATAATTTAAAGGGTATTCTCGCTGGAAAAGAACAAGTAGATTACAGTTTATGAATGCTTGCCGGTATTTAATTTACATGCTTTTGTAGGGCCCCGGGTTTTTGTCAATAATTAAGATTTAAAGCGCCGATCTTTTGAGTAATTTTAAAAGAAGTTAAATCACCAGTTTTATACGCAGATTATATCCATTATGAGTAAAGATAGCTCCACACCATCATCAACCCGCAGCATAGGTTTCATGGGTGCGCTTGGCATTGGGGTGGGAGCGATGGTAGGTGGTGGGATCCTGGCCCTTGCAGGGGTTGCCTTTGCAGTAAGTGGACCATCTGCAATCCTCGCGTTCACACTAAACGGACTTATCGCCCTCATTACTGCCCTAAGTTTTGCTGAAATGGCTTCAGCAAATCCGCAGTCGGGCGGGACCTACACCTATGCTAAGAAAGCCCTCTCGCTGCAGGTGGCCTTTGGGGTAGGGTGGATCGTGTGGTTTGCTTCCCTGGTAGCGGCAGTTCTCTATGCCCTTGGATTTGGGGCTTTTGCCGTGTTCGCTCTTCAGCAAATTCCCGCAGGAGGCTTCAGCCAATTTTTGGAAAACGACATTTTGCCGGTCCTGCTCGCTCTTGCAGCCATATCTTATTTTGCCTTCAGCCTTAGAAAAGGTACAGGCGACGGGGGCGCAGTGATCAATATTGGAAAACTGGCGGTTTTCGCTGTCCTTATAGCCGGGGGGCTTGCGGTTTTTATACAAACACCTTTTGATCATATTGCCAATAGCCTCGACCCCTTCTTCTCAGGCGGATTCAGTGGCGTGGTCGCGGCGATGGGGTATACTTTTATCGCGCTGCAGGGTTTTGATCTCATTGGATCTGCTGCAGGGGAGATTAAAGCTCCTGAAAAAACCATTCCCAAAGCTATGATGGGTACCCTTGCAGTTGGACTGGCGGTCTACCTCCCGTTGCTGTTTGTAATGTCTACCGTGGGTGTTTTACCGGGTGGATCTATTACTGCGATGAGCGTGGAAGATCCCGAAACGGTCCTGGTCATCGCGGCACAAAATTATCTGGGAGCTTTTGGGTTCTGGCTGGTACTGGTGGCCGGTATCTTTTCAATGTTATCTGCCCTGCAGGCTAACCTTTTTGCGGCTTCCAGGATCTCACTGAGAATGGCAGAAGACCGTACCCTCACGCATTACCTTTCAAGGATCGATGCGAAATATGGTACCCCGGTGATGTCCATTTGGATCACCTGCGGGATCGTTGCCCTGCTGGTATTGATCCTGCCAGATGTGGCCGCGGCGGGTGCGGCTTCCAGTTTGATCTTCCTCATCACCTTTGCCCTGGCGCACCTCATTATGATCTTAATGCGCAACCGTGGCTATAAGGAGAGCGACACCTTTCGAGCTCCCTTCTTTCCTGTTCTTCCAATTGTGGGAATGGCTGCCTGCCTTGGGCTGGCAATATTTCAGGCAGTTGTGGTGCCGGCTGCGGGATTGATCTCCCTGCTTTGGCTGCTTATTGGAGCTGTACTCTTTATTTCCTTTTTTGTGAAGAAGGCACAAACCATAGAAGCATCGGAACATGCCCTGGACCCGGACCTCGTGCGATTAAGGGGATTAAGTCCTCTTGTTTTGCTTCCTATTTCCAATCCTGCCAACGCAGCATCGATGGTTTTCCTGGCAAATGCACTGGCCCCGCCTGTGGTAGGAAGGGTGCTGCTGCATTCCATTGTTATTCCGGGACAGAGGAGGGTGAACTGGATAAAAGTTTGGCCTCAAGCCGCGATGCCACCCAATATGCCCTTAAAGCCTCTTTCGAAGCTGGCTTGCGACCCGATACGCTTACAACAATAGCCGCACATCCCTGGGAAGAGATCGAGCGGGTGGTAAAAGTTCATAATTGCCGCAGCCTGCTGCTGGGATTAAGCGATCTTAATGATTTACAGACAAATGAGAATCTTGAAAAACTGGTAAAACATGTGAAGGCAGATGTGGTGGTTTTCCGGCAGCCTTATAGCGGCTGGAAGATCACTACAGCACAAAAGGTCCTTATTCCCGTTGCGGGATTTGGAAGTCACGATCCGTTAAGGGCACGTGTGGCTGCCAGTCTTTGGCGTGCTTCACAACCGGCGATAAATTTCATACAGATCCTGCCGGCAAACACCCCCCGCGAAGCCCTCCAACGAAACCACCTGAAGCTCTCGCGCTTTGCGAGCAGAATTATTCCGGGCAAGATAGAGGTGCATATCATTGTAAATGATGATGTGGAAGCAGAACTTATAAGTCAGGCTTCAGCACATGACCTGGTGATAATGGGACTTGGAAAAGCAGGGAGGAACGAAAAGGCTTTTGGGCATCTTGCCTTAGGTTTGGCTGAAAAAACAGATACGGCCCTGATATTTATTAGTAAAAAGTAAAAACAGTAAATCTGCCTTGGACTCAGGGTTCGGGTTAAAGATATTCTTTTTTCTAATCCTTGTTGCCTCAGTAGACAGCAGTAAGGTTAGGGGTTTAAATTAACCGTCTTTCCCTTTTCGGCGCTACGGCGGGCTGCGTCGAGGATCTCCATTACCGTCATATTGTTTTCGAGCGAAGAAAGATCATTTTCTGCCGGGATTATCTGCCCCCTTATTACCGCGGCAAAATAAGCGAAGGGGTCGTTGTACGGGTAACTCAATTCCTGCAGCTTATGCGCTTCCTCACTGTAATTATCATAGCCTTCTGCCTGGCGCACCCGCAGGTCATTCCGGTTATCAGAATAGATCACTCCTGTTAGGCCGTAGAGCTCCATATCCTTTCGGCCAATGGGCCAGTTCCAGGAGGCCTGTATGAGCACCGTGGCATCTTCATAATCCAGAATGATATTGGCTTCATCCTCTACCAGCGGATTATTTTCAGGCTGTAATTGCCGGGTGACGGCGGTAACTCTCAGAGGTTTTTTGCCCTCCTGTATCCAGGTGGCAAGATTGGCGCCATAACAGCCAAAATCCATAAGTGCCCCGCCACCATTTTGTACAGGGTCTGTGAGCCATTCAAGAAATTCTTCGTTAACCCCAATCTTTTTTGGTCCCCGGTGACCATCTCTTACAATTATTTTGTGCAGGTCTCCAACAGTACCTTCATCAAGGAGCTTTTTGGCTTCCTGGTTGGTGGGGTACCAGGTGGTCTCATAATTGGTGAGTAAATGTATATTATGCTCCTTCGCCAGGGACTGCATTCTTAAAGCGTGTTCCATATTTACCGCAAGGGGTTTTTCAACCATTACATGGATACCTTTGGGGGCACAGGCTTCGACTACTTCCAGGTGCTGGAAAATAGTTCCAAAGGCGACTACGGCTTCAGGTTTGGTTGCCGCAATCATTTCTTCCAGGCTATTGTAGACCAGGTCCATGGAAAAACCATGCTGCTTCGCATACCGCTGTGCCAGCTCCCGGTTGGGCTCTGCAATTCCCGCGATCTCCACATCGCCCAAATCTTCCCTGCCCAGCAGCCAGTGTACATGGGTATGGGTAAGCCCCGCTATTCCAATCCTTACCGGCCGTTCCTGGGAATGTGCCAACAGCGGAATAAGAATTAAAAATGAACAGATGGCGATTTTTTTCTTCATATTACAGCTGGATTATTTTGGCAATTACTTGAAAAATGTGAGTATTATTAAATCAAATTTGCTCCACAAATTCCAGAAATACCTTTTTATGACGTTCGAGATCCATCCTGGGGGAACCCGATACCCTTGCGATATAGTCCTTATCATCCTCCTTCGTGGTACCCTGGGTAGATGTTGCCGGGATTGTCCAGTAACAACCTTTTAACTGCCCATAACTTACACAATATTTACTTTCATCTGGGATCTCACTTATCATCATATCGATGAGCTTTTGGTTCAGGGATCTTTTAT